>CAZGVY010000047.1:0-13260 GCA_964529215.1 uncultured Mordavella sp. | reverse complement strand
ATCGTAATGCTGCTCCGTCTGATTGCTATATACTCCTTCTTCATTCCGCGTCCGCCAAGATGTACTTAACACAGTCCGTTATGGTATACTCCAAAGTATCCCGTAATGCATGCCCTCCGGGCTGGCGGACTTCGTCCGGCAAGGTATACTTACCTACTGTATCTTTTTCAACAGCGCCAATTTATTTTTAAACGGCGCATAACGTATCGGAATATCAACCAGGCAGGATTTTTTCATGATACTTTTCCTGTGGGTAAATGTATCAAAGCTGTCTTTTCCATGGTATCCGCCCATCCCACTGCTGCCAATCCCGCCAAAAGGCATATACGGCGTTGCAAGGTGAACGACGGTATCATTAATACAGCCGCCTCCGTAGGAAATATTCTTCAGCACCTCTGCCTCTCTTTTTTTGTCTTTTGTAAAATAATAAAGTGCCAGCGGCCTGGGCTTTGCGTTTACCATCCGCACCGCCTCTTCAATATCATAAAAGGACAGCACCGGGAGCAGCGGCCCAAAGATTTCTTCCTGCATCACCGGGCTCTCCCATGTCACCTGGTCCAGTACCGCCGGGGCAATTTTAAGCGCCGGGCGGTCGCTCTGCCCTCCGGATACAATACGGGCTCCCTCCATAAGCCCAAGCACCCTGTCAAAATGCTTTTCATTGATCATCTTTGGATACTCTGGGTTTTCCAGTACGTTCTTACCATACATTTTTTTTATATATTTATTGATCTGTCTGATCAGCTTATCCTTCACGCTTTTCTGCACAAGAATATAATCCGGCGCTACACAAGTCTGCCCGCAGTTTAAGAATTTCCCCCATACGATCCTCTTTGCAGCCAGATTAAGATCTGCTGTCTCGTCAACAATACAAGGACTTTTCCCTCCAAGCTCCAAGCAGACCGGAGTCAGATGCGCAGAAGCCTTTTCCATTACATATTTCCCCACATTCACACTTCCCGTAAAGAAAATATAATCAAATTTCTCATCCAGAAGAGCCTGGTTCGCCTTTCTTCCTCCCTCTGCAACGGCAATATATTTCTCCGGGAATAATTCCCGTATCATTTTCGCGATCACACAAGTGGTAGCGGGCGAATATGCCGACGGCTTCACTACCGCACAGTTTCCTGCGCAGACTGCCCCTGCAAGGGGCGCTACCGTCAGCTGGAAGGGGTAGTTCCATGGAGACATGATCAGTACCGTTCCATAGGGTTCCGGATAGATAAAAGACCTGGCCGGAAACTGTGTAAACGGAGTCTTTACCCGTTTGGGGGCAGCCCATTTCCGGATATGCTTTAACATATACCTGATGTCTTCTTTTACAATGCCAATTTCAGTAGCATATGCTTCAAAAGGAGATTTATTCAAATCCTGATGCAGCGCTTCCATGATCTCCTGTTCGTGGCTGCTGATCCACTGCTCCAGATGTTCAAGCGTCCTGATCCTGAATTCTATATCCTTACATTCTCCTTCTTTGAAATACGCATGCTGTGCATGAAGAATCTCTTTATAATCTGCCATGATCCCACTCTCCTGTTTATTTATTTTATCATTTTACCTGAAGGAACCCCCGCCGGAGCTTCCTTCTAGTACAACGAAAATTAAGTTTTGGCAAGTCAAACTGCCAATTACTTAATATTCGTTGTACTAGATACTTTGGTAATAGAATAGAACAAAAGGACGAAAATATATTCCGTCCTTTTCCCATTCACACTTGTCTGATTATTCAATTATCCTGAAGTCATCATCGCCGTCATCTTCCAATTCACTGTCCGGCTCCGGTTTCCCTTCATTCGGAAAATCATCTTCAAGAAGGCTTCTCGCCTGTTCAACTTCATTTTCGCGGGATATCTCCTGCCGTTTTTCATCTGCCTTCTCCACCTGGCTTCTGCCCAGCTGTCTGGAACGCATCACAAACTGTACGGCAGCACACACAAGCGTCAATACAAGCGGAACTGCGATTGCAGCCGCCGCGTTGCTATCCATGCCTGTTATCGCCAGGACCGAACTGGCAATTGCAGTACCCCCGCTTATAGATGTAACGATGATCACCAGTGGGTCAAACATCTTTAATGAAATACCGGCAACGACAATCCCCAGCAGCAGGCTGAGTATAAGAACCGGCAGTGATCTGGCATGCACGGCTGATGTACACAGGCCTGACACGGCTAAAATAATAAAGAAAAAAATACCGACCTTTAGGAAAACACATGTCAGTACCGCAAATACGAGCGCCGAACCTAAAATCACTCCTACCGAAGCCATACCTGCCAGTCCTGCCACATGTACGATCCCAATGCCCACAGCTGTTCCAAGAAGAAATCCTACGAAAGCCGCCCATACTCTTGCAAGCTTCAATCCAAAAAAACCGATCAGCACGCCTATCACAATTGTGATGATCAGCGAAGTCATATTCCCAACAAAGGCCGATCCTGTTCCTGCAATTTGTTCTATGCGTGTTATAAGCTCATTCATCGTCATTCTCCTCTGTGCATCTGATCACATGAATCTTTCCCGCAAAAGCCTAAAATGCAACTGAACCTGTTTCATTTCCGTTGATCACATAATATACTGCGTTCTCTTCCGGTTTGATATAAAGATCCATCGTCTTAATATCCCTGACCTTATTGCCAGACTTTGTCCAGGATTTTTTAATATCAGCGATCATAGTCTTTTCATCCACCTGCTTACCGCCGAATTCTACATATGTGCTTACTTTGATCTCCTTTTTGACAGCCGTTTTCTTTGGCGCCGCCTTCTTTACAGCTTTCTTCACTTCCGCCGCTTTCTCAGCAACAACCTCTGCTGCTTTCTTTTCTGTCTCTTTTATCTCCATTCTCTTTGGTTCCGCCGTCTGAACGGCAGCTGTTTTCTTTGCTGTTGTTTTTGCAGCCATAATACTTCCTCCCATATATGTTCATAACATATACTTAACTCTCTCATTGTACCAAGAAATATTATATCATATACAACATATATTGCAATGGTGGTTTATACCGTATTTATCCAGTATTTTACCGGTATTTTAGTTATTTCTCCACATATTACCTGCCGAGAAATGTCATAAGTTCTGCTTTCGTCTGCTCGCCCACCGTCCGTTTAACCACCTCTCCGCCATCAAAGATCAGAAATGCCGGAATTGACATTACACGGTATTTTCTTGCAAGTTCCATCGCATCATCAATATCAATTTTACATACCTTCATATCTGAAAGTTCTTCTGCAAGCTCTTCTACAACTGGCCCCATCGTCTGGCATGGCCCGCACCAGGACGCCCAGAAATCTACCAGCACCGGCTTGTCTGAATCCAATACAACCTTCTTAAAATCACTTTCTGTTACATGAATTACTGCCATAAATTTCTTCCTTTCTCTGCTGTTTATCATTAGTTTGTTTGCTCCCTGTACTTATTATACACAATTCCCGGAAAAACACACTGGGTTATTTTGAATTTTACTGCTGGATTTTGTTCTTTTTCCCCAGCCTCACATCCTCCATCTGCTGTGCCAGGTCATCATCCATATGGTCAAACAGATAATTTTTACTACTCTGACGGTGCTGCTCCCATTCTTCCCTGATCTGCCGCCTTACAAATTTTACTTCCTCAGAAAATTCTCTTGCCGATATTAATTTTGCGCCTTGCCCTGCCGTAATCACCTGTTCTACACCATCCGAAGTTACAACCGTTACTTGATACTTCCTTCCGATTTCATGTACCACCTTTTCAATATACTTGTCTGCCGTCTCTGCTTCCTTAGTTTATACGATATAAATATTTTTGTACCGCATGATCTCCATCGATTCTCCGTCAACTTTATATGCGTCAAATACCAGGATTAGCGTACACTTTTTAAAACCCTGATAATTACTCAGGATATCCATCAGTTTATTTCTCGCCGCTTCTATACTATCCTGCGCAAGTTCTTTCAATTCCTCCCAGGCAAAAATGACATTATAGCCGTCTACCAGCAAATATTCTTCCTGATTTTCCACTTTTTTTCTTTGCTTTTTCTCAGAGTCAGAGAGCACTGTCTGTCTCTCCGGCGGACGTTTATGCTCTATCTTTCCATAAGTCCGGATAAAAATATCCTCCAGTTCTTTATCCTCCCTGGCATTCCATCCGGATGCTGCAGCCATAGAAGGCGCTTTTTTCCCAGACGGTTTTTTCCCGGTATTAAAGACCGTTTCTGGCCCCTTTTTCTCTGCTTCCTGCATTTTTTTAAGCTGGCTTTCTATGTGCATATGACCGAAAACTTCATTCCATGGCACATAGATTCCCGCGCCGTGAGAGCAGAACACAGAACCCGCCGGATTTTCTGCATCTGCCTCCCGGTCATATCCGCATTCCCGGATCCGCTCCTCAGCATTACGGCAAGGTGCGTATCCCTTCAGAGAGCAGAACAGCCGCCCTCTCCCGCCAGTATACGCGGCCACTTCAATCTGATATCCTCTCATCCCGGATACCGGCGCGCTTCCCCGGATGACTGACATCTCACCTGCAGTTTCAGGCGGTTCAAATTCTCCGTCCATTTTCTGGATATCATGCAGCGCCCGGCCGGTATTTTCCAAAGGAACCTCCAGGCTGAACGTATAATACGGCTCCAGCAGCACACTCTCCGCCTGCATCAGCCCCTGCCGGACTGCCCGGTAAGTTGCCTCACGGAAATCTCCGCCTTCCGTATGTTTTAAATGTGCGCGTCCTGCTGCCAGTGTGATCCGCATATCAGTTATTGCAGAGCCGGTCAGCACACCTTTGTGTTCCTTCTCCTGTAAATGAGTCAGGATCAGCCTCTGCCAGTTTTTATCCAGCACATCCTCACTGCAGGACGTCCCAAATACAAGGCCGCTTCCCTGTTCCCCCGGCTCCAGTATCAGATGTACCTCCGCATAGTGGCGCAGCGGTTCAAAATGCCCCACTCCTTCCACACGGTTTTGAATGGTTTCTTTATATACAATATTTTCTCCGCCAAAGGTTACCTTTACCCCAAACCGTTCTTCAATCAGGCTTTTTAAGATCTCAAGCTGGATCTCTCCCATAATCTGCACATAGATCTCACCCAGTTCCTCATTCCAGAATACCCTGAGCATAGGTTCTTCTTCCTCCAGCCTGCGCAGATTTAAAAGCATTGTATGCGCATCTGCCCCCTCCGGCAGGAGAACCCGGTAGCTTAAAACCGGCTCCATAACCGGGAATGCGCGGCCATTTTCCGCCCCCAGCCCGTCTCCCGGACAGGTATGGCCAAGTCCCGTCACCGCACAGATCATGCCCGCAGATATTTCCTGCACTGTCTCGTATTTTCTTCCGGAATAGATCCGGATCTGATCCACCTTCTCTTCCCAGTCAGTATACCCGTCTTCCATCCCTGCCTTCCGGCCGGACACAAGCATCTTCACGGCAAGGCGTCCACCCGTTATCTTCATATGGGTCAGCCGCGCCCCGGAAGGGTCTCTGGAAACCTTAAAGACTCTTGCGCCAAACTGCTCTGCATATACCGGCGCTTCCGTATACTGTTCCAGCCCCTTCAGGAATTCCTTTACTCCCTGCATTTTCAGCGCCGAGCCAAAATAGCAGGGGAATACCTTCCGGGTCCGGATCAGACGCCTTACCGTATCTTCAGAAAGCGAATCCTTCTCCAAATACTCCTCCAGCGCACTTTCTTCCGTTACCGCCATACTTTCCAGCATCTCATCAGTAAAGCTATTTCTGCTCTCTGTCCCGCCGGCTTCCGCCATTTCCCATCCATGAAACCGTATGCAGCCCTCCGAAAGCCCATTTCTGAGCTCCGCCATCAGCTCTTGCCCGTCTGTTCCTTCCTGATCCATTTTATTTATAAAAAGAAAAACCGGAATCTGATATCTCTCCAGCAGATACCACAATGTCCTGGTATGCGCCTGTACTCCGTCCGCCCCGTTGATAACCAGGATCCCGTAATCCAGCACCTGCAGTGTCCGCTCCATTTCTGCTGAAAAATCCACATGCCCCGGCGTGTCTAAAAGTGTAATATACTTATTCCCAAGCATAAATCCTGCCTGGCTGGAAAAGATCGTAATTCCCCGGTTCTTCTCTAACTCATGCGTGTCCAGGCAGGCGTCTCCATGGTCTACCCTGCCCAGCTTCCTGATCCTTCCGGTCTCATAGAGAATCCCCTCTGACAGGGTTGTCTTCCCGGCATCAACATGTGCCAGAACGCCTATGCAAATATGTTCTTTCTTATTCATGATCACTCTGTTTCCCGATGTATTTTCCATTTTCTGATTCCAGGGTTTTTCCATCCAGCGCAGCATAGATCAGTTTGTCATACCCGTCGTATACCAGTTTCAGCGAGAAAAAAGTATCTCTCTCAAGCAATAGCCTGTGAAAAATCCGGTCTCCCTCCCACAAATTCAGTTCGCCGATACGGGAGATCTCCACCCATTCCAGATCTCCCTCGTCACAGGGAATCATTTCTCCCTCAAATCCATCCGCCGTAAACAAAGACATATATTCTGTAACCCCGTTTCCCGACACGAAAGTTACCATAGCACGATATTGATAAGAGGTCAGCGTAAAGCCTGTTTCCTCCTTCACTTCGCGGATCAGGCACTCCTCCGGACTCTCATCTGCTTCAAAATGCCCGCCGACGCCGATCCATTTTCCTTCATTCACATCATTTTTCTTCACATTCCTGTGAAGCATCAGATATTTACCATCCTTCTCTATATAACACAATGTACTCAATTCTGCCATCTGTTTTCCCCCTTTGCCTCTTGACAGCCTCTCCCGGAGAATGATACTGTTCACAGGAGGACTTGTCCGTTACAATTACCTTAACGGACTTTAGTCGTCCGTTACAACTACCTTAACGGACTTTAGTCGTCCGTTACAATTACCTTAACGGACTTTAGTCGTCCGTTAAGTATATTTTATCGGATTTGTGGGAGAATTACAATGAACCGAACGATTAATTATGAAATATCTGAAGCCGAAGCCGGGCTCCGGGTAGAACAGTATCTTAAACGCAGGGGCTATTCTTCTCAGAACCTTGCCTCCATCAAACGGATGCCTGAAAGTATCCTGGTAAATGGCATCCATTATTATATGCGTCAGGCTCTTGCCGCCGGCGACCAGTTAACGGTTCAGATAACGGAGACACAATGCTCTGAAAAGATTCCTCCTGTAAAACTTCCTCTGGATATCGTATACGAAGATGAAGATATCATCGTTATTAACAAACCAGCGGGAATGCCCATACATCCCTCTCTGAATAATTATTACAATACGATGGCAAATGCCCTTGCCTGGTACTACAAAGAGCAGGGCAAGCCTTTTATTTTCCGCTGCTGTAACCGGCTGGATCGGGATACCTCCGGCCTGACCGTTGTGGCAAAGCATCTGGTAAGCGCCGGTATTCTCTCAGCTATGACCAGCAAAAGACAAGTACACCGGGAATATCTGGCTATTGCCAGCGGACATATCATGCCGGAAGCCGGCACCATCCGGGCTCCTCTGGCAAGGAAACCCGGAACGATCCTTGAACGTACCGTAGATTGGCTGCACGGCGAACCCGCAGTTACACATTACCGTCTTGTCAGGGCTGACAGCCGTCACAGTCTGGTAGCGCTGGAATTAGAAACCGGCCGTACTCACCAGATCCGTATCCACATGAAATATCTTGGATATCCCTTAATCGGCGACTACCTTTATCATCCAGACATGTCCTGTATAAAAAGACAGGCGCTGCACTCCCATAAGCTCTCCTTCCCTCATCCAATGACTGGAGAACAGATGGAATTTACAGCGCCTCTTCCAGAAGATATGCAGGCTGTACTTCATGACAGCCCCGTATAACGGGTTACACTACGCAGAACATACATGGTTTCCAGCAGGCTGCAATACTTATCCGCAAATACTGTGATCCACCCTTCTTTTGTCCGGGGAATCCTGAAAAATGTCAGCGGCCACATATGATTCCGTATAACGTCCCGTTCAATCCGGTTCAATACAAAGAACTTCCTTGCATTGCTGTAGGCAGTTTCCGGATGCGTCAGCCCATGCCACCGCTCTCCGGTTTTCTCTGCATGGGTATGCCAGTCATACAGAAACAGATCATGCAGCATCCCTGCTCTTGCCGCCGATCTTGCATCCAGATTCAGCTTTCTGCATATACGGTAATTCTGAAACGCCACACTGATACAATGTTTGTAGCAGGAGGTCTTCCCATGCTGCGGATACTGTTTCATCTGACGCACCGCCGGATGCTCTGCAATATCCTTAATCTCATTATAAAATTCTCTATAGTATTCCTTATTTACTGCTTCCATACTTTTTCTTCTCTATTTTAATATTATCACAGGATCTGCACGCTATATCTCATCCCTGCATTCCGGCAAAATATCCTGCGAGCACTACACTTGCCGCCAGTCCCGCCACAGTTGCAAATAATGCGCCGGCCAGCGTATATCTGCTTTTCCTCACCTTTGCAGTCATAAAATATACGCTCATGGTATAAAATATAGTCTCTGTACAAGCCATACTGATGGAGGCTGTCAGGCCAATCATGGAATCTGTTCCATATTCTTTATACAAGTCCAGAAGAAGCCCTGTTGCCGCCGAAGAAGAAAACATCTTTACTACGGAAAGAGGTACCAGTTCTCCTGGAAATCCTATGCAGGCGGACAATCTTCCCACCAGCTCCGACAGTATTTCAAGAAAACCCGACGCCCTCAGCACCCCTACCGCTACCATCAGTGCAATCATGGTAGGCATGATCTTAATCACCGTATGGAACCCGCTATTTGCCCCTTTTATAAAGGCATCATACACTTCCACCTTCCGCGCCGCGCCATAGCAGACAATTCCAAAGATCACCACGGGGATCATCATATCCGATACAAACAAAAGCCATTGCATAACTGTTTCCCTTCCGCACTGCATCGGTATATTATATGAACTGTCTGCCAAATTATACATACTCCCCGGCATCCCATTATCTCTCCGGATGAGGCAATTCCTAAGTGAATTGCTTTACGCCATGCTTTTTTGTGTTATCATAATAATTGCCGCTGTAAAAGCAGCAGGCCTATCCCCTGAAAAATCCAGCCTGCTGCTATCCATATTTACTGAGCTTAATTCTCTTTTTTCTTTTTGGCGCAGAAAATGGCTACCGATCCGCTTATTATAAATAGTAAAAGATACAGGCTAATATTTAGCTTGTCACCGGTTCTCGGATTAGAGCTGCCATATATAACCGGCCTGCTTGTAGCAGAACCTGTACTGTTTCCGGCTGCTGAAGTACTTCCGGCTGCCGGACTGCCGCCATTACCTGTAGCGGATCTGGCAGTATCAGAATTTGTCCCGCTTCCGGCATTCGTATTATCCTGCCCCGGGCGGGCCGGTTCTTCAGTAGTTCCTGATGTTCCCCCGTCTGCAGTCGTGAAATTGGTGGAAACCTCCCCATCCTCATATACAAAGGTCATCATATGATCCCCGTCAGGCAGTGTGGAAAGATAATCTTCTTTCAGTGTTACAATCGTACTTCCTTCCTTTGCATCATAGTTCGAGGCGTCAACCTCTTCCCCGTCCACTTTGATCCCGGTGAACTTAGAAAAATCGCCGTCCGCCCTGACAGTCAGTTCGCCGCTGCCGCTGTAAGTCTGATTTTCACCCTCAAGAATCTTATACTCAGATTCCGAAACTCCCGTTTCCGGAATCTCAACTTCCTCCCCTCTGTAGCCGCAGGCATCACATTCTTCATGCCTGATGCCTTTTTCGTCTGCCGTGGCTTCCTGATCGGTTACCCATATAAACCGGTGCGCCGTGATATCAGTTTTGTCTCCACAGGTGCATTCGTGCCAGTGGTTCTCACTGTCTGACTCCCACCATATTCCGTAATTGTGTATATGTACTGACGGTGATTCACGTTCTTCCACTGTAAAGGTAATCGGAATACTTTTCTTTGCGTCAGAATTTCCCAAGATGTTAAGTTCTGCCTGATATACCCCCGGATCAAGGCCTTTATTTGGTTTTACGGAAACTTCGGTTTCTGCCATCGGAGCAAGTGTTGTCTGCATCCCGCTTGCATCTAATGTAAATGCGGCAGCATTTGCTCCCGTTAAGACTACGTTAATATTTGCAAGCTCTCCATCGCCTGTATTTTGAATTTTCACCCTTTTTGCAGAAACATCAGAATATCCTTCCGTTCTTGTATCAAAGGTAAGGGAATCAGGATCAGCCGAAATCATATGTACAGGTTCTGTTACCGTTACTTCCCTCGCTGTACTTGCTTTTTGTGTATCCGTTTCTTTATAGCGCACATACCATGTCCCGGCGCTTACCGCGGTACTTCCGTCCGTACAGGATTTCCATGCAGAAGAGTCTGCTGACGGAGCATACTCCATCGTATCCTTTGTTCCAGCGATCGTTTCAACGCCGCCTGTCACATCTGGCGGATCCGTTCTATTTAATTTTTCTGCTGCGTCCGGCAAAGTAATCGTCACATTACTTTGCGGCGTTCCTGAAATCGTGACTGTTTTTCCATCCTGCCCGGCCTGAAAGCCATCCGGCAATATTACGCCGTTTATGTAATCATCCGGCAAATAATAACCTTCTGCGGCTTCTACCGTAATATCCGCAATCGCACTACCGGGGCTTACCGTCTGAGCTGCATTGCCAGAAGGAATCTTTAAGGTCGCATTACCTGCAATACTGACGTCATACAATTTTTCTTCTAACATTGTAGCCATTGTAGCATAGGTCTTTCTCTCTGTACTATTTGTCCTTTCCAGCCATACTTTGCAATTTTCAAAACTGTCAATTCCCATATCACTGGCAGAAACAGACCATGTACCGCTCACTCCTCTCGCCCATGCGCCGTTTTTATTTTGTACTACAAGATAAGTATCTGACGGAACGCCTGTTAATTCCACCCTTGAATAATCATAAGCCACTTGTGCCGAACCAAGATTATCGGCGTCGTATCTTAACGTGAATGCGTCATAATTGGATGTATTGGTTGCATCTTCTATTGGCAGCTTTCCTCCATATCCTATTACTGACGGTGATACCGCCGGTGCAGCAGATGCAAAGAGAACCGATGACATGTCGAGTTCAAAAGCAGCTTTCACATCAAGAGTAAGGTTGATACTCTGAGCGGTTAGATCAAGACCCGCATTCCCAGTCAGCACATGCCCACCAGCTACATCGAGCGGCGCGCGAAACCAGAAACGCTCAAATACAGTACAACCCCTGCTCCAATAGCTGTCATCAATACAAAGTCCATCATTTAAAGAATCTGCACTGTTTGTGCCAACCGTGAGATGGTGGCTATCCCTGTAAAGCATGGTGTCTCCATATGGAGGATACAGTTTATCTGTTGTGGAGTATGTATTACAATTTTTCATGTCATATGTATAGATGGTTGTTTCATTCATCAAGGCCTGTTCGGCTTCTGAAAAAAAAGAAGTATCTGTTTCCATACTTTTCAATGTTGTTCTTAATGAACTGATTCCATAATGGCTGGGATCAACCATTGCCGGCACATCCTTTTGATAAACGCAGTCACAGCCAGTATCATATGTCATTGGAGTATCCGGAGGAAAAGGTGCGTCTTTATTAAACTGTTGATCTGTCATCAGCGGACTTGCCGCAAACAGGATCAGATTGCCATTCTCATTCTGGCTTCCCACAATCCACCATGCTTGAGCCGAAGCGGTAGTCAAACCTGAAGTTAGGTCTAAAACGGAATTATTCCAGCCGAAATAAACCTTTGCCGCACTTTTCCCATTATCGTTCGTATCGCATGTATCGAATTGTTTTAAATCATCTTTCATCACAAACTGCTTGGCATCTGGCGGTTCCACTGCATGAGCCTCCTCGCTAAGAGCCGGAAATGAAGCCATTATCATTATGGCCGCCAGAAATACTGCGCTGATTTTCTTCTTTACATTCCTCTGTTTCAATTTCTTCCTCCCGTCCTTATTCCCTGTTTTTACAAAACATAATTTTTATATACATGCTTTCTAATTTCCCACATAGTTCTCTCGAAAGCAGACCCATCATGTTTAATATAATATCCTGCAGATTTCCTTTACTGAGTTCTTTTATCTCAGGCGGTTATCTGTTCTCTAAAGTTCTTTTAATTTTCTTACGGCTCCGCAGAAATCTTCTTTCACACTCTCATACCTGGACGGATCCCGCAGGACCGCCGAGGGATGATATGTCGCAGTCAGCGCATAGTTTTTCCGGTATATCCAGTCGCCATGCTGTTTCGTAATTTTAAAATCAGGAGAAATGATGCGCTGCGCCGCGATACGGCCAAGACAGATAATGACTTTCGGCTTCAGAAGGAACATCTCATATTTCAGGTATGGGATACAGGCTTCTTTTTCCTCTTCTTTTGGATCACGGTTCCCTGGCGGATGGCATTTTAAAATATTGGTAATATAAATTTCCTCCCTCTTTAACCCACAATCCTGCAAAAGCTTATCCAGCAGTTCTCCAGAGCGTCCGACAAAAGGGATCCCCTGCAGGTCTTCCTCTCCTCCGGGCGCTTCAGCAATCAGCATAAGATCTGCCCGATGGTCTCCACGTCCCATAACCGGGCGCACTCTGGTCTGACTCAGCGGACAGTGCGTACAGACTGCAACATGCCGTTCAATATCCTCCCATGTATACTGCATAGTATCTCCTTTACCAGATAAATTCTAATGGTATTATACACGCAAACGCTAATCAAAGTAAAGACATGATTTGAGTCAAAATATTTATTGCGGCAGACTATCCCTCACACACAGCGCTCCATAGAATCAATTCAAAACATCTTGGCATTTCTCTATACCATTTCCATAACTGTTAACTTGGTCAGTGACTAAACTGCTATTCCTTTAATGCGATCTCTAACAGTTCTGCCGCAACCTGTTCAGACTTGATTCGTATCAAATTATCCCATGCATCTTCTTTGCCCAACAAATTCATCCCTCCGTGCCATACAATTTCATCATCTATAATAGCAAAGTGTTCTATTACCTCTTCTTTTACAATGACTTGAATGCCACTTTCCTGCATTTTTTGGATTAACCTCTGGCAAAACTCCGGATTTCCATAAGATATATTCTGTGGTTCTATCGTTATGACCGTTACCGTTATTCCGGCTTCTTGTCTTGCCTTTACAAGATAGGCAAAACGCTCTGTCTTATTCTGTGTAAGTTCTGGGCTAGACACAATGATGTTCTTTTCTGCCTCAACAATATCCCTCTCAAATACATCCATGTAATTTCCTGAAT
>CAZGVY010000046.1:3511-13321 GCA_964529215.1 uncultured Mordavella sp. | reverse complement strand
AAACAGGGGATGAGAGAATCGAACTCCCGCTAAGAGTTTTGGAGACTCCTGTCATACCATTTGACCAATCCCCTGTATTCACCTGTGACCAAAAGCGGCCACTAAATATTTATACCATGAGTGACCGCTTCCTGTCAATTCTTTCTTCAAATTTTGTCAATTTATTTGCACCTTATCTGCATCGGTAATTTGCAACAGTGAAGCTGCCCCATATCAAAAACAATTACCGCATTTTACGCCGGTCCTTCTGTCCCGAATAGAATTGCTTCTTATCCTCATACATCTTAAGTTCCGCTGCTTTTACCATAGAGGTAACACTGTCTTCCCCGGATGCTGTTCCAACGGAAACATGATAACCAGCTTCTTTCACCTTTTCTTTTGCTTCCAATGTTTTTTCGGATACTTTGTTTAACTCCATTTCCACAAATACCAGAAATTCATCCCCTCCGATACGGTAGACATTTTCCGGGCCAAAATATCTGGTAAATACTTCCGCTACCGTTTGCAGCATCTTGTCTCCGGCAGCATGCCCCTGGCTGTTATTCAGTTCATGAAGGCCGTTGGCATCAGCATAAACGCAGGATAAGCGGGCCGGGAGATCTGCCTCATACCGTGCAAGCGTCTGCTCGTAAGCATTACGGTTTTTAAGGTTCGTAAGAAGATCCGTAGTCGCCATCTTTTCCTTGGCACGTACTTCTTTCCGCGTGCGGATGATATCCCACAGGATGTAAATGATCAGAATAGCTGTTTCGTATAATCCGAGCCAGAACAGAACCTTCTCAATATAGATGCTTTCCATAAAAACGACATGCTCTGGAACTGTCAGCATAACAAACCAGTCGTTGATCCCTGCCGGCTCGTATGCAGTATATAAATATTCCTTCTGGCTTCTTGAAAAATATGCGGTTATCCCGCCTTCCCCATCTGCAAAATCCCGGGCGATCTGTTCTTTGCTGTATCCCTTTTTGATCGTATGTCCTTCTAATGCGGCAGATTCCCCTTCCCCATGCAGCGTGTCCATAATGAATTCCATGTTCTGGGCGTCAAGGATAAAAATATCTGCATTTCCGTCAAAAATATCTACTTCGAAATAGTCTGACAATGTCTGGGGTTCGATTACGCCGAATAGGATTCCTTCCGTCTGTTCTTCTTTTACAATCGGAATATTAAAAAACAAAACAAATTGATCCGGCTTAAGATTATCCGGTTCCATATTTGTAATAAAAGTCTGTTTTCCATCTAATGCATCGAATGTAATTCCGTTTACCGGCTCTGACAGGGTTCCGTCCTGCTGCATGATCCGGTCATCCGGGAGGATAATGCCAAGCCGGGATACCAGATCCATACCGGTATCAGACTTAAGGATCTGAACAGTTCTTTCAGAAGTGATATCGTCCTCCTTTTCTATGATATCAGCAAGCGTTTCCAGGCGGCTTTGCGCAAATGAAATCTGTATCTGGATATTCTGCCGGACCTCCTGGGTTTCCTGTTCCAAAGTGTGGAGGCAGGAATTGACGGTATAAGACCGTAAAATCCATAATACGGCAAAGAAACCAATGCCTAAAAGTACTTTAAGGGTTATTGCCGCTATAATGTTTTCTTTTCCCTGCCGGTTTATTTTTTTCAATAGTGTTTTCAGTTCATTCTTCCGTTCCATTTTCGCTTTCCTTACAGTACCCTCCATGCATAGAGGAGGTGATTGCTTCTTTATACATGGAGGGCGTCTCATCTGTTATGATCAGTTATTTTTCTTCTGCCGGGTCGATCTGTTTTGCCTGAAAAATATTTTCATCTGCTTTGGAAGCTGTCATATCTGCTGTGATCTTTACCTTCTGGCCATTGGTGACCGCCTCTAGGTTATTTACTGCGTTATCTTTTATAAACGTCATAACTGCGCCGTCCTCTGTCTGGATCGTAAGGGTATTGATCGTGGCGTCGGTAACCGTTCCTTCATATATGGCATTCTGAGCCGCTTCGTTTGGATCTGAATCTGTCACTTTGACAACAATTAGATGTTCCTGGTCTTCTAAGCTTCCCAGATACGTAACCGTAACTGTGTTGCCTGTCTGGATCCCGTTGGCATATTCGTGCTGTGCATCTGCAATATAAAGGGTATATTCCCCTTCCTCCGACGCAACGGTCAATGTATTCATACTTACATCCTGTACGGTTCCGGTAAATACCTGTTCCTGCTGCGCCGGTTCTGCCTGCTGCGGCTCTGGTTCCTCTGTTTCTGCTGGCTGTTTGGTTTCTGTCGGCTGTTTAATAGGCTGTGGCTGATCGCCGGCCTGTGCGGTGGCCGGCGGAGCTCCGTTTGTCTTTGCCGCGGGAGCATCTGCTTTGGGCTTATCCGTAGTCAGGTATTCTCCGTAAATGTATGCGTCTTTGGATTGATACTGGACGCGTGACCATCCGTTTTGGCACACGCCTGTGCGCAGTATGGATTCTCCCTTCGCAAGGGACCCCAGGACTTTTGAATCGGTTGTACAGGCTTCTCTGATATGGACTCCTGCCGTTGTATATACAGTTTCATTAACGGCTTTCATTTTCATTTCTTTCTGTTCTTTTTTCACCACATTGGGGTCGTTATCTGTGATTTTGATTACGGTTACATTTTTCGTATCCGTTCCGTTTATCTCCCCCTTGTAGGTTACGACAATCCAATTACCTTCGCGGATCCCGTTTTTAAACTCATGCTGGCAGTTATTGGAACAAAATAGTAGTTCCGTACCGTCGTTCTGCCGGATCGTAATCGTATTTTCCGTCAGGTTTACAAGCGTGCCTACCGCCTGCTTTTCTGCCTGATGTCCGTTATCACCAAGGTCTTTAACGCTGGTTACCTTTATCTTTGAGGTATCTGTGCCTTCTAATTTTCCTTCAAAGTAGATGACAAGCTCGTCCCCCGCCCGCATATTTGTTGTCTGGATTTCCGCGTTGGAAACATCGAAAGTATATTCTCTGTCAGCTTCTTCGGCCACCAGGGTTTTGCCTTCAAAGCTTACAAGAGTCCCTTCCATCTGTCCTTCACTTTCCACGATCACTTCTGTTTTTTGTTCTTCCTTTTTACATCCCGTTAATGAAAAGGGACAAAGGAAAACAATACCCATCACAATAACAAGAAGATTTCTGACATATATTTTCATTCCCGTTCTCCTCCTTTTAGTTTTCCGAATCCCTGTTCACGCTTTTTGCTGAAATAAGAAACAGGACCGGCACAACGCTGCTTGCCACGGCGGTAGAGACCCGCTCCATATCCGCGTCTCCGAATAGTGTCAGCGCCCCTGAGATTACTGCGGCAATCAGGCCAAGCCATCCAAGCTTCACTGCTATAGACAGACTTTTTTTATTTCCTTTTGCCCCTTTGAGCCCGCACCATCCGCAGCTGAAATTAAATACGGCAGAAATCAGTCCCAAAACGGCAGACACTTTCATCGAGACAAGCGCCTGCTGCTCCGCAGGGAGAGTTACCATATCATTCATAAGATTTCCCAGCAGCAGAGTGGCAATTCCAACGACAACACATAAAATAGCAATAATAATCTGCAGTATCGATAATCCTTTTAACAGTTTCCTCGTTTGTTTCATTCCTCCTCATATAAAGATATACTATGAGCTGTAATCACAGCCAGATTCTTAGGCTACTTCTATTTTTACACTTTCTTAACGTACAAACAAACTTTTTACCGTATTCTAAAAAATGTTACCGATTTCGTAAGTCTATACAAATCTTTGTAAATATGCTACTATTAACATACTGGTCTGAAAGGCTTTTTAGCCGCGCCCGGCGCGAGAATGTGCAAAGGCACATTCTTTATTCTAATTTTTTGATATTACGGAGGATATTATGACAATTGCACTTATCGACGACTGCCCAAAGGATCTTGCGCTTTTATTTGAATATGCCTGCCGTTATTGCAATGAACACAAAATACATGCATTGGTAAAGCAGTTTTTGCACGAAAAAGAGTTCGAAAGTACGCTTGATACAGAGCGCTACGACCTTGTTTTCCTTGATATTTTTATGCAGGCTTCAAGCGGCATTCTGATTGCAAAGAATCTGCAAAAAAAGAATCCCGGATGCCAGATTGTCTTTTCAACCTCCAGCAAAGAGCATGCCATTAAAGCATTCCGGCTTCATGCTTTGGATTATCTTCTAAAACCGTATACTTACGCGCAGTTTGAGGATGCCTTAAGCCGCTTTGAAAATATGGCCGGAAATGCTGACCGTTATATCGAAGTGAAGGAAGGACGTTTTCATACAAGGATCCTTGTTGCCGATATCATGTATGCAGATTTCCACAATCATTATATCCAGGTACATACTCCGCAAAAGATCATCCGCTCCTATATGTCCTTTAGCGCGTTCACCCCGATGCTGTCCCAATACGGGCAGTTTTTGTGGTGCTATCGGAACTGCATGGTCAATATGGATTATATAGATACCTGGGAAGGCAATGACTTTATTTTGAAAAACAAAGAACACATACCTATTTACAGATCCCAGAAAAAGGAGATCATCCAGGCATATGCGAACTATATTTTTGACTACGTAAACGGAGGTACGGTACATGGCAACCGCACATATCATTAATACCTTTTGCTTTATCCTCCCGTGTTTTGCCCTTTTGCTCCTTACATTCCGGAACCGCCTGCGCACCCCTGTGATCCTGCATGTTGCCGCTGCTATCCTTTTGTACCTTGCGATTACCTTTTACGGCTCCGGCACATATATAAGATACAACTCATTTCCGCTCAAATACCTGATGATCGGTTTGTCTACTATTATTCTCGGCGCGGTCATCTTTGATGCTGTCACCGGATACCGCTTTGGCCACGGCATCTTCGTCGTTGCCGTTGCAAAATGTTACTCGGAGCATGTCTCGCTTCTTTCCGCATACATTTTTTTCCTTCTGGAAGGCCGCCTTCCCTCATGCAGCGCCTTTGATTCCTTCGCAATCCGGACTACCCTGACTGCTATCACATTTCCGCTTATATATTATTTTTTCCGGAGATTCCTGCGTCCGGCTCTGGACTATACTGCCTCTTTTTCTATATGGAACCAGGTGTGGATCATCCCCATCTGCAACAATCTCCTCCATAACCTTTTGTTTTCTCAGACAATTTCTTCTCCTGGATCTGCGCCGGGACAATTATTTTACTTTATCCCGCCTCTCTGGACGGTTTTTACTTTTGCTACCTATATTTTGATCATGCGGATGGTTGTTGTTGTCATAGAGAATGCAGATCTTTCTGAAAGGCTGCATATCTCCGAAACGGTTTTGGCCTCACAGCATAAGCAGGCAGAACTCCTTCAACGCCAGATCGAGCAGACCAGCAGGCAGCGCCACGATATGCGCCACCACCTGCTGGTGATCCATAACTATATTGAGGCAGAGAATATCCGGGGGTTAAGCGATTACATAAAAGAATACAGCGCTTCCCTGACTCCCGGCAGTATTTACTGTGATAACTTTGCTCTAAACGCGCTGCTGGGATATTATAAAGGACTTTCGGAAAACAGCGGCGCTGCCTTTGACGCCGCCATATCGTTTCCGGAAAATCTGCTCTTTTCAGATATGGATCTATGCGCTATCGTCTCCAATCTTCTGGAAAATGCCGTGGAAGCCTGTGCAAGGATGACTTCCGGAGAAAGGTTTATTCATGTAAAAATATCGGCAACCACCAGCTTCCTCCTTGCTATCATCATTGAAAATACCTACGAAGGAGAAATTTTAAGATCAGGGGACGTCTTTCTTTCTTCCAAGAAAAAAGGACGTAAGGGGATCGGAATCTCCTCAGTTCTTCATATTATTGAGCAATA
This sequence comes from uncultured Mordavella sp., assembly GCA_964529215.1. GTDB lineage: Bacteria > Bacillota > Clostridia > Lachnospirales > Lachnospiraceae > Claveliimonas. The sequence goes on along the minus strand of CAZGVY010000046.1, from coordinate 7,500 downwards.
TCATGGAATTTCAGAATTTGAATATCAGGATCAGGTTTTTAAGGTATCCATATTGCTGAATGCAAAATAGGCGCCTGATTTCTAGTGGATTCCTTTTCTTTTGTGTCCTGCCGGTATCTGCCGGGGATCTCTTGCGCCTACAGTACCAGTGACGGCGCGGAATATACCCGTCCGCCCAGCTCGCTGTCCAGCATATATAAGCTCTTTGGATCGTCGCCGAACAATTCAAATTTCTTTACAAGCCCTTCTGCGTTGGTTTCTTCCTCTCCCTGCTCCTTTACGAACCAGTCTAAGAACTGCATGGTACGGAAATCCTTCACAGAATATGCGGCGTCATAGATGTTATGTATCAGGCTGGTCACATACTGCTCATGCTTTAAGCCTTCTTCCAGCACGGCCTTAGCGTCTGCCAGACTGACTGCAGGCTTGTCAATGGCCTCCAGGACGATCTTTTCACCATTATTCTGCAGATACTGTACAAACAGCATGGCGTGGTCGCGTTCTTCCTGTGCCTGGATCCGGTACCAGTTTCCGAAGCCATCCAGCCCCTGCTCATAATAATAATTTGAAAAATCCAGATATAAATATGCGGAATAGAGTTCCTTGTTGATCTGCTGGTTTAACAATCCTACTACTTTTTCATTTAACATATATAGAAACCTCCTCATGTATTTGTATACTATTATACTCCTGAAAATATCTAAATTCAACTGATTGGCGCGGGCTATCTGTTTCTATACCTGAAGGTTTTGTTCCAGAGCAGGTGGAACAGGCCGGCACCTGTAATGGAGGCAAGTATATATATGAAAATTGCGCGCCCGCTGCCCGTCAGGGCGGCAATCTGGCAGAATACCCTCTGTCTCATTCTGTAATAGGGACTGATGTAGAACATATTTATCATACCATACTGGTGGAATACAAGATTGAAAAGTGTAGCGGTCCCGCAGCATACAAGATATAGTATGACGCTAAAGCAGTAACCCTTTAATGACCGGTCCGCCTTTTCGTTTAAGCCGCTGTAACAGCCAATGATGATCAGCAGGATATGCCAGGCAAAAGAGTGGATGGTCAGGGGAAAATATGCATAATGCATGCCGCTGGTGTCAAAAAATGCAAAAATGCCGCCGAGTATTCCAAAATCCATAAGGAAAGCCATAAGCAGGGAACAGATCCGGTCTCCGTGGGAGCGCAGATAGGAGCTTTGCTTCCGGATACGGGAAGAAGAGCAGATCCCGATGGCCAGACACACATACATAGGAATACTACACAACTGAAAGGGGAAATACCACCAGTTATATGAGCCGTGATTTAAGGTAAAGGTAAGTATCCACTGTTTCCATATTTCGCTGGCAAGCATGACCATGCCGCAGAGGGTATATCCGTTTTTGTATGTGTATCTCATGGCTTTTCTCCCTAGGAATATTTTTTTATGTCTTCAAGGAAGGCCTGAAGCTGTGTTTCCAGCTTTTTTAAAGAGGCATCCGGCAGAGGATCTAAGAGGGATTCCATGTGGGTGCGGATCTGCTCCGGGTCATAGGGGACTTCCAGGGATAAGTCACTGTAAGCCCGGATTTTCTGGAAATAGTAACAGGCTTCTTTATCTTCACCTGCGTTCCGGCACATTGCATACATAACGGCACAGTCTGCCGCGTCGGTTTCTGTACATTCCTTACAGATCCATTTGCCAAGATAGTAGTATCTGCCGCCGAGATCATAGATAAATCCAGGCAGAGAAAGTAATTGCTTCAGCATCGTGTAAATACCTCCTTACTATTGGGCTGATTTTATTATTACCGTTTCTATTCATAACAATACCATATTTTGGGACTTTGGGGGGCGTCTATTTTTTTATAAAAAAAGTTTTTTTAAAAATTTAAAAATTTTGCTTTTCATTTTGGATATTTTGTGGTAGTATTTGATGTACACACACAAGATATTGTGGTGAACAGAAGCGGAGACAGAATAAGAAGTGTGGAACGCTTAAGGATCATATGAATTTGGGAGGAGAGTATGAGAGATGGAAGACTTGGTTAAAAATAAAGTTATTAAGAGAAATGGCGAAGAAGTTACCTTTGACCTGTCCAAGATCGTGAACGCGGTCAATGCGGCAAATAAAGAAGTAGAAAATATTTATAAGATGAACGAATATCAGGTCCGGGCGATTGCAGATGATATCGCACAGCAGGTTCAGCGCATGTCTCATGCCGTTCATGTGGAAGATATCCAGGATATGGTGGAGACAAGCATTATGGGTATGCGCGGTTATGAGGTTGCACAGAAGTATGTGCGCTACCGTTATAGGAGAGAACTTGCCCGTAAGTCCAATACGACGGATAATGGTATCCTTGCACTGATCGAACATCTGAACGAGGAAGTGAACCAGGAGAATTCTAATAAGAACCCGGTGATCAATTCTACACAGAGAGATTATATGGCCGGGGAGGTAAGCAAAGACCTTACCAAGCGCGTACTTTTGCCGGATGATATCGTACAGGCTCACGAGGAAGGGATCATTCATTTTCATGATTCGGATTATTTTGCACAGAAGGAACATAATTGCGACCTGATCAATCTGGAGGATATGCTGCAGAATGGGACAGTGATCAGCGAGACGCTGATCGAGAAGCCTCATAGCTTTTTTACTGCCTGCAATGTTACGACGCAGATCGTAGCCCAGGTTGCAAGTAATCAGTACGGCGGCCAGTCCTTTACGCTCGCACATCTGGCGCCATTTGTAGATATCAGCAGGAAGAAGCTGAAAAAAGGCGTTATTGAGGAGCGCAGGGAATGCGGCGAAAGTATGGATGAGGAGATTATTGAGAAGATTACCGAAAAGCGCCTGAGAGAAGAGATCAAGAGCGGGATCCAGACGATCCAGTATCAGCTGATCACGCTGATGACCTGTAACGGGCAGGCTCCCTTTGTTACGATGTTTATGTATCTGGACGAAGTGCCGGAAGGACAGGAAAGAGACGACCTTGCTATGATCATCGAGGAAGTGCTGAAACAGAGGATGCAGGGCGTTAAGAATGAAAAAGGTGTATGGATCACACCCGCATTTCCCAAGCTGATCTATGTGCTGGACGAGGACAATATCAAAGAAGATTCCAAATATTGGGCGCTGACAGAGCTTGCGGCCAGATGTACGGCGAAAAGGATGGTTCCGGATTATATTTCCGCCAAGATGATGAGGGAATTAAAACAGGGCAACGTATATACCTGCATGGGCTGCCGCTCGTTTCTGACCGTTGAGGATTCCCAGAGAAATGAAGACGGGAGCCATAAGTTTTATGGCCGGTTCAACCAGGGCGTTGTGACGATCAATCTGGTGGATGTGGCATGTTCTTCAAAAGGAGATATGAACCGTTTTTGGGAAATCCTGGACGAAAGGCTTGAGCTGTGCCATAAGGCGCTCAGATGCCGCCATGAGAGGCTGTTAGGAACGATTTCTGACGTAGCGCCGATCCTTTGGCAGTATGGGGCGCTTGCAAGGCTGAAAAAGGGTGAGAAGATCGATAAATTACTGTATAATGGGTACTCAACCATATCGCTGGGCTATGCGGGACTTTATGAGATGTGTATGCGTATGGTAGGCAAATCCCATACCGATCCGGAAGCAAGAGAATTTGCCCTGCAGGTGATGCAGCGGCTGAATGATAAGTGTAAGGAATGGAAAGCAGCAGAGAATATCAGCTATTCTGTGTATGGAACGCCGATGGAATCTACGACGTATAAATTTGCAAAATGCCTGCAGAAACGGTTTGGCATTATTCCGGGCGTTACAGATAAGAATTATATTACTAATAGCTATCATGTACATGTGACAGAGGAGATCAATGCATTTGATAAGCTGAAGTTTGAGGCGGATTTCCAGAAACTGTCGCCGGGCGGGGCGATCAGCTATGTGGAGGTTCCCAACATGCAGCAGAATATCCCGGCGGTATTATCTGTCATGAAATTTATATATGAGAATATCATGTATGCGGAAC
>CAZGVY010000046.1:0-3501 GCA_964529215.1 uncultured Mordavella sp. | reverse complement strand
CGATTTCTGTGAGTGCTGTGGTTACAGTGGCGAGATCCTGATCAAAGAGGACGAGTCTGGCAAGCTTATATGGGAATGCCCGAACTGCGGTAACCGGGATCAGAACCAGATGGCGGTAGCCCGCAGGACCTGCGGGTACATCGGGACACAGTTCTGGAATCAGGGAAGGACACAGGAGATCAAGGACCGGGTACTGCACCTGTAAGAAGTGCGGCGTTACGAAAGAGAGCAGAGATAGAATGAGAGAGGAAAGAACGCATCGGAGTTATGGTGCGTTCTTTCTTACATAGTATACGGTCTGGGTTAGTCCCGTTTTCCCGGGCCGAGTATGCCTGCTTTGAAATGTTTCCGGCATAACGCGGTATAGCAGTCGTTGCCGCCTACAACAACCTGGCTGCCTGTGTGGATGATCTGGCCGTCTTTGGTAAACCGGGTATTACAGCTTGCGCCTTCGCCGCACCAGCATACGGTTTTCAGTTCTTCAATGACGTCAGCCCAAGCGAGAAGCCACATACTGCCCTCGAACAGTTCGCGCCGGAAATCCGTGCGGAGGCCATAGCAGATAACTGGAATATCCAGATCATCTACAATATGTTCGAAGAATGCGATGTCAGATTTCTTGCAGAACTGGGCCTCATCGATCACAATACAGTCATAGCGTGAGAGAGCGCTGTCACTCATGGCGACGACGTCTTCAACATAAATGCATTTGTGTTCCAGCCCCATACGGCTGCGGATCACGCCCTCGTCGCGGGTGTCCAGCCTGGGCTTTGCCAGAAGCGCTTCTTTACCGCGCTCATAGTAATTGTATGCAACCATCAGGGCGTTTGCAGTTTTGGAGCTGCCCATCGCTCCGTGACGAAAATATAATTTAGCCATTGTTCCAGTCCTTTTTTCATTGCTTCAATCGTATCGTTTACATGGGATAACTTTTTATAGTTTAACACGGAATTGGGGAAGTTATCAATTGTACTTGGAAAGAAATCTGGTTATAATGGAGTTAACGATCATAAATTGATAAAGGCAGGACGGCAGAAATGTATTATGGGAATCTTAAAAGCTATGATATTGCAGATGGTCCGGGAGTACGGATCAGTTTGTTTGTATCAGGATGCAGGCATCACTGTAAAGGATGTTTTAATGCGGAAACATGGGATTTTAATTATGGACAGCCATATACGGAAGAGACGGAGAATGAGATCATACGTATGCTGGGAGACAGTTATATCCAGGGACTTACCGTACTGGGAGGAGAACCCTTTGAGCCGGAGAACCAGCCGGAAGTGGCAAGGCTTCTTAAGAGGGTGAAGCAGACATACCCTGAGAAGGATATCTGGTGTTATTCCGGCTATCTGTATGACGTGGATATGCAGAAAGGCGGAAGCGTCTATACAGACGTTACGAAGGAGATGCTGTCTTGTATCGACGTGCTGGTAGACGGTGAGTTTGTGGAAGAACTGAAGGATATCAGCCTTCTTTTCAGAGGAAGCAGGAACCAGCGGCTGATCATGCTGAAAGATGGCAGGGACGTGGGCAGATATGACAGGCAGTGAGAAGACAGAATTTAAAAATATTGTTTACAAATATGCCGGAGAGGATTATAATAATAACCAGCAGATCATGTTACTGCAATCACCGAATTCTAAAAAGAATATAGAAGTCTTTGTGGCAGGGTGTAAGTCCCTACCGATGGTATAGTCCATGACCCGCGAAAGCGGCTGATCTGGTGACCTTGCAAGAGGAATTCCAGAACCGACGGTATAGTCCGGATGAGAGAAGACATTTTCTGCAGATCATTTGCCCGGGACGTTTTGTTCCGGGTTTTTAACTTTATTATTAGGAGGATTGGTGAGATGAACCAGACAAATGACACAGTAAGACAAAATGTAGTAACGGCAGGCAAAGCAAGTGTAAGGGTAAAGACGGTCGCATTTGTGGGACTTATGGGTGCAGTAAGCACGGTGCTTATGCTGCTCCGGTTTCCGATTCCATTTATGCCGCCTTTTATGTCTTTTGATCTTTCAGGAGTAATGGAAATGCTGGGCGGGTATATGTTTGGACCGGCTGCCGCATTCTGTATTATCATAGTGAAGATCCTGCTGCAGCTTGTGATCCAGGGATCATTTTCCCTGGGAACCGGAGAACTGCAGGGGATTATCTTAAGCAGCTGCTATGTGCTTCCTGCGATATTTATTTATCACAGAAAAAAGACAAAGAAAACAGCGGCAGCAGGCATGGCGGTGAGCACCGTACTTGTGGCGGTTGTTGCAGTGCTTACAAATCTATATATGATCATTCCGTTCTATGTAAATCTGTTTGGCATGACGATGGATGATATTATTGCGATGTGTACGGCAGTGAATCCTGTGATGAAGGATACGCTTACCATGGCACTGTTTGGGATCGTCCCCTTTAATCTGATCAAGTATGGGGCAACTTCTGTTGTGACGTTTCTGTTATATAAGAAACTGAGCAGATTTATTAAAGGGATTATTGAAAAATAAATATAAGGTTTTAAGGAGATATTAGGGATGAAATTTACATTGGATAAGGCGATTACATATGAGGCTGCGGTTGAGAGAATGTTTGAGATGCTGGGGACGGATAAGATCATGGCGCTGGCGTCAAGCAAAGATGATTATGTTATGGTGCGTAATGTGAGCTGCCTGTTTTACGATCATAAGATATATTTTAAAACAGATAAGAATTTCCGCAAAACGAAACAGCTCCTCATGAATCCACATGTAGCGATGTGCTGGAGTGGGATCCAGGTTGAAGGTATTGCGGAGAATAAGGGGCTTGTGATAGACGAACCGGGGCGGAGGTTCGAGGAAGGATATAAGAAATACCTGTGGCAGAGCTATAATAAATACAGTCATGAGGATACAGAAATCCTGATCGAAGTATCGCCGGAATATGTGGAGATCTGGGATACCAGTGAGGAAGGTTATGCCTTTCAGCTGTTTTTGGATTTTGAGAAAAAAACGGCAGAGGTTAAGCAGTATGATCAGAGATAATGCAGTCCGTTAAATACATCTTGGCGGACTGTGTTAAATACATCTTGCCGGACACGGAATGAAAAAGGAGTATATAGCAATCAGACGGAGCAGCATTCCGATGAACTACCGGCTAACAGAGACTAAGACGCTTAGGAACGCCTTCGCGCCCAAGTCTCTGTAGGCTGTTATTTCATCTTCATTAAGAACGCTCCTAAATTGTCTGATCCGCTATATACTCCTTCTTCATTCCGTTGTCTTTTAACTGCATTATAAGCAGATGTTCCTTAGCCAGGCTATTATACAGCTAAGCCATATGATAGAGATGCAAGTCCGCAGAGCAGCCGGCAAACAGTAGATGGATGCAGAATACACCCTCTGAGCAGACAATTCAGAAGCGCTTTTAATGAAGATAAAATAGCAATCTACGGAATCTTAGGCGCGAAGGCATTCCTGAGCGCCTTAGTTTCCGTAAATTGGTAGTTTATCGGAATGTTGCTTCGTC
>CAZGVY010000045.1:8675-13330 GCA_964529215.1 uncultured Mordavella sp. | reverse complement strand
TTTGTGAAGCAGCACTCTCAGAAAAATATTCTATGTCAAACTATCCAAAACTTAATTTTCGTTGTACTAGTGGGAGAAAAGAGGTGTTTTCGGTGAATTTTTTTACAATTCAGAATATGGGTACATACACAAAGCATATGGAAATGCAGATGAAGTGGCAGAAGAAGAAAGCCACCGGTGATTTTACTGCGGATGGGAGTACGAAGCTGACAGATCCGGTAAGGCAGCAGGCAGAGGAGATCCGTAAGTCCAGGAAAGACGGTTCCGCGAAGCTCTCTGCGCAGATCGATCTGAAGCTCCAGAGCGGAAAGAAGCTGACTGCGGAGGAGATGGACTATCTGCAGAAGACAGACCCGCAGAAATATCAGAAGATCAAGGCAATGGAGGCGGAGCAGGAAAATTACGAGAAGGAGCTCAAACGGTGTAAGACAAAAGAAGAAGTTCAGCGTGTCAGGATGGCTCATACAGCGACTTCTCTGAATGCGGTGAACAGTATTAAGAATAATCCGGCCATCCCGGAGGAGAAAAAGCTCGAACTGATCATGGAGGAGCATTATAAGCAGATGGCACTGGAGACTTCTACGCAGGAATTTATTGAAAGCGGAAAGTATGCAAAACTTCCGACTGAGGCGGAGAAGGCGAAAGCGGAGAAGGATCTGGAAGAGGCAAAAGAGGCAGAACTTGGCATCAAAAAGCCGGAGGATGATACGGAAGAAACAGAATCAGCAGAGGAAAAAGAACAGGACGTACCGGAAGATAAGGAAACCGGGAATCTTCTTCAGGAAAAGGCTGCGCTGGAACTGGCAAAACAGGAATTGAAGAATGAACGGGAGATGACCCGTATGGAAGCAGAGGCTACGCCGGAGGCAATGAAGGTAAAACGGGCCAGAGCCCAGGCCGCCTATAAGGAGAACCAGCCGGAGATCATTTCCGTAAGACAGACGCTGGACGTGAAAACAGAATAAGATATGGATTTGATAACGAAGAATATTGCTTTATAAATCCTGAGAGGATAGGAGCAATGATGAAGTCCGTAAAACAGCGCCTCGGCCTGCCAGACTGGGGACGCTGTTTTTTTGAAGGCAGGAGTATGCTTGCTAGGGGTCTTCTTACGTGTTATAATTTTGGCAGAAGGGGGAATGTGAGATATGAATTCGAAAGATATTCAAAGGAAAGACCAGACGTATATTGCAAATACGTATAAACGTTTTCCGGTATCGCTTGCTGAGGGCAGCGGGGCTATTGCGCGGGATCCAGAGGGAAGAGAATACATAGATTTTACCAGCGGTATCGGCGTCAACTGCCTTGGATACTCCGATAAAGGATGGGCGGATGCGGTTTCGGCCCAGGCACACAGGCTGCAGCATACGTCGAACCTGTATAGTACGCAGCCAGATGTGGAAGTGGCGGAAAAATTATGCAGATACACGGGCTTTTCCAGAGTGTTTTTCTGCAATTCGGGAGCAGAGGCGAATGAGGGCGCGCTGAAGGTCGCAAGAAAATACGGAATAGAGAAACACGGAGAAAAGTGTAACACAGTAATTTCCCTGAACAATTCATTTCACGGGCGTACGATTACAACCTTGTCTGCCACCGGACAGGATTCGTTCCATCAGTTTTTCTTTCCATTTACAGAAGGATTCAAGTTTGTGGATGCGGGGGATATAGAAGGACTGCGTGCAGCGGCAGATGAGACGGTATGCGGAATTATGATAGAACTGATCCAGGGAGAGGGCGGAGTGGTTCCGGTAGATGTGGGATTTGTGAAGGAAATTGAGAACATCTGCCGGGAAAAAGACTTGATCTTTGCTATCGACGAAGTTCAGACAGGAATTAGCCGTACAGGAACATTTTTATGTTACGAGCAGTTTGGAGTGAAGCCGGATGTGGTCTCTCTGGCTAAGGGGATTGGCGGAGGCCTTCCGCTGGGCGCGGTGATGATGAATGAGAAAACTGCAGATGTGCTTGGTTTTGGCCAGCATGGCTCAACCTTTGGGGGGAATCCGGTGGCGTGTGCAGGGGCATGTTATGTACTGGACCGGGTGATGGAGCCGGAATTTTTAGAAGAAGTGAAGAAAAAATCAGATTATATGAAAAATAGGCTTCTGGAAATAGAGCGGATCAAGTCGGTTACAGGACTTGGCCTTATGCTGGGAGCGGAACTGGCGGATGGCCTGACAGCAGGAGAGATTGCAGCGGAATGTGCAGAGAAGGGCCTGCTTGTATTGACGGCAAAGACGAAGCTCAGGTTTCTTCCGCCTTTGATCATCAGCTATGAAGAAATTGACAAGGGAATAAAGATTCTTGCAGAAGTCTTGCAGAGATAAAGAGGCCGGAGGCAGATAAGGAGAAGATTAAGATGAATAAACCAGTATTAGTGATTATGGCAGCAGGTATGGGAAGCAGGTATGGAGGGCTCAAACAGATTGATCCGGTAGATAATGAGGGACATATTATCATAGATTTCTCGATGTATGACGCGAAAAGAGCCGGATTTGAGAAGGCGGTTTTTATCATTAAGGAGGAAAATGAAGCAGACTTTAAGGCGGCGATCGGCGACCGCGTGTCCGAGTATATGGAAGTGGAATATGTATATCAGAAGCTTGAGAATCTCCCGGAAGGATATCAGATCCCGGAGGGACGGGTAAAACCGTGGGGGACAGCCCATGCGGTGCTTAGCTGTATTGACCGGGTGAACGGGCCGTTTGCAGTGATCAATGCGGACGATTATTACGGAGTGGAGGCGTTCCGCCTGATCTATGATTTCCTGACAGCTCATGAGGACGACGATAAATACCGTTATACGATGGTTGGATACCTGATCGGAAATACGGTTACAGATAATGGCTATGTTTCCAGGGGAGTCTGTGTCACAAATGAACAGAACCAATTGATCTCTGTAACAGAGAGGACCAGAATAGAAAAGAGAGAGAATGGAATTGCATTTACGGAGGATGATGGAGAGACCTGGACGGAGCTTCCGGCAGACACAGTGGTTTCCATGAATATGTGGGGATTTACCAGAAGTATCCTGGAGGAGATCAGGGATGGCTTCCCTGCTTTTCTGGATGAAGGAATTAAGTCGAATCCTATGAAATGTGAATATTTTCTTCCGGCGGTAGTAAGCAGGCTGCTTGCTGAGGATAAGGCAACGGTGGAAGTACTGAAATCTCATGATAAATGGTATGGCATTACTTATAAAGAAGATAAGCCTGTGATCATGGAAGCGATCCGGGAGATGAAGGATAAAGGGATCTATCCGGACTCTTTGTGGAAATGAAAATGCAGTTATTATGAGTGATAATGCGTTGAAGTCCGGTTTGAAAAATGTTATATTTTAAATAGGATATATTTTATATAAAGGAGGCAGAAGGTGCGATGGCTGTTTTAATTACAGGTGGAGCAGGTTATATTGGAAGTCATACGGCTCTGGAATTGTTAAAGGAAGGATACGAGGTTGTTGTATATGATAATCTGTACAATTCATCCAGGGAATCACTGCGCAGAGTTGAGAAACTGACAGGGAAAAAGATTACATTTTATGAGGCGGATATTCTGGATGAAGATGCACTTAGGAGCATGTTCCAGAAGGAAAAGATCGAAGCGGTCATCCACTGTGCGGCGCTGAAGGCGGTTGGGGAGTCTGTAAGGAAACCATTAGAGTATTATCACAATAATATTACAGGAACATTAACGCTTCTGAAGGTGATGGATGAAGCTGGGGTTAAGAATATTGTGTTCAGTTCGTCTGCAACAGTATACGGCGACCCGGAGGTGATCCCGATCACTGAGGAATGTCCAAAGGGACAGTGTACGAACCCATATGGATGGACAAAGTCTATGATGGAGCAGATCATGACAGATCTTCAGAAGGCGCATCCTGAATGGAACGTGATCCTGCTGCGTTATTTTAATCCGGTGGGAGCACATGAAAGCGGCTGTATTGGGGAGGATCCGAAGGGGATCCCGAATAATCTGATGCCATATATTTCACAGGTTGCAGTAGGTAAGAGGGAAAAACTGGGTGTGTTCGGTGATGATTATGATACGCCGGATGGAACCGGAGTGCGGGATTACATTCATGTGGTAGACCTTGCAATTGGTCATGTAAAGGCTATTAATTTCATCTTTACAAATCCGGGCCTGGATATTATTAATCTTGGAACGGGTACCGGGTATTCAGTACTTGATATGGTAAAAGCATTTTCTAAGGCATGCGGGAAGGAGATCCCTTATGAGATCCAGCCAAGACGGGAAGGTGACATTGCCATGTGCTATGCTGATCCGGCCAAGGCGGAAAAGGTATTAGGCTGGAAAGCAGAGCGCGGCTTAGACGAGATGTGCGCAGATTCCTGGAGATGGCAGTCGCAGAATCCAGATGGATATGAGAAATAACACATAGTTACCGGAATTTCAATAATAAAAGGCAAAAGGCGTCAGGATAGGCAGAAATACTATTCCCGGCGCTTTTGTTTTTGGGACAGCATCATTGCCTGAAAAACGATAAATCCCCTTGTTTTTATGTACAAATTTATCATCTTCCCTTTCCCCCAAAAAGGTAGTATAATGGACGCATAGGACACGAACGCAGAATTTCCAGATAAGCCTCCGGCCATATATGGCTGGGAGGCTTGGCTGGAAATTCTATGCGAGTG
>CAZGVY010000045.1:0-8575 GCA_964529215.1 uncultured Mordavella sp. | reverse complement strand
CCAACGAGCACTGAGGAAGCAGAGCTTCCGAAGTGGCGTTCGGGAGGAAGATGCGTAAGGAGCAGCCATATATGGCTGGGAGGCTTGGCTGGAAATTCTATGCGAGTGCCAACGAGCACTGAGGAAGCAGAGCTTCCGAAGTGGCGTTCGGGAGGAAGATGCGGCTATACATTTTGGCAACTGCGGTGGAGGACTCATTATGAACGAGAAGCAGGATCTATACTTAAAGGGGCGGCTGAAATTATATATGCAGTGGCCGGTTATTATGTCGGTTGTTTTGATCGCCATGGTTATATGGATCTATTTTATAGATCACAGAGCCGGTAAGCTTTTGGGCGTGGCCGTATTGCTCTATATTGTTATTACAGGAGGATTGTATTTTTACTGTAAAGCGACGGTTGCCCGGGCGATGGTAGCGCTTGTGGAGCAATTTGGGAATGTACAGAACCGGCTGCTGAAGGAGATGGGGATTCCTTATGCTATTCTGGCGGATACGGGAAAGATCGTCTGGATGAACGATGAGTTTGAAACGGTTCTTGGCGAGGGGTACCGGCCGGATTCTAATCTGACGAAATATATGAAAGGGATTAACCAGGGAGTCTTTCCAAAAGAGGATATGGAAAAGGTCCAGATCGAAATATCCTATACAGGCAGGGAATATCAGGCTGAGCTTCAGCGTATACCGGTAAATGAGATAGGGGAAGACGAGGCACAGATAAATAATACAGGCGCTCAGAAATATTTTATTGCAGTTTATCTGAGAGATATTACAGACCTGAACGAATATATCCGTGCAAATGAAGAACAGCGGCTGGTGGCTGGCCTTGTTTATATTGATAATTACGACGAAGTTATCGACAGCGTTGAGGAAGTACGGCAAAGTCTTTTGATCGCATTGATAGACCGTAAGATTAATCAATATTTTTCTAAAGTCAATGGCATTGTAAAAAGAATAGAGGCAGATAAATATTTCGTGGCTTTGGCGAACCATGATTTCAAGAAGCTTGAGGAGGACCGGTTTTCCATTCTGGAGGATGTGAAGACGGTCAGCGTGGGTAATAAGATTCCGGCTACATTGGGAATTGGGCTGGGAATTAATAAGGAGGGCTATTGCCAGAGTTATAATTTCGCACGGGTTGCCATCGATCAGGCGCTTGCCAGAGGCGGAGACCAGGTTGTAATAAAGGATGGCAATGGTATAACTTATTATGGCGGTAAGCGGGAGATGACTTCAAAGAATACCCGCGTTAAAGCACGTGTTAAGGCAGAGGCCATGAGAGAGTATATGCTGACCAGGGATTGTATCCTTGTTATGGGGCATAAGATGACGGACGTGGACTGCCTGGGAGCAGCGGTCGGCGTGTACCGTGCGGCAGTGGCAGTGGGGAAAACGGCGCACATTGTATTAGAGGATCCAACTGCGGCGGTGCGCACGTTATATGAGGATTTCGTGCATAGCGAGGAATATCCGGATGACTTGTTTGTGAGCGCCGAAGAAGCGCTGGAGATGGCGGATGAGAATGCAATGGTGATCGTCGTTGACACGAACCGTCCTAAGATGACAGAGTGCCCTGCACTTCTGCAGAAGACAAGGACGATCGTAGTGCTTGACCATCACAGGCAGAGCAGCGACAATATAGAAAATGCTATGCTCTCTTATATCGAACCGTATGCGTCTTCGGCGTGCGAGATGGTATCGGAGATCCTTCAGTATATCGCGGACGATGTGAAGCTTCCTGCGATAGAAGCCAGCAGTATGTATGCCGGGATCATGCTGGATACCAATAATTTTACCAACAGGACGGGGGTCCGGACATTTGAAGCGGCAGCATTTCTGAGGCGGTGCGGTGCAGATATCCCGTATGTACGTAAGATATTCAGAGACGATATGGATTCTTACCGTGCTAAGGCATCGATTATCAGCGGTGCAGAGGTTTACCGCAAAAAATTTGCGATTGCAAAGGGAGCAAATCTCCGTGTGGATGCGCCTACGATCATAGGCGCCCAGGCGGCCAACGAGCTGCTGGATATTGACGGGATCTGCGCATCATTTGTGGCGACAAAATATAATGGAAAGATTTATGTGAGCGCCCGCTCCATTGATGAGGTAAATGTACAGGTTATTATGGAACGGCTGGGCGGCGGCGGTCATCTGAATGCCTCAGGAGCGCAATTTGAAGACGTGGGGCTGGATGATGTGATCCTGAGGATCAAAGCACAGCTGGACAGAATTATAGAGGAAGGGGATATATGATTATGAAAGTAATATTATTGGAAGATGTAAAATCACTTGGGAAAAAGGGTGAAATTGTAGAGGTAAATGATGGATATGCGAGAAATTTCCTTTTGAAATCCAAAAAAGGAATTGAAGCCAGTAAGAAGAACCTGAATGACTTAAAACTCCAGAGAGCCAATGCAGATAAGATTGCAAAGGAAAATCTTGAAGCGGCAAAAGAGCTGGGAGAAAAGCTAAAGGCGGGGCAGGTGGAGCTGTCCATGAAAACAGGAGAAGGAGGCCGTGCCTTTGGTTCTGTGTCATCTAAGGAAATTGCACTGGCGGCAGAAGAACAGCTGGGACTGAACATTGATAAGAAAAAGATCCAGCTGAAGGAACAGATCAAAAGCCTGGGCGTTTTTATGGTGCCGGTAAAGCTGCATCCGCAAGTGACAGTAGAGCTTAAGGTACATGTAACAGAAGAGGCATAATACAGAACAGGGATTTACAGGGTTCTGGATGGAGGAATAAAATGGAGGAAGCGCTCATTAAAAGAGTACTGCCTCACAGCATAGAGGCAGAACAGTCGGTGATCGGCGCTATGCTGATGGATAAAGATGCGGTCATTGAAGCGTCGGAGATCATAACAGGCGAAGATTTTTATCAGGTTTCCCTGGGGACTGTATTTCAATCTATGGTGGAGCTGTATAATGAAGGGAAACCCGTAGATGTGATCACGCTTCAGGAACGGCTCAGGGAGAAGGATGTTCCGGAAGAAATTTCAGGCATGGAGTTTCTGCGGGATTTGATGATGGCAGTGTCTACATCGGCAAGTGTAAAGTATCATGCGCAGATCGTGTATGAAAAATCCATGCTGCGCAAATTAATTAAGTTGAATGAAGAAATAGCCAATGCCTGTTATGCGGGCAGCGGTTCAATGGAAGAAATCCTGGAGACTACCGAGAAGCGTGTGTTTGAATTGCTCCAGAAGCGGAATATGAGCGACTATGTCCCTATCAAGGAGGTCGTGCTGAGTGCGCTGGAGCGTATTGAGAAGGCTTCCAGAAATAAAGGGACTGTGACAGGGATCCCTACAGGTTTTGTGGATCTGGACTATAAGCTTTCCGGGCTTCAGGAGTCGGATCTGATCCTGGTCGCGGCCAGGCCCTCAATGGGGAAGACGGCTTTTGTGCTGAATATTGCACAGCATGTGGCGTTCAAAACAAACAGGGACGTGGCGATCTTCAGCCTTGAGATGTCGAAAGAACAGCTGGTGAACCGGCTGTTTTCGCTGGAGTCACAGGTGGATTCCCAGAAACTGCGGATAGGAAACCTGGAGGATGCGGACTGGGAAAAATTAGTAGAGGGCGCGGGGATTATCGGAAGGTCTAAGCTGATCATTGACGATACGCCGGGGATTTCTGTGACAGAACTCCGTTCAAAATGCCGTAAATATAAACTTGAACATGGGCTGGATCTGATCATTATCGATTATCTGCAGCTGATGAGCGGAAGCGTAGGAAGACGCAGCGATTCCAGGCAGCAGGAGATTTCGGAGATATCCCGTTCCCTGAAAGCATTAGCAAGGGAATTGGAGGTTCCGGTAATCGCGCTCTCCCAGCTTAGCCGCGCGGTAGAGCAGAGGCCGGATCACAGGCCGATGCTTTCGGATCTGAGGGAATCTGGCGCGATTGAGCAGGATGCGGATGTGGTAATGTTTATTTACAGAGATGATTATTATAATAAAGATTCAGATATGAAGGATCAGGCGGAGATCATTATATCCAAACAGCGGAATGGCCCGATCGGGACAGTGAATCTGGCATGGCTTCCAGAATACACAAAATTTGCAAATTTAAAATGGAAAGAATAAGCCAGCAGCCCCTGACAGGGGCCGCTGGGAGCAAAGAGAAGGGAATGCTTTTTATACCGAGGGCTGTGAAAGCAATATTTTCTTTAATTTGGCAACAGGGCTTAGAGCGGCAGATTCTTTGCGGAAATTCTGCTGCTGCCGTATGAGCTGGTCAATTTTACGGAATTCTTCCTCCTGCTGACGCTCTTTTGCGTCCAGAAGAAAGGACATTTCTTTTGTGATCATAGCTACCAGGGCTTCATTATTATTTTCCAGCATTTTTTTGATGCGCAGCTGTTCTCTGGTGCGTTTCATATCTGGGATCAGAGCTTTCAGGTCTTCGAAAGGAACGCCCTGATCGTACAGTTCTTTGATACAATTATATAATCTGGTATCTTCTTTTGTGGAATTACTTAGCGAGTTTAATGCGTTTCCCATAGAAATACCCCCTTATTTTTTGTATGAAAAAGTATAGCATGTCCGGTAGAGGGATATTGTCAAAGGTGGTCGTCCCAAACCAGGATTCGTGCGACAGCTTTCGCAGCAAGATGGTAACAAAAAGCAGCCTGCCGTTTGAACAGACTGCTTCTTTTTGTTGTTATTAAGACTTTCTATTGAATTACTCAGCAGAAATAGCCTCTACAGGACATTGATCTGCGCAAGCGCCGCAGTCAAGACAGGCATCCGCATTGATCTCGAAATGTTCTGCGCCTTCAGAAATAGCCTCTGCCGGGCACTGAGCTGCGCAAGCACCACAAGAAATGCAGTCATCGCTAATTACATATGCCATGATAAGTACCTCCTTATAAGTTTATGTGTGAATCATTACAGCTGAAAAAAACAGCTTTTTATTATCATAATACAAATACGTCAAATATACAAGCTAATTCATGCTTAAAAACAGATACAGGAAAATTTAAGATTTTTTTCAAGATTTTTTCATGAATATAGTGTATAACATCATTATATAGGAAAAAGCAAATGGGAGAAATGTAAGATGAAAAAGAGATGGATAGCGGCAATCCTTGTTATCTGCCTGACTGCGGTGACTGCCGGCTGCAGTAAAGAACAGAAAGAACCGGAGAGCCCGGGCTGGACAGAAGACGGGGAGGAGACGCCAGAGGAGGCTGCGCAGAAAGCGAAGCAGGCAAAACTGGATATGATATCACCTTCAGCCTATGGGAACATAGACGGGCTTGCACTTGAACCGGGGACGTATTTTTCTGTGATCGGGAAAGGAAGTACGGAGGAATACTGGAACGCGGTGAAGGCAGGCGCCGAGGCGGCGGTTAAGGATCTGAATGAAGCGCTTGGATACGAAGGGGAGGATAAGGTCAGAATGGTCTATAGCGGGCCGAAGGAATCTGGCGATATAGACGAACAAGTCAACATTCTGGATGAGGAGCTGGCAAGATATCCTTCCGCACTGGGGATTTCAGTCATTGATTCCCAGTCATGCTCCGTACAGTTTGACCTGGCAGTACAGGATGGCAGGCCAATTGTTACATTTGATTCTGAAAGTACTTATCAGGGGATCATGGCAAGTATTATGACTGATAATAAAGCGGCGGCTGCGGAGGCAGCGGTGCATATGGCGGAGCTTCTGGATGAGAAAGGAAAAGTACTTGTACTTGGCCATGACAGTAAATCCGTGACGTCTGTAGAACGTACGGAGAGCTTTGCTGAGGAGATTCAGAAAAATCACCCTGAGATGTCTGTGACAGAGATCTATTATGCGGACAGGCTGGATGAATACAAGGAAGCGATCCTTAGAGAGCGGTCAGAGAACGCAGGGGAAGAAGATACGGAGGCAATGGAGGCGCTGAGCAGTGACGAAGCCATGGCGGAAGCAGTGCAGGAAATCCCGGATGAGGAGGCTTATGATTATATATTCGAGAAGAACCCGGATATAAAGGGAATTTATGGAACAGACGGCCGGGCTGTTATGAATATGGTAAAGCTTTGCGAGAGGCAGGAGAAGAAAGATATTGTGATCGCAGGATATGACGCGGATCCCGATGAACTGCAGGCAGTAAAGGACGGACAGGTCGCCGGATTGATCCTGCAGAATCCGTATGGAATGGGATATGCGGTGATCGTGGCGGAAGCAAGGTGCATTCTGGAACTTGGCAATGAGGCGGTGATCGACAGCGGTTATACCTGGATCACGAAGGAGAATATAGAAGATAAGGAAATCCAGAAAATCCTGTATGCGGAATAGAGGCCTGTTCCGGTGTCATTTTATGTAAAAAACGGTGCAACTCTGTAAAAGGGGTTACACCGTTTCGCTTTAATGTATATCTTTTTTTGTGTATTTCAGATAAGCGGCCACGATCCCGCTAATTCCTATGACTGCACCAGCAGCAGCCATCCCGCTGTCCAGTCTGCCATCTGACACGATGTCGGCGCCTTCGCAATATCCAAACGGTGTGATGTACTTTAAAAACTCAGCGGTATCAGCAATGTTTGCGATCAGGTTCAGGAAATACATCATTGCGGCAATGCCAAGTCCTACGCCTGAACTGCCTTTGCGGAGGAAAGCCGAAATACCGAAGCAAATCCCCGCCAGTTCGATCTGAAGCAGGTAATAGGCAAGATGCAGCAGATTGATTTCTTTCCAGGGAACCGTCTCGCCGACAGCGGTTATGGAACCGATAGAAAGGGCATAGATTATGATATTCATGGCCGTAATCTGGATCAGTACGGCAGCCAGCTTCTCGGTAATAATCCGTTTGCGGCTGACAGGGTGAGTCAGCAGAAACTCCGCAGTTTTGTCTTTTTCTTCTTTGCTGAGTATACCAACGGCACAAAGAGCGGCATAAAACGCACCGCCGAGTCCCAGAACATTGCCGCATTCAACTGCATAAAAGCCGGTAAGTGTTCCGAAGCTCAGACGGTCCATACCGAATGCCTGGGTAAAAGAACCCATGGAGGCGAATATATCGTTTACTCCTTCCATCTGATCTTTCATTTCAGGGAACAGAAAAATACAGGTTGCAAGAAGAAAGCTGATAGAAGCCGTCCATATCAGGAACGCAGTTTTGCCTTGCCGGAGTTCGTGTTTTACAAGCGTCATACCGTTTCACCGCCCTTCTCATAATAATGCAGAAAAATTTCTTCCAGATCAGGCTCCGTAACCGTAATGTCGTTAACCTGGCCGGAAGACAGGGTGTGCAGCAAGCTGCCCATATCCCCGCTGTAAAGGAAACTGACCGAACCTTTCGTTTCTTTCCGGTCGCGGATACCGTTTAAATTCTCAAGATCCACAATACCGTGAACCGTTACCCGCTTCGCACTTGTTTTTGAAAGGGCGTCCACGCTGTTACATGCAATGATCCGGCCGTCACGGATAATCGCCGCACGGGTACAGTTATGCTGGATTTCTGAGAGAACATGGCTGGATAAAAGAATCGTTGCCCCCGCCCTGTTTCTTTCCCGTAAAATATCAAAGAATTCTTTTTGCATCAGCGGATCGAGCCCGCTTGTCGGCTCGTCAAGCATCAGCAAGTCTGGCTTATGCTGTAAAGCGCAGACAATTGCAGCCTTTTTCCTGTTGCCGAAGGATAATTCATCGATCTTGCGGGCTGTATCAAGCTGTAAACGTTCACAGAGCCGTTCCGATTCAGCGGCGCAATCCTTTTTCCGCAGATCAGCGGACAGCTTTAATATATTCTTTACCCTCATTCCCTGGTAAAACCATGTTTCCGAGGGGAGATAGCCAATATTCTGTAAAATGGATTCCCTGTCTTTTGTGATATCTTTTCCAAATAGCATTGCGCTGCCTGAGGTGGGGGCGGTCAGTCCAAGCAATGTCCGGATCGTTGTGGATTTTCCTGCGCCATTCGGTCCGATGAAGCCAAAAAATTCGCCCTCTGCTACCGTCAGGTCAAGGTCAAGGATACCTCTTTCCCTGCCGTAGTATTTCGTAAGTTTTACCGTTTTAATCATTTCCATATTCCGTCACTCTTTCCGAAGATAGATACTCTTCCCAAAATTAATCAGCTTTGTAAAATCATCTCCCAGAACAGTTCTATTTTAAATCCATTGACCGGTTTTGAGAAGACTTTTTCTGAAAAAAGGTTTCTTTTCTGGATTGATTTTATATAGTTTTTAAAGAAATAAAAGAAGCTGCCAGCGGCAGCTCCTACAGGTCATCGTATATTCGCACGTATTATCTAAATAGGAAGTTCAAGATAGATATCTTTTCCTTCTTTAATAGAAATGACTACTTTCCCACCCCTTATAGTGGTTGTCAGGCCCGTGGTACTTCCGCTTACCGTGGGGGGCTCTAGTTCATCGGAAGGTTCGTTTGCGGGGGATTCCTCAATAGTATCTTTGAAGCCTTCTACGATATCGGCGGTCAGTGCGCAGAGGGAATCGCTGGTTTTTGTCAGCTTTGCACCAAGTACCTGTCCAATGGTCAGGCATCCGTCCAGGTTCAAAAGACCTGAATCTACTAATTCATCAAAAATCGCAGGATCCTCAAGATTAGCTGGTTCAATTGTAAT
>CAZGVY010000044.1:0-13433 GCA_964529215.1 uncultured Mordavella sp. | reverse complement strand
CCTTAGTTTCCGTAAATTGGTAGTTTATCGGAATGTTGCTTCGTCTGCCAGAGGGCGTATTCTATTTCCATCCACTGTTTATTTATTGCTCTGCGAACTGGCATGATGCCAGCGTCCAGGCTCAGCTCTGTTTCTCTTTATTCATCTTCCTGTATCCCTGGTAGATCCGCGAAGATAAAATCCCTTTCAGCACATTGGCTGCACAGCGTTTCACATCTTCCACTTCAAGGATCCCGTTCTCCACGGCCTTTATGATTTCTCTGACCGCTCCGGCCCCTCCCGGCATGATCAGGTCATTTCCGGCTCCAATTGCAGATACATGGCTTCCCACATTCCTGCCGGTTGCAAACCAGTCAGTCATAACCAGGCCTTCAAATCCCCACTCGTTCCGCAGCACCTTTGTCAGCAGGTCATAGCTGTTGTTCACATACATTCCGTTCACTTTGTTATAGCTGCTCATAACGGCTCCCGGGCCTGCTTCTTTCACTGCGATCTCAAAACCCTTCAGATAGATCTCCCTGAGCGCTCTTTCTCCCACGTTTGCATTGGTCTGGTTGCGGTTGTCCTCCTGATTGTTACAGCAGAAATGTTTAATAGTTACATAACAGCCACGGTTCTTCTGTACTCCCTTCGTTATCGCTGCGGCAAAAGCGCCTGACAGCAGCGGATCCTCTGAAAAATATTCAAAGTTCCTTCCGCACAGGGGATTCCTGTGGATATTCAATGCAGGCGCAAGCCAGAAAGTAACGCCGTAAGCCTTCATTTCTTCTCCCACCGCTTCTCCTACCTGTTCTGCCAGTTCCTTATTCCAGGTCTGTGCAAGCGCAAGTCCTACCGGAAATGCCGTTGCAAACTGATATACCAGCGGATGCCTGTCTGGATCGGCAAACATAAACTTCTTTACAGCCTTTGGGAAATATTTAAAAAGCTCCAGGTTCGGCTCTACCGGTTTCAGTTTTCCGTTTCTCATTACTGCCGTACGTTTCTGAAGCCTCAGGCCTGCCGGCCCGTCTGCCAGGGAAACATTAGGGATCCCCAGGTCAAGAAGCTTTGCCGTAGTGGAACCGGCTGCACCCGGAGCCTCAAAAAACCGCTTGCCTCCCATCCCCTCTCCCACTGTCAGGGCTGCCATATCCTCCAGCGGCATCTTATCCAGAAATGCATCTGTCTCCGGCGAATGATAAACATCCGGCACATGATAATCATACGTCTCACACGGGATATCCTTTTCCTGTATTTTGATCCTTGGGATTTCCTCCGAAATCACTTCCTCCGGAAGCATTGGCGGCTGCATCTCTTCTATTACGCCATCTTCACAGATACGGCAGTGCCTGGATATCACCGCTTCCTGATCCAGCTCCAATACCGCCTGTACCTCTGTCGTCCGGCTGGAATTTCCAACTCTCACCAGATAATCCCCCTGCTCCAGCACAGTTACCGCATCCTCTGTCCGGTAACTTGCCAGGTCAGTCACATCAAAGCATAATTTCAGCGTCTCGCTCTCTCCCGGTTCCAGTTTCTTTGTCTTTGCAAAGGCAGCCAGCCGCTGATATTCCTTCGCCTGCCCTTCCTGCGGACAGCTCACATAGACCTGTACCGTCTCTTTCCCCGCATATTTACCCGTATTTGTAACTTCAGCCTTTACCTTCACCTTCGTCTGCTTCACAGATACCTTCTCTGTCCTGATCTGAAAATCTGTATAAGACATTCCATACCCAAAGGGATATCTGGGCGTAATATCATAGCTGTCAAAATAGCGGTAGCCTACATAAATACCTTCCCGGTAGTATTCTTCCTGCAAATTACCATTGAGATAACTGTAATCCATGGCATTCGGATATTCCTCATATTCATAAGCCCACGTATCGGAAAGCTTCCCGGAAGGCGTCTCTTTCCCGCACAAAAGATCTGCAAATGCCTGCCCGCCCATTGTCCCCTGCTGTCCGAAGAAGATCACTGCATTCACGCCCTGCATCTCATCCAGGAAACGCATATCAAGGGAAGCCCCTGCATTGACCACCAGGATCATTCTTTTATAGCGCTGTGAACACAAAGCAATGCTTTCTTTTTCTTCCTCTGACAAAGCATATTCTTCTTTGTCAAGCTTTCTGTCCGCGCCTTCACCTGCCTGCCTGGACACCACATAGATACAGGTATCCGTATTGGATGCTGCGATCTCCTCTTCCGTAACCGGCTGTCCAAAGGGCATAACAAAGGGGCTCATAATATCCAGTATATTTGCAGGGTTCATATGAAGCAGTTTCTTCTGCAGATCCCGGGCATACTCTTCCTCAGCCTTCTCGTAGATCCTTCTGTATTCATCGATCCACGGCTTAGTGGTCACTGTAAACCCGCACCGCTCCAGCCCCTCAAGAATGGACACCGCATGCCGCCCATTGACCTCGCCGGAACCAGTCCCGCCCTTGACCGTCATCTCTGCGCCCGCCCCGTACAGTGCGATCCTTCCAGGCTTAACTGGCAGGCATCCGTTATTTTCCAGCAGCACGATCCCCTCCAATGCCGCCAGGTATGCTACCTGCTTATTCGCTTCTTCCAATGGCGTAACCACATCACTAAACGCAGCCTTATTCCGTACCTTCATTTTCATACTCAAACACACACCTTTCATATGCATTAATTACAATTGTATCCTGATACCTGTCGTAACGTTTATGTTTTCTGCTATAATTCATATGCACATGCCCATGCAGAAAATATTTAGGCCTGTACCGTTCCATCAGTGTTAAAAATGTCTGAAATCCCCGGTGGGGAAGATCTGTTCCATCATTTAACTGGTAGGCAGGCGCATGGGTCACAAGAATATCAAATCCCCCGTACTTCCTGATCTGAAACCACAGCCTGCCTGCCCGCAGGCGCATCTGCGGCTCTGTGTACTGATATTTATCTCCATAGTATTCCATGGAGCCGCCCAGCCCCAGGATCCTTATCCCATTATGGACATATATTCTATCGTCAATACAGATACAGCCCTCCGGAGGCCTGTTATCGTATTTTGCGTCATGGTTGCCATGCACATATAATACCGGAATCGAAGTCAGCGTCGTCAGGAAAGAGAGGTAATCCGGATCCAGATCGCCGCAGGAAATGATCAGGTCAATTCCTTTGAATTTCTTTCTGTCAAAATAATCCCACAAAGCTTTCGATTCTTCATCAGCAATCGCAAGTATCTTCATCCCCTCACAGCTATCCTTTCGTTTTTTCCAGCCCCTGCTGAAGCATCACAGCTTCTGATTTCTTCTTAAGCTCATAACGTTTGGGTATATCCCCGACAACATTCTCTGCCAGCCATTCCATCCTGACTACCTCCTCCGGCGAAAGGCTTTTCCATGATTCCTTCTGGATCACTCCTGTCTGAGAATATAATTCCCCTGCAAAGGGATCAAATATTCTGTTTTTAATATTACTTTTCAGAAGCTCTACCAGCCTCTTCGTTCCAATTGGCAGATTCTTAGAGCAGACGATATCTGCCACATCCGAAGACATTCCCCACCAGTAATTGATTGCCTTTTTATCTGCCGGATTATCATCATCCTTCCATTTGCCATCCATAATCGTATGAACCAGCTGCTCATAGAGCCTTCCCCAGTGCCACACCGGCATGGCAAGGCTTTTCGGCCAGTCATTTTCAAGACTGTAAAGCCCGAAATACCGGGAAGCTTCCTCCGGGGTTACCATATCCTTCCCGGATATGATCTTTGCCCCCTGTTCACGCAGATTCCTGACTGTATCCACATCTTTTTTTGCCGACCATTCCAGATATACCTTTACTCTGGGATTAACCAGCTTTGCCCCCAGAGCGAAAGCATTAATATTGGCAATCGTTCCAAAGATCGGATAATCCGCAATAAACCCAAGTTTATCGTTGTCTGCCAGCGCCCCCGCCACGGCTCCCATGATGAATTTCGGTTCATGCATCCTGATATAATAGGTGCGGATATACCGGTGTGACGTATTCAGCGAGCAGTTCAAGATCCTGACGGAAGGATGCGCGATCGCAGCCTTGACGCTGGCCTGCACAAAGGATGGCGTTGTGGTAAAGATAATGTCACATTTCTGCCTTACAGCATCCTCCAGGGCATACTCGATATCCTTCCTGCTGACATTCGTATAGTAAAGCGTCTGTACTTCATTTGGAAATCTCTGCTCCAGATACAGCCTTCCCAGTTCATGCCCGTAGGTCCACGCGGAAGACCCTGGCGTCTTCTCATAGATAAATGCGATTTTCAGCCTGCTCTTTCCTGCCAGAAGTACTCCTGAGGGCAGGATCTTATTCAGAATAGACTTCTTCTCCGTATTGGGATCCATCTTCAATTCAATTTCTTTGTCCTTCCCAAGGAGCATATATTCTTCCCAGCTTCTCTCGATCAGTTTCTTAAGTTCCGGAATGCTCATAGCCAGAAGCTCTTTATATCCATACAGCTCGATCAGTGCAAGCAGCGCATCACCGGCCGTGATCTTAAGTTTATCGTTATTTTTTGCATGAAATTCTATGGAAAATCTTGTATAGACCGAACGGAAATCCATCCGTTCCTCCTCGCTCCATACTTCGTCCGGCTTTTTCCCCATCGCTTCCTGAAGCTTCGCAAATCTCCCTGTTTCCGAAAACCATATATAATTTATCTGAGACAGCTCATAAAAGTCCAGAAACTCATAGTAGATCCGGTTCTCCTTATCATTTGTACGGTTTGGTATAATACGCGTTACAGTTCCCGGGATCGAGTCCACTCCGAAAAACTTCACTACGCTGACACGTTTATTGCCTTCCTCCACATAGAATTTGTTCATATATTCATATGCTTTGATCGGATCCCGGATTCCTTCCGTCACCTGGCTGGTACTAAGAGCCGCCCATTTATTCGAAAATTCGCTGCCTTCCTTTAAGAGCGGCATAAAATTACTGGAAAATGCATTACTGCGTCCTCCGTTTTTTGTCCCTACAATCTGATCCGCCGGAATCTTCACAAGTCCTAGCGGGACTTCCCTGTACTGGCCTCTCGGCGGAAGGATATCATCCAGCACCGGAAGCGTAGGGAGTTCCCCCTTCATACTTTTGGACTGATAATCCTTTTTTGCCAGTTTATGTGCTTTTATATAATCTTCTCTCGACATAATGCCTCCTGAATATTTTTATTATATTTGATCTTCCGGCATACTTTGAAATCATCGCAAAGGGCTGCGCCGATAGCGCAGCCCTACCTTCTATGCCTTAAATATCACTCACATTATACAGCACTCGGTTCAGCATCTTTTGAAGCGCCTGAATCTCTCTCTTCGTCATGCCGATCGTCAGATTCCTGTCGATTCTTCTCCGGTCCGACTCCATCCGCTTCTGGATATCGTAAGCCTTCTCTGTCAGATGGACATTTTTCTTTCTCTTATCCTTCCCGTTAGGAACAATAAGAATGTATCCTTTCTCATCCAGTCTCTGTAAAATTCCTGTCACTGTAGGATTCTTCAGACTCAGTGCCTTCTCAATATCTCTCTGGTTCACTTCCTCCTTCTCACTGCGGAACAGATAATTCAAAACCTCGCACTGGGACGAAGTGATCCCAATGCCCTTCAGCTGATTATTGATATCCTTTTCATACACATTGTTAATCTGCTTGAAAAGGAAACCAATCGGCAGTCTCTCCTGCATACTATCACCCTTTCTAATTATTATACTCCAATCACGCAGGTATACGGATCCCGTATATCTGCGGTAAAACTACTCCCTATTAGATAGTATGCTATATTTTTATCAGAAAATCAAGTATAACTTCCCATAAAATTGCTGTTATACATTCTGTTTCCCTGCCACAGCAAACAGCCTTGCTTTTCCAAGTACCTTGCCAGTCCCGTAAAACAAAGCCACGCATATCGGAAACATGACCGCCTGCTTCAGCATTCTTACCGGAAGGATCGCTAAGAATGCATCTCCATACAAAAGCGTCAGCCAGTACGTATTCAACCCGGTATTTACCAGCAGCATGACAAGCCCGTTGGCCAGCGCCACTCTTTTCAGGCTGAGGGGCTTCTCATACAATACCATTCCGTAGATCACGCCGCTTACAGCGCTGCTGACCGTAAATCCCGGGAAAAACGGGCCTGTGGGATTCACCAGATATTTCACAAGATCTGCTGCTCCTCCCATAATACCCCCAACCACCGGTCCAAACAGCATACCGGTCATCTCGTCTGCAAGAAATGCAAAACCGATCTTAATGAATTCCGTCACCTGAAGGGTGTAGAATCCAAGTACCACGGCAATTGCAAGCAGCATTGCAGTCATTGCCAGCACCTTTACGTCTTTCAGCTCATGAAAGGAGTCTTTGAACATTTGCTTCAAATTTTTCATAAAAAATACCTCCTTTGCAGCAGCCCGTAAAACTGCTCATAAGCAGGTATTCTCTCTTATGTGCAGCAGCGGGATGCGGAATATGCACCGCAAGCGGCATCGCCTCTGTCCTTTCAGGCCGCCCTGCCGCTCTTCGTCCTGCCGGCAACTCCCCGTCCGGCTGGCACTTAACGCGCATAATCCTACTCTGCATCTGTCTTCAATTGGTTACCGGATCATTATAGCACACCGTCTCTGATCCTGCAATCATTACAGCCGTTTATATTTCTGCCTGCACGCCGCATTCTCTTTTCTTCATATCCTCCAGCTGCCGGACCGCAAAGCTGACTGCCACAGCCGCAGCCGCGCCGTCCGCCACAGGCCCTGCGTACATCACGCCGTCTATCCCCATAAATGCCGGGAAGATCAAAATCAGCGGAAGCAGGAAAATGATCTGCCTGGTCAGGGACACCACGATTCCCAGCTTCGCTTTCCCGATGGATGTAAAGAATCCAGAGCTCATAGGCTGTACTCCGTTAAAAAATGTCATCAGCATGAATATCCTGAAATACCGCTCTGCAAAATGGAAATATTCTTCACTCCCAGAGCCGAATATGCTGACGATCTGTCTTGGGAACAGCTGAAAACACAAAAAGAATGAGATCCCAACCCCAAGGCAGATCAGAAAGGCTTTCCTGTAAGCCTCCCTTACCCTTCCGTAATTCCCTGCACCGTAATTGAACCCCCATATCGGCTGGCATCCCTGGGAAATACCAATGCAGATTGCCATAAACACCATATTTACCTTGGAAATCACGCCTACACAGGCAAGAGGAATATCCGCGCCGTATATGGACTGCGCCCCGTAGTGCCTGAGCGTATTGTTCATGGTGATCTGAACAATTGCCATGGCGATCTGATTAATAAAAGACGCCATTCCAAGAGAAGCAACCGCACGGATATATTCTGCCCTCGGGCGGAGCATCTCTGCCTTCAGCGCCATATTACATTTCCGTGCAAAATAGAAAATAACCAGCGCCCCTGACAGGATCTGCCCGATAATAGTAGCTGCCGCCGCTCCTTTGATCCCCCAGTGGAAACCAAAAATAAACAGGGGATCCAGAACCGTATTTATAATTGCCCCCGTCAGCATACATACCATAGAATACGTCGGGCTCCTGTCTGCGCGTATCATATGGTTTCCGCCTGTAGTCAGGATCAGAAACGGGATCCCAAATGCTGTAATCCCCGTATAATCCCTGGCATAGGGGAGAATATCCGGCGTCACGCCAAATATCTCAAGGAGCGGATCCAAAAAAATCAGGACAATGATACAGATCAGCGTACCGCAGGCCGCCAGCATTGCAAGTCCCGTACCCACGATCCGGACTGCCCTGTCCTGATTCCCGGCGCCGGATTCCAAATTATAGTTTGAAGCGCTTCCGATCCCCAGAAACAAAGCCGTCGCCGTGCAGATGATCGATATAGGGAATGCAATATTCGTCGCCGCATTCCCTAATATACCCACGCCCTGTCCGATAAAAATCTGATCTACGATATTATAAAGGGAACTGACCAGCATGCTGATGATCGCGGGTATGGCAAATTTAGCAATCAGTCTTTCTATTTTTTCTGTTCCAAGAATATTCTCTCCTGAAGTATTCTCCGACGCCAAGTATAGCCCTCCTTTTCTTATTCATCTGTGCCGCTTCCGCAAAATCTCTGTCAGAAATTTCTATCCTTATGTACAGCGTCTTATTCGCTTTCTTTCTTAATGAGACTGTGAAGGACAATGGAGCCGGCCGAGTTGCCGGCAATGATCACAAGATATTTCAATCCATTGATCAGGCTGAAATCCAGCAGCAGATAGGGAAAATCTGCAATGCAGTGCTCATATCCTGACAGGATGAACACCATGATGCAGAATACCGTGATCAGCATCTG
Source organism: uncultured Mordavella sp. (assembly GCA_964529215.1). GTDB lineage: Bacteria > Bacillota > Clostridia > Lachnospirales > Lachnospiraceae > Claveliimonas. The sequence goes on along the minus strand of CAZGVY010000044.1, from coordinate 5,152 downwards.
CCTGCAGTAAACTGCAATAAGCATCAGCGACCCGCACAAAAATGCATAGAAAAATAATGACAGGAACGTATTTGCAAATTTTTTCTCAGCCGCTGCCCGCATCATTTCCATAACCTCAGGCCGCTGGGTTGCAACCATCAGCACGGGGACTGCCGAGCCAGCCAGATTCCCCACAAGCATCACCGCAAGATTCTTTGCGGGAACCGTCCTGACAAATCCTATCTTTCCTGTATATAGCTGCAGCCCGCACTCTATGATCACCAGAAGGGCAAGGCTGAACAGCATCGCCCCCACATACCGGTTTTCTGAAACCGTATTGATGATCACGCCAAGACCAACCAAAAAACCGCTTACGACCGAATGTCTAACTACTTTTTTCATCTGTTTTCTCCTCTGCCGGCCATCTGGAATACCATCACCGACCGTTCTCTGATTCTTATACTTCCATATATATTCTCCGGAGGCTCCATAATACTATCCTCACGGAAGGTATCGGCTACCAGCTGCCAGCAGCGGTCCAAAGGCAGGGCAGGCAGCCTGATCTCCAATTCTTCCCAGTAAGTATTCACTGCAATGTAGACACAGTCGTCCGCCTGCCCGGTACGTCCTGCGAACATCACGCCAATATAATGCGAGTCTTCCTGGAAGCCGTCCGCCCACGGAGTCACATCATGGATACTCATTTCCCGGAAGCCAAAGCTGCAGGAGGGCGTATGCCTGCGGATCGGTTCATGCTGTTTCCGGAATGCGATCATATATTTAAAAAATTCAAACAGTCCCCTGTTTTTTCCCAATCGGTTCCAATCCAGCCAGGAAATGCTATTGTCCTGGCAATACGGATTATTATTGCCAAACTGTGTATTTGCGAACTCATCTCCCGCAAGGAACATTGGCACGCCCCTGCTTAAAAGCAATACCGCCGCTGCATTTTTCATCATACGGATCCGGAGCCGCATCACATCCTCATTTTCCGTCTCTCCTTCGGCTCCGCAGTTCCAGCTTGCATTGTCGTTGGCGCCGTCTGTGTTATTCCATCCGTTCGCTTCATTATGCTTCTGATTATATGCATAAAGGTCATACAGCGTAAATCCGTCGTGGCAGGTAATAAAATTCACGGACGCATTGCAGCCCAGCCGCTCCTCGTACAGATCCTCTGAGCCAAAGATCCTGACAGCCGCCGTTGCCGCCTTGCCACTATCGCCTTTCAGGAAGGAACGGAGGTCATCCCGGTATTTGCCGTTCCACTCTACCCAGCGGTTCCATGAAGGGAAATTCCCCACTTGATAAAGCCCGCCCGCATCCCATGCCTCCGCGATCAATTTCACATTTCCAAGGATCGGGTCAAACGCCAGGGACTGTAAAAGCGGCGGTTTACTCATAGGAGAGCCGTCTTCATTCCGTCCAAGGATGCTGGCAAGATCGAACCGGAATCCGTCTACCCGGTAGCTGACCACCCAGTAGCGCAAGCACTCCAGGATCATCTGCTGGACAATCGGATGGTTACAGTTTAACGTATTTCCGCAGCCGCTGAAATTATAATAATAACCGTCCGGCGTAAGAAGATAATAAATCTGGTTGTCCAGGCCTTTAAATGAAATAACAGGGCCATCCTCATTCCCTTCCGCGGTATGGTTAAACACTACGTCCAGATACACCTCCAGGCCATTCTGATGCAGGATCTTGATCAGGTTCTTCAGCTCATTTCCTTCCTGGTTATATTCGATTCCAGCCGCATAGCTGGTGTTCGGCGCAAAGAAACTGACCGTATTATATCCCCAGTAATCCAGAAGCTGTTTTCCCTGATATTCTCTTTCATCCTTCAGCTCATCAAATTCAAAGATCGGCATCAATTCTACCGCTGTGATCCCCAGCTCACAGAGATAAGGGATCTTCTCTATAAGCCCTGCGAAGGTTCCCGGCGACCGGACTCCGGACGAATCGTCCCGGGTAAATCCCCTGACATGCATCTCATAGATGATCGTGTCCTCCAGCGGCGTCAGAAGCGGCTTCGCGTCTCCCCAGTCAAAGTCATCCCTTACAACTCTTGCATGGTACAGATTCTTATCGGACAAAGCCTTCTTCCCCCATACGCTCTGTCCGGTTACAGCCTTCGCATACGGGTCCAGAAGCACATGGTTCTTATCAAACAGCAGCCCCTTCTCTGGAATATACGGGCCATCCATCCGGTATGCATATTCAAATTCTTCAATCTGAAGTCCAAACACAATCATGGAAAACACATTTCCTATCCTGTAATTATCCGGAAACGGTATCACAGCATAGGGCTCCGCCGCTTTCCTGTGATACAGAAGCAGTTCGCACCCTGTAGCCTGATTGGAGTGAATCGTAAAATTCACGCCTCCGGGAATGGCAGTTGCGCCATTGATTTCATAAAAACCCGGTCTTACTTTATAACCGTTTATTTCCCCTAACGGTATCAAATGGTATTTTGATTCTTGTAAAATTTTTTTCATAATTCCTCCCTGTAATCTGCAAAGCTGTCTAATTCCAAAATCCTCACAGGAATCCCCTGCCGCCGGCACTTTTCCACCGTCTGTTCCGCCATTCGGTAATAATGAAAGCTATCGTCTTCCCGGTACGGCAGATGATACAGATAGATCCGTTCTGGATCCAATTTCTTTAGAAAGTCAGTACCCTTCCTGCTTCCCAGCTGATACACCATGACGAATGCGGCGTTTATCCGGGTCTCTCCGCAGATCCTCCCGGCCTGTTCTGCCAGCGAGGGTTCAAGAGATGCATCTCCGCTGACCCATACCGCCTGCTCCCCTGACAGGATCAGGTAAGAAACATGACGGCATATCCTGGCTGTTTCCCCGGCATGCTCCGTTGCAAATGCATAAACTGTATAGTCCCTGATCTGAAGCCTGCTCTTCCCCTGATCTGACACATCCGGTAAGATCGTATTTCTCTCTGGTTCCGGGCCATAGATCAGGCTTTCCGGGTTCAGGCTAAGGAATTCATCTACCAGTTCCTCATCATAATGATCCTCATGGGTATGCGTGTACAGCAGATCGTTGACCTGTCCGAAAAATTGTTCTCTCTTTCTCATCATCTGGATATACCGGTCCGGCACATCGGAGAACCCGGCGCGCTTCCCGCCATGCAAAGCATCCACCAGCAGTCCCGATCTCCCGTTCCATAAGTACAGCCCTGCATTTACTGTATGATAGATCTGAAGCTCCACCGAAATCCCCCCGCTCAGGTTCTGATCATATGACCATTCACAGAAACCATCCAAATAACTTTTACTTACAACATAGAATTATAATAGACATGGAAAGAAGTGTAAAGACTTAGAATAAAGAATGTCAAGGTTACAGAATTATGAAAACGTATGAAAACGTTATCAAAAAAAGTGTTGACAATCTCTTTTCTCTGTAGTATAGTAGTTATTGTTCTGAGGAACAATCATGGCTTTGCGACAGTGGCTCAGTTGGTAGAGTACAACCTTGCCAAGGTTGGGGTCGCGGGTTCGAACCCCGTCTGTCGCTCTAAAAAGGATTTCCACTTTGGAAATCCTTTTTTACTGCCTATTTTTATTTTCTTCACACGGCGTGCCCATCAATCAGCATTGTTATCTGTCCTGCATTCATTCAGGCACTACGATAATATGCTTCTGATCCTCATACCCTTTTACGGTTCTGTCAGTCAGGACCGTTCCATTATAAAATGTAGAAAAGCTCACAGAACTTACCGTGTCAAACTTAGAGGAATCCGCCACCACGTAACACGCTTCACATTGTTCCATAGCCATGCTTTTTACCGCCGCCTCGTTAATATCCGGCGTGGTAAATCCCGCCTTTTTCGTTATCCCATTCGTACCGAAAAATCCCTTTGTAAAATGATAATTCATAAGGATCTGCACAGCCTGGCTTCCGATCACAGCATCTGTCGTTCCTTTCAGCTCTCCCCCTAAAAGGATCACTTTCATCCCCTTCTTTACCAGTCTCTGGGCATGGGAAACCCCATTCGTCACATAAGTAACGCCTGTATCCATCAGATGATCCAGCATACAGCCTGTAGTCGTCCCCGCATCCATATACACAAAGTCTCCCGGTTTGATCAGAGATACCGCATATCTGGCTATCTTCTCCTTCTCCTCCAGATTCAGTTCCTTCTTCTGCGCAACGGTAGGCTCCTGAATGGTAAAGGTATGATAATTTTTTGCAACCGCCCCTCCAAACACCTTCGTAAGCTTACCCGCTTTATCCAGAGCGGTAATGTCCCTTCTCACGGTAGATTCCGAAATCTTTAAAAGTTCCTTCACCTCATTTACCGTAATGCTCTTTTTATCCTCTAATAACCGTAATATCAGTTCATATCTCTGTTCCGTCAGCATATTCCGTCAGTCTCCATTTTTCATTCATTACCGTTTCCAGTAACTATAAGTAGCAAACCCTATCATTTTCACAGAGTCAAGAACATACCCGTCCGTATTTGAATCATGTTCTCACGGAATGCACATTCCTGAGCCGTAAAAAGTAACGCGCTCTCGCCTCAGATCCATGATTGTACATATTATGTATTGATATATTCATATTTTTATCATATAATGTAAATACAAAATACAAGGAGGGCACTATGGCAACAACAAGTATTACGATACGGATGGATGAAAAGTTAAAAAAACAGGTCGAAATCCTTTTTGAGGATATGGGATTAAATATGACAACAGCTATTACAATGTTTGCGAAAGCAGTTGTCCATCAGAATAAGATTCCTTTTGAAGTAACAGCAGATCCTTTCTATTCAGAAAGCAATATGAGAATATTAGAACAACGTATTGCTAATATTGAATCCGGCAGATCCATTCCAAAAGAACATGATCTGATCGAGGTATAGCGCATGGGCATATTATGGGAAGATGAAGCCTGGCAGGAATATCTTGACTGGCAGCAGCAGGACAAAAAGACTCTGAGAAAAATAAACAGGCTAATTACAGACATACAGAGAAACCCTTTTACCGGAATCGGACATCCCGAACCATTATCCGGGAGTCTGTCGGGATGGTGGAGCAGACGTATCGATGAAAAGAACCGTATTGTATATAAGCCTGTAGAAAATACCAGCACGATCCTATCCTGCAAAGGGCACTATATCGATAAATAAATCCGCATCTATTAAATATGCC
>CAZGVY010000043.1:0-13446 GCA_964529215.1 uncultured Mordavella sp. | reverse complement strand
TCTAAGTATCCGTAAGCAGTGGATTTCGCCTCCGCTAAAAACGCCCCTTAAATACTCATGCAGCATTCATCTGTCACGGATGGCTGCTGTTTAATGGCTCAAATACCGCTGGCTGTCTGGCAAAAGAGGTAATCAAATAATATGACGCCAGTTTGCAGAACAGTCGGTAAACAGCGGATGAAAATAGAACACCCCCTCTGAGCAGACAATTCAGAAGCGTTTTTAATGAAGATAAAATAGCAATCTACGGAAACTTAGGCGCGAAGGCGTTCCTGAGCGTCTTAGTTTCCGTAAATTGGTAGTTTATCGAAATGTTGCTTCGTCTGCTAGAGGGTGTGTTCTATTTTCATCCGCGTCCGCCAAGACATGCTTAAACAGCTGCTTTGTAATCCGTTATATTATTTGGCTGTCTGACTGTTCAGCAGGGAGACATTGGTTCAAAACGCAGTTAGAAGACAGCAGAATGAAGAAGGAGTATATAGCAAATCAGACAATTTAGGAGCGCTTTTAATGGAGATGAAATAACGGTTTACAGAGACTTGGGCACGAAGGCGTTCCTGAGTGCCTTAGTCTCTGTTAGCCGGTAGTTCATCGTAATGCTGCTCCGTCTGATTGCTATATACTCCTTCTTTATTCTGTGTTCGTCACAACACACTTAACGGACTACCAACATCCGCTAATGCATACCATAACCACTAAAATTCCAGATTCTTAAGCACAAGCGCGGAATATGCGCCGAGGTTCACAACCACCTCTCCGTCTTCGATCAGATATTCTTCATATTCCGTGGTATAACCATCCTCATAGCTGTATACCAGCCGGCGCATAGCCCCCTTTTCCGGAAGCCCTGCCTGCCATACCGGTATATGTACCTCTTTCAGTTCCCAGCTGCAGTTGACCGCAACAACAAACTGATTCTCAGCATCAAACCGCCCGTACGCCAGTATACATTCTTCCCTGTTCAGGATCTTAAGCGAGCCTGCCCGGATGGTCCGGTACCGCTTGTGGATCTTTATCAGCTCCTTGTGAAATTCTATCAGCTCCTGATTCTCCCTTCCCCAGGGATAGGTTCTCCGGTTATCCGGATCGGTAAATCCGCACAGTCCCGCTTCATCACCATAGTATACCGTCGGGGATCCGACCCACATCATCTGCATCACAACAGCCTCTCGCATAACCGCCAGGTTCACGTTCTGCTCCGCCTCCTCTGGCCTGTGCATCCCCGTTCTTCCAACCACATGATTGGTCCTGGTCAGGAATCTCGAATGGTCATGATTGGAAAGCTCATTCATGGCCGATTGCAGCGAAGACGTCATATAGCACGCCATACTGTGGGACGCCGCCTGGCAAAATGCGTCTGCATTCCCCTTAAGCTCCATCCGTTCCTCGTCGCTGTGCTTCTCCATTCCGGTAAGGAACCAGGTAACCGGCTCCATAAATGCGTCGTAATTCATGACAGAATCCCACTCGTCACCCTCCAGCCATTCCTTCGGGTCTCCATAGTGCTCTGCAAGGATCAGGGCATGGGGATTTGCTTCTTTTACCACTTTACGGAATTTTTTCCAGAATTCATGGTTATATTCCTTACTGTGTCCCAGGTCCGCAGCCACATCCAGCCGCCATCCGTCCACATTATAAGGCGGAGATACCCATTTCTTCCCTATGCGCAGTACATAATCCTCCAGCGCCTCTGAATTTTCGTAATCCAGCTTCGGCAGCGTATCATGCCCCCACCATCCGTCATAATTTCCATTATAAGGCCAGTCTTCTTCCCGGGAATCCCGGAAGTCAAAATAAGAATGATATGGACTCTCAGAAGATACATAGGCTCCGGCCTCATAATTCTCCTGCCCTTCGTAAATCCCTTCCCTGTCCATCCATTTATTAAAAGAACCACAATGATTAAATACACCGTCCAGGATCACGCGCATGCCTCTTTTATGGATCTCCTCCACCAGCTCTGCAAAAAAACGGTTGCTCGCCTCCAGATTCTTCATACTGGCCACCCTGGCCTTGTATTTCGTTGCATGCCGGTTATCGCAGTCCCCCTCGGCCAGCGGCTCCCCGCCATCCTGAACGATCCTTCCAAAATGGGGATCGATATAATCATAATCCTGAATATCATACTTATGATTCGACGGCGACACAAACAGCGGGTTGAAATAGATCACCTCTATTCCCAGATCCTGCAGATAATCCAGTTTATCCTTCACACCCTGCAGGTCACCCCCGTAGAAATTATGCACGTCCATCTGCTCCGGGTACTTGTTCCAGTCTTTCACTGCTTTTACCGGCGACGTAATATAAAAATATTCTCCGTCCACCACATCGTTTGACGGATCCCCATTACAGAAACGGTCCGTAAAGATCTGATACATCACCGCGCCCTTTGACCATTCCGGCGTTGTAAATCCTGGACAGATCCGGAAGGCATACTGATCCGTTACGGAATCAACCACCCCGTACTGGTTATAATACACCGTTTCCTCTCCCTTAAGGATCCGGAAATAATACTTTTCCGGATGCTCCTTCAATTGCCAGTTTATCTGGTAATAGTCAAAGCGGCCTTCCGTTTTCATCTTCTTCATCTCATGAAATTCTCCGCCGATACACAGAGCGACACTGTCCACGTCTCCGGCCGCTGTCCGGAATAAAAATTCCACTGTTTCATGTTTTAATGGTTCCGGAGGTATCAGGTAATTTTCTGTTCCATCACAAAATAATCCTTCTCTATTCATAATTCATAGGCTTCACGCATTATCCAAAGCTTCCGATACTTCGATCCCTTCAAACAATGCCTCAAATTCCTCCCTTGTAATCTTTTCCTTCTCCAAAAGCAGCTGTGCGCACGCCGCCAGCACATGATCATATTTGCGGATGATCTTCCTGGCTCTCTGATAGCAGCTGTCAATGATCCTTTTGATCTCCTGATCGATCGTCCCGGCGATCTCCTCTCCATATCCCCGCTGGGTATGCACCAGGTCTCTTCCGATAAACACCTCGTCGTTATCGCTGTCGTAGTTGATCAGGCCAAGTTTCTCCGACATGCCAAATTTCGTCACCATCGATCTTGCGATGCCCGTTGCCTGCTTAATGTCCTGCGACGCACCTGTCGTAATATCTTCGAACACTTCCTCCTCTGCAACCCGGCCGCCCAGGGCTACCGTAATATCCTGCAGCATCTTGCCCCTGGTATTAAACATATCGTCCTGTTCCGGCAGAGGCATCGTATAACCGGCGGCTCCCATACCCGTAGGAATGATGGATACGCTGTACACCGGCCCCACGTCGGGCAGCACATGGAATAAGATCGCATGACCGGCCTCATGGTATGCGGTAATCTTCTTCTCCTTCTCCGCAATAACCCGGCTTTTCTTTTCCGCTCCGATCCCCACCTTTACGAACGCACGCTGTATATCCTTCTGCCGGAGGTATACGCGGTCCTCCTTGGCTGCAAGGATCGCCGCCTCATTCAAAAGATTCTCCAGATCCGCGCCGGTAAATCCGGCCGTGGTCTGGGCAATCTGCTTCAAGTCCACGTCGTCTCCCAGAGGCTTCCCTTTCGCATGAACTGCAAGGATCTCTTCCCTTCCTTTTACGTCCGGCCTTCCCACAGCCACTTTCCGGTCAAACCTTCCGGGCCGCAGGATCGCAGGGTCAAGAATATCAACACGGTTTGTTGCAGACATTACGATGATCCCTTCGTTTACACCGAATCCATCCATCTCAACGAGCAGCTGGTTCAGCGTCTGCTCACGTTCATCATGTCCGCCGCCCATGCCGGTACCCCGCCGCCTTGCAACTGCGTCAATCTCATCAATAAATATAATACACGGCGCATTCTTCTTGGCATCCTCAAACAGATCTCTTACCCGGGATGCGCCCACACCTACAAACATCTCAACAAAATCCGAACCGGAGATCGTAAAGAACGGCACTCCCGCTTCTCCGGCAACCGCCTTGGCAAGCAATGTCTTGCCGGTTCCCGGAGGGCCTACCAGTAATACTCCTTTCGGAATCCTTGCTCCCACCTGGATATATTTTTTCGGCGCTTTCAGGAAATCAACGATCTCCTCCAGCTCCTCTTTTTCCTCCTGGAGTCCCGCCACATCGGCAAAAGTCACCTTCTTATCTCCCGTGTGAAGTTTCGCCCGGTTTTTCCCGAAATTCATCGCCTTACTGTTAGCCCCGTTCTGCCTGTTCATCAGGTAAAACAAAAGCAGTATCCCCGCCAGCATAACCAGTACAGGGAAAAGTGTCGTCATCATCCAGTTTTCTTCCGGAACGTCCATCAGCTGGTAGTCCGTATTCTGCTTCTCCAGATACGCGCAGATATCATTAACGTCCGGCACGAAAAGCGTCCATTCGCCACTGTCCTCGTCGTCTGCCCGGATAAGCTCCACCCGTCCGGTTGGGATATCCCTGTTTTGTATGACAACGATCTCCCTTGCCTGTTTCTTTTCCACAATACGGTAAAATTCTTTATATGATAGCTGTCTTTCCTGCTGCTCCATCTGATTTGTAAACCACAGGCTTCCAAATACAATTAAGATAAGCAGCAGAAATGTAATGCCGCCTGGTCCTCTTCTTCTATTCTCCAAAACTGTAAACTCCTCCTACTCTGCGCCTTCCACAACCCCAATGTATGGAAGGTTTCTATATTTCTGTGCATAATCCAGGCCATAGCCTACGACAAATTTATCTGGGATATCAAAACAGATGTAATCCACCTTCACATCCCTCACACGCCTCTCCGGCTTGTCGAGCAGCGTACAAAGGCGGATACTTGCCGGATTTCTTTTCTGCAGGACGTCGATCAGATAATAAAGCGTCCTTCCCGAATCAATAATATCCTCTACGATCAGTACATCCCTGCCTTCCAGGGATTCATCCAGATCCTTAACGATCTTAACCACCCCGCTTGACTTTGTATCTGCACCATAGCTTGACACACTCATGAAATCCATACTTACCGGCACAGAGATCCTCTTCGCAAGCTCGCACATAAAGAAGACTCCTCCCTTCAGTATGCAGATCAGATGTACCTGTTTCCCTTCATAGTCCGCGCTGATCTGCTCTGCGATCTCGCAGATCCTTTTATCTACATCTTCTTCCGATATCAGCATCCTGATCCTTTCCGCCATCGTCTTATCCTCCGTAATCCATCATCCTGATCTCCAGAATCCTTTTGGTATCTTCTGTTACCTGATATTTCTGATTCTGCCGGAATCCTACGATCCACAGTATCTGCGGCCCCTCCGCCACCAGCAGAACCTTATCCCGCATCTCCTGCGGGATCTTTGCATTGATAAAATACTTCTTAAGCTTCTGTGTCCGTCCCTGTCCGTCTATATCAAGAAAATCTCCCGGCCGGCGGCTTCTTAGAACAACACTATTTTTTATTATATCATAATCAAACCATTTCGTGTAGGGGCGATTCTCAATTGTATCTGGAATTTCTCCACGTTTCAAAAGCCTTACTCTTACGCCGCCGCAGATCCTCTCTGCAAATTCTGCCTCTCCCCCGCTGCATAAAAAAATCTCACTGTTCTCTGTCTTCTTCCCCAGGCAGTCTTCCCGTTTTCCGATCCAGATATTCTGATACCGCCTGACTGCGCACAGTCCATAAGGAAGATCGATCCCTCGGCCTGTCTGCTTCCCTGCCAGGTCTTCTACCATCTTAATATGGACTGCTTCGATATCCTTCTCCCGGCCCGCTGCCTTTGCCAGAAGTTTATAGATCAGCCGCGTCCTCAGCACCTTTTCACCTTTTCCTAACGCTCCGGTATCCAGCAGGTAATGCTCTCCCTCCCTGGAAACACAGCTGTCCCACAGCGCGTCTGTCTGCCTGCAGACATAGTCTTCCAGCGCTTCCATCTGCGCCGCAGTTTCCTGTATATGCTCTACAGCCCGGCAGTTGATCTCTTTCTCCAGATATGGCATCACATGATTCCGGATCCGGTTCCTTGCATAGAGATCCTCCCGGTTGGTGGCATCTGTGCAGAAATCAAGCTTTTCGGCCTCCAGAAATGCTTCGATCTCCCGCCGGCGCACCGCCAGCAGCGGCCGGATATACATTCCTGCCGCCGGCCGTATACCGCCCATTCCCTTAAGGCCGGTCCCTCTCGCCAGATTCAGCAGCACCGTCTCCGCATTATCATCCATATGATGAGCCAGGGCAATCTTCGTCCCGCCATAGTTGTCCGCAGCTTCAAGATATGCGGCTCTCCTTACTTCCCGCCCGGCTTCCTCCTCCGATAAACGGTTCCGGCGCGCATAGTCCGCCACATCCCTGCGCCTCAGAAAAAACGGGATCCCACGCTTTTCACAAAATTCCCGGACAAAGGCTTCATCCCTGTCCGCCTCATCTCCCCTGAGACAATGATTCACATGCACCGCCACAAGGCCAAACTCCATCTCCCTCTGTAGTTTCCAGAGAACAAAAAGAAGGCAGATAGAATCTGCGCCTCCTGATACTCCTGTGATGATCACATCCCCTTCCTGAATCATATGATGTTTCCTGGCATATGCTTTTATCTTTTCATACATAACATTGTTTCCCTGGTCTTTTCAGAACATTCTCATTTCCTGTGTCCAAGCATCCATATATGGATGAAATCATTGTACATACAATCGTCTTAAAATGCAAGTTTTTATAATTCCCATAATCCAATGACAATAACCGTCATATCGTCAAGGGGTTCTTCTCCCGTCTGCTCCAGTACCTGCTCCAGGATATAATGCGCCATTTCCTTCGGGTTCTGGCTTCTGCTTTCCTTTATAAAGGTTCCGAGCAATTCCTCCTGCTCCCCTGCCGGAAGGGCGTCCATGACCCCGTCTGTTACCATCACCACAAAACTTCCATCCCAAAGCTTCCTGTGGACACAATCGATTTCTATATTCTGCACCACGCCGATCGGAAGCGTCGTTGATACGATCCTCTCAACCTCGCCCCCCTGCCGGATAAAGGTCACCGACGCCCCTGCTTTTAGCAGGTCGCAGCTCCCCTCATACAGATCAAATACACACATATCGATCGTAGAAAAGCATACTTCTTCCCTTCCTGTCACCAGCGCAGTATTCAGCATCTGTATCGCCGTCTTCAAGGGAAATCCTGCCTTCACAAGCTCCTCCATCATCTCAACCACCATGGCGCTCTCCCGGAAGGCCGTCTCCCCGGAACCCATTCCATCTGAAAGCAGGACGCCTTCCTTCCCTCCCGGAAGTGCGGTCATAAAGAAGGTATCGCCCGAGATCCGCTCACATCCTTTCCCGATCTTCGCCACGCCCTGCAGCGTATGATATCTGGCGCTCTCCCGGATAATTACCGTTCCGTATTCTTCCCACACGACCGGCTGTTCCCCCGTCTCCGGATACATGGCGCGGCCTGCGCACGCCCCCACGATACGGGCCACCTCCTTCGTTGCCACACACTGCCCTTTCTGTGCCCGGATGGTCAGATGGATCTCATACCTCCCCTTTGCAGACATATAAAATACGCTGCTGATCATCCGGATCCCCACCTTTTTCAATTGGCTCCGGATCTTTTTTTCCAGCCTTTCATCGGCAAATATTCCCGCTCCCAGTTCCCTGGCTGCATGCTGTATAATATCTGCAAAGGAGATCAGGGACAGTGCGCAGCCCTCTCTGTTCTGCACGATCCTGTTATTCCACAAAAGCTTCTGTTTCGCATCTCCAAATACTTCCAGCGTTTCTCTTAAGAATCTTGGCGCCATCTCGCATCGTTTCTGCAGCTTCCGCTTGATCTCCGTATTTAACTCCGCACCATATTCTTCCGCCGAGCAGAGGATCTCATATACCATCTGACGGGTATGGGCGCGTTTTTCTTTCAGGCACACACCGCGTTTTTCACAATTTGCACAGACGCGTTCCGACACCCTCAGAAACATTTCCTCTATCTCGTCTCTGGTAAAGGTACCTTTATAACCCTCCCTGTATAAAAATGTTTCCGACAAATGCTTCAGTGAATCCGCAAACTTGTCCATCTGGATAATATATGGATTCGAACACATTTCCCTTTCCGTTACACTCCCCATACTGTCCTCCCTGCATTTATGATCTTACGGGAATGCCCGCAGACGCCGGCTCCCTCCGGTATATGACAACAAAAAAAGCGTTAGGTTTCCCTAATGCTTTTCTTTTGTGCCTTCTTACTTTCTTTTAAATAATATCTCGTCTTCGTAAATAAGCCCCAGCTTATCTCTCGCCGTCTGTTCTATGTACTCGTCTGTTCCAACGTATTCTTCCAGCTCTGTGATCTCGTCAGCCCGCTCCTTCTCCTCCTGGATCTTCTTCTCCAGTTCTTCCTTCTGAGCGGTATATTCTCTATTCCTATCCAGCAGCGATATACTGCTTACCGAAACTACGGCAATCAGCAGCATAAGAACCGCACTGATCGCCAATACGCTTGCCCTGTGCCTCTGCAAACGCTTCCGCTGCCGGTTCTCCCGCTTCTTTTGTCTTATTCTGCTCATTTATATACTCCCCGTATCCGGCGCCCTGCCGGTAACTTCCCCTATCATAGATATTAATATCTTATCTCTTTTCAGGAATAACTTCAATACTTTTTCGAGATTTCTTTTTTTTACTTATGCGTTCTCCTAATTTCCCTGCAAGCCTGCTCAATACGAAAAACAAAAAAATCCCCAGCGCCACGCCCGCCGCAAAATGCCAGCGGAGGCTTCCGCCGCTTGTAGAATAAATCTGTATAAAAATATAGACCGCTATCCCGATCCAGTACAGCCCGTCTTCCACAGCGATCGCTGCCAGCGAATGGGAAAACACTCTCCGCAGCCGGCGGATACAGCTATATGCGCACACCGCCGTCATGCCCGTCAGAACGGCTGTCAGGAACGCGGTCATCTCTGTTCTTAATCCCGGCATTGCTGATCCCCTTCCGGTTTAGCGAAACAGCTTGCCCAGCAAACTCTCTGCATTCTTCGCCTGCTGATGCACATCCGAATACGCAATACTGTCGATATTTCCTGACAGATCCACCTCTCCTTTTTCCAGATTCAGCCTGTTCACATGCATATCCGTACCTTTTACCATCAGCATTCCCTGCTCTGTTTCCAGCAGGATCTCGTTCAGGTCAAAGGACAGAACATCCAGTACGCCTGTCACCAGACTGGTCTTCCGGTTGTTTACCACTAGCCTGTGCGCTCCCCGGATCTGCTTCTCTTCCATGATTCACCACAACCTTTCTTAACAAAGCTATGCCAGGCTGTGTATAAATATTACAAATATCTGAACAATTCTTTTGATTCTTCCTTTTTCGTCGTGTCACGGATCTCCAGAACCTCCGCTTTCACCGTCTTTGTTCCAAACTGGATCTCGATCACATCCCCAGGCTTCACTTTCTGGGACGCTTTTGCCGGCGTACCGTTTACCAGGACCCTTCCCGCATCACAGGCCTCGTTTGCCACGCTTCTCCGCTTGATCAGCCGGGATACCTTTAAAAATTTATCTAACCGCACTTATTTCCTCTCCTTTCCCTGCCAGCCGCCTGCAGTATCTGCCGCGGCTCCTCATTCCATCGTATAAAAATGACACCGGGAAAATCCCGATGCCACATCTACATGTCTCGATCATACAAAACTTATCTGTTCACAGCATCCTTCAGCGCCTTACCTGCTTTAAACTTAGGTGCGGTGCATGCCTCGATCTTCATTGTCTCTCCGGTCTGAGGATTCCTTCCCTCTCTTGCTGCTCTCTTACTTACTTCAAAGGTTCCGAAGCCAACCAGCTGAACCTTTTCTCCTTTGCGGAGCTCTTCTGTTACAACGTCAACAAATGCTGCCAATGCCTTCTCCGCGTCTTTTTTAGACAAATCAGATTTATCTGCAATTGCCGCTACCAACTCTGTCTTATTCATGTATTGTTTCCTCCTCTTGTTTCTTAGCTATATTACGCCCTAACAATATTTATACCCTGTTTCCTATTATTTGTCAAGGAAATGTCCTTAATTTACTTTCTCTGCTGTTTTCTTACATTTGATAAGCAAAAATATCTTCCAGTAATGTTTTCTTTTCTTCAACCTGCGTCACCGCCGTTTGGAATTTTTCTACGTTCTTTACCGAGATCCAGGCCTTATTTGAGCGGTAATAGGATCCCGCGATTTTCCAGAATTTTTCCGGATAAACAAACCGGATCTTCAGATACTCCATCTCCGCCCTGCCGATCGGCCGGACCGCACTGTATGCGTTCAGCATACAGTCGCACAGATGCACATTCCATCCATGCTTTTCCATAGATTTCCTGAGGAAATAATACAGGTCCTCCGCCTGTACGTTCCGCCGGAACTTTTCAAAATTCGTAGTAACCATACCGTTTCCGGTAATCAGGATATTATGATAATTATATTCCCCATGTACCAGCCGGCCTCCGGCGATGCTGTCTCTATAAAGGCTCTCATATCCAGATGCCGCAAGTTCGCTTACCGCCGCCTCGGCCCATTCATATAAGGAGTCAAATTCCTTTAAAAACTGTATCTCAAAGTCTCCCTTTACCGGCCTTCCCCGGATAAATTTGCGGACTTTTCTCAATTCCCTGTTATGGCTTTCATAGATTTCCTTCAAATGTGCCTCCTGCAGAATGTATTCCCCGGAAACTCCGCCTTCCATACCTTCCGGACAGCCCGTTTCTTCTGGCAGGACAGACCTCTCTGGCAGGGCAGATCCCTCTGGCAGGACAGGTTCCTCCGGCAGCATCACCATGAGAGTATGGAGCCTCGCCAGGTTTTTCACACTTTCAAACAGCTCCTTCGTCCTCCGGATATCACATTCTCTCCCGCAATACCATTGTTTCAGCAGATATTTCCCGCCGTCCTCAGACACACTGACAAAGCTTCCTTCCGCATTTGGAAGGATCTGATCGATCCCCGTATAGCCCGCCTTGATAAGTGTCTCTCCCAATCTATACAGCATAGGCGCTCTTTTCTCAGATATTCCCGCCTTCTTCAGCAGAAACAGCCCTTGTTCCGTATCACAAAAAAATGCACCTCTGGTCTTCCGGGTGCTTTTTACATTGATATTATACTGCTCTAATATTTTCAGTTCATAATCTTGCATAGCAAAACCCCTGCACCTTCATTCATCCGTTCTTTTCAATGTATGAGCCCAAAAAACGGATTATTCCCATTATTGACGCCAAGTTACATCAAATAGGGCAGTGCCGGGAACATCAGATATATTTTAACAGTTCCTCCTTACGGTTAAGCTCCGGAGATTCTATCACCAGCTCCAGAAGCCTGTCCAGCGTCTCCCCGATCTCCTTGCCGGGCTTCATTCCGGCGTCGATCAGGTCTTTTCCGGTGACAGCCAGATCCCTTAAAGCCACGCACTGGCCCGCCGCCGTAATTTCACGGTACAGCGCCTCTACACCGTCTATATCCGCCAGCTTCTCTTCCCTCTGATACAAACTCTGCGCCAGCACGTCTGCACGGCGCACTTCCAGATAGAGCGGGAACAGGTCTTCCCCGATCCTGCCCATTGCCCGCCTTACGTTCTTTGCAGTTACCGGCATACGGTAATCATGATAATATACCAGCTTCTCCACACTGCGCATCGTAGCATTATCAAATTTCAGCCGCCGCATAATCTTTGCCGCCAGATCTCTGCCAGCCTCCGTATGCCCTTTAAAATGCGCCCTTCCTGATTCATCAACCGTCTTTTTTACCGGCTTTCCCAGATCATGGAACAGCATGGTAAAACGAAGCACCCGGTCGCTGCGGATATTCTTCAGTGTGTGCAGGATATGCTCGCCCACAGTATACATATGGTGCGGCGTCTCCTGATCCGTCTCCATAGCAACGTCAAATTCCGGCAGGAATTCCCTGGTGATCCCAAGCTTATACGCTTCCCTCAGCATATCCGGCCTGGGTGACAGCAAAAGCTTCGCAAGCTCCGCCTGGATACGCTCCGCGCTGATCTTCTGAAGCGTCGGAGCAAGCATGCGCATCCCCTCCCGGGTCTGTTCTTCGATCGCAAAACCAAGCTGCGCGGCAAATCGTATTCCCCGCAAAATCCGCAGGGCGTCCTCAGAGAACCGTGAAACAGGATCGCCTACACAACGGATGATTCCCTGTTTAAGGTCTTCCAGTCCGCCAAAGCTGTCTGCCAGACCGTCTTTCTCATTATATGCCATCGCATTTATGGTAAAATCCCGGCGGAGCAGATCCTCCCGCAAATTACGCACAAAAGTAACCTGGGACGGATGGCGGCTGTCTTCATATTTCCCGTCTACCCGGTAAGTTGTCACCTCAAACCCTTCCCGGTCAAAAAGTACCGTAACCGTCCCATGCTCGATTCCCGTATCATAGGTATGGGGAAACAGCGCCTTCGTCTCCTCCGGCATAGCAGAGGTGGTAATATCCCAGTCCTCCGGCGTCCTCCCCAGGATAGAATCCCGGATACAGCCTCCTACCGCATAGGCCTCGTACCCATGAGCCTGCAGGGTGCCGATGATCCTATTCACTTTATCCGGCAATCTGATTTCCATCACTCTGTCCCCTCCCTTGGTCATTTCTTCTTTTCCATATGACGCCATATAGCATTCCATTCTTCCGCTAACCATAGCATAAGGCCATACCGGAAGAAAGTCAACAAGCACAAAGAATGGAGTATCAAACGTATCTTAACGGACGCGGAATGAAGAAGGAATCTATAGCTGTCCAGCAGAACAGGCGGTAAACAGCAGATGAAAATAAAATACACCCTCTGCGCTGCTTTGCCTGCCAGAAGGTGTATCCTGTTTTATCTGCGTCCGCTCTATCCTTGATCCAAAGGGGAAACGGTACTTCTAATTAATATGACTTACCCCAGTATGCCATATGCTTTGCGGGCTTGCCGCACCAGATACATTTGTCAGAGATAAATTCCTCGTCCTCGATCAGGCATCTGGTTGCCGCGCCGCCGGTCACATACTTCACTTCGCCCTCACACTCTGGGTCGCCGCACCAGCATGCCTTCACAAATCCTCTGCTGGCGGTGAATTTTTCTTTCATCTCATCCAGTGTTGTCGCCGTATAGATATGGCTGTTTAAAAATTCTTCCGCTTTGTTATACATATCCTGCTGGATCGTCTCTAAGATATCGCGGAGCTTTCCTGCAACCTCATCCAGGGAAACGGTAATCTTCTCACGGGTATCGCGGCGCACCACGATCACCTGGTTCTTCTCAATATCTTTCGGTCCGATCTCAATACGGGTAGGAATGCCAAGCATTTCCTGCTCAGAGAACTTCCATCCAGGGCTCTTCTCAGAATCATCGATCTTCACCCGGTAACCAGCCTTCTTTAACTCATCCAGCAGCGCATATGCTTTGTCGAGCACGCCTTCCTTGTGCTGCGCAACTGGGATTACCCGGCACTCAACCGGCGCCACGTGCGGAGGCAGGACCAGCCCGTCATCGTCTCCATGAACCATGA
>CAZGVY010000042.1:0-13449 GCA_964529215.1 uncultured Mordavella sp. | reverse complement strand
CCACAAGGAGGGACTATATAGTGTTTGATTTTAATAAACCAAATATCGAGATAACTGAGATCTCAGAAGATAAGAGATATGGAAGGTTTGTGGTAGAGCCTCTGGAGAGAGGATATGGTACAACTCTTGGTAATTCTCTTAGAAGGATCATGCTTTCCTCACTTCCTGGCTCGGCAATCAGCCAGATTAAGATCGAGGGTGTTTTGCATGAATTCAGTTCCATCCCAGGTGTAAAAGAAGATGTCACTGAGATCGTTATGAATTTAAAATCGCTGGCGATTAAAAATACATCAGAGACAGACGAACCAAAGACAGCTTACATCGAATTTGAAGGCGAGGGTGTAGTAAGAGGCGCTGATATTCAGGTAGATCCGGATATCGAGATCATGAACCCGGAAACTGTTATCGCAACGCTGAATGGCGGGACAGACAGCAGATTGTATATGGAGCTTACCATTACAAAGGGCAGAGGATATGTAAGTGCAGATAAGAATAAGAACGAGGAGCTTCCGATAGCGGTGATCCCGGTTGATTCTATCTACACACCGGTAGAGCGTGTGAATCTTACAGTTGAGAATACTCGTGTTGGCCAGATCACAGACTTTGACAAATTAACATTAGATGTATGGACAAATGGGACATTGGTTCCGGACGAGGCTGTGAGCCTGGCGGCAAAGGTTCTCAGCGAACATCTGAAACTGTTTATCGATCTATCTGAGGTTGCCCAGGCTGCCGAAGTTATGATCGAGAAGGAAGATGACGAGAAAGAAAAGGTATTGGAAATGAGTATTGATGAACTGGAGCTTTCCGTACGTTCCTATAACTGCTTGAAACGGGCAGGGATCAATACCGTGGAAGAACTGACAAACAGGACTCCGGAAGATATGATGAAGGTAAGAAACCTTGGACGGAAATCCTTAGAAGAAGTATTGGCGAAACTCAAAGAACTTGGCTTAGAATTAAGCCAGGGAGAGGAGTAGAGCGCTTAGCAAAACGAGCCCGCCAGTAAGCCCGATGTGCATGGCGGCGGCATTTGGCTAGTAAGCCCGACGAATGCATAACCAATTGTAGAATGGAGGAAAAGAAAGATGGCAAAGTATAGAAAGCTTGGCAGAACATCAAGCCAGAGAAAGGCATTAATCAGAAACCAGGTAACGGCGCTTCTGAACAATGGCAAGATCATTACTACGGAAGCAAAAGCAAAGGAGATCCGTAAAGTGGCGGAAGGCCTGATCGCGTTAGCGGTAAAAGAGAAGGATAACTTTGAAGAAGTTACGGTAATGGCTAAGGTTGCCCGCAAGGATAAAGATGGGAAAAGAGTAAAAGAGGTTGTAGACGGTAAGAAGGTTACGGTTTATGACGAGGTTGAAAAGAAGATTAAAAAGGATCTGCCTTCAAGGCTTCATGCGAGAAGACAGATGCTGAAAGTTCTTTATCCTGTAAAAGAGGTTCCGGCAGCAGCGGCAGGAAGAAAGAAAAATACAAAGAAAGTGGATCTTGTTGCAAAATTATTTGACGAGATTGCACCAAAATATGAAAACCGCAACGGTGGCTACACCCGGATCGTTAAGATCGGCCAGCGTAAGGGAGACGCAGCTATGGAGGTTCTGCTCGAGCTTGTGTAGCTGATGTGAAAAGAGATTTGATATTGCAGGTATAAACAAAGACTTTGCGTTCACGGCGGCGCAAAGTCTTTGTTTTTTAGGAGAAAGCCGGTAAATTTGCAGCCCAGGCTCTGTACATGGTGATGTGCAGAGCCTTTTAATATAGAAAATATCAATAAACAGGAATGATCATATATACTATCGATTAGACAACTGATAGGATTCGTAGGATAATAAAAGATGGTTATAGAAGTCACAAACGGAAAGAGAGGGTATTTTATATGACTTTGTATGATTCTAAAAAGAAACTGGCGTTAGCCGGCGTGGTATGCGGCATTGTTGCGGCAATTCTTGCTTTTATGGGAAATCCGGCTAATATGGCATTCTGTATCGCCTGCTTTGTAAGAGATATGGCGGGTGCGATGGGAATGCATCAGGCGGAGGTGGTTCAGTATGCAAGGCCTGAGATCGTCGGCCTGGTACTGGGAGCATTTATTATCTCAGTGGCAACGAAGGAGTACCGGTCCACTGCAGGATCTTCACCGATGGTCCGCTTCGTCCTGGGAATGATTATTATGATCGGTTCACTGGTATTTCTGGGCTGTCCCCTGCGTATGGTTATCCGTATGTCTGCTGGCGACCTGAATGCCTGGGTTGCGCTTGTGGGATTTATCCTGGGTGTTTTCACCGGCACGCTGATGCTGAAAAACGGTACAAGCCTTGGGCGTTCCCATGAGACGAATAAGGCAAGCGGTACAGTTATTTCAATCCTCATGGCTGGCATCTTGCTGCTGGCAGTGTGTACAAGCCTGCTGAAGGCAAGTGAAGCAGGACCGGGAAGTATGCATGCACCAATCATTATTTCGCTGGCTGGAGGCCTTGTATTTGGCGCTGTTGCGCAGAAGTCAAGGATGTGTTTCGCGGGAGGGATCCGCGATGTGATCCTTATGAAGAATTTTGATCTTCTGACTGTGATCGGCGGTGTATTTGTTGTAATGCTGATTTTTAATCTTGCAACGGGAAAATTTGTCCTGGGCTTTAATACGCCTGGAATTATTGCCCATTCTGAGCATTTATGGAATATACTTGGTATGTATGCAGTTGGATTCGCCGCCGTACTGGCAGGAGGATGCCCGCTGAGGCAATTGATCCTTGCCGGGCAGGGATCTTCGGATTCGGCAGTAACGGTGCTGGGATTGTTCTTTGGAGCAGCGCTCTGCCATAATCTGGGACTGGCTTCCAGCGGAACCGCTCTGAATCCTGAGACGCAGGAGGTTGTTGCGGGCGCGGCGACACAAAATGGAAAGATCGCAGTTATTATATGTATTATTGTATGTTTTGTAATAGCCTTTACAAATAAGCGTGAGAACGCAAAGAAATAGCTGATAAACTGATAAATGAAAGGAAGTGGCTGATATGGTAGAAGTAGATGCAAGGGGACTTTCCTGTCCGGAGCCAATTATGCTGACGGCAGACGCTCTGAAGAATAACGAAGGGCCGGTAAGGGTGCTGGTAAGTGAACCACACCAGAAGACAAATGTTGAAAAGCTGGCGAAGGATCAGGGGAAAAAGACAACCGTTACAGAGGACGGTTCAGGATTTGTTATTGTGATTGAATAGTTAAAATTGAATATATGCATGAAAGAGTATATACCAGATGATAAACCGGTACATACTCTTTTTAAATTGTCATGCATCCATGTTTAAAGGCAGATATTTCTGTTAAATTATCTACTTTTCTAATTTGTATTTATTTTTTTAGAAATCGTGCTAGAATAAAAAAGGAGAAATATAAGAATGAAGAAAGCAGGCTATGTATACAAAAACTGCGCAGAAAGAAAGGATGATTACGATGTTAAAAGGAAAAGTTGCCGTTATTACCGGAGGAACCAGAGGGATTGGTTTTGAGACGGTGAAAACATTTTGCGAGAATGGCGCGAAGGTTATCTTATTTGGATCGAGAAAGGAAACGGTGGATAAGGCTCTGAATACATTGAAAGAAAGTGGAATGGAAGCAGAAGGCTATTATCCGGATTTAAGTGATTATGAAGCGGTAGAAAGCGTTATGAATAAGATCAGGGAAAAATACGGACGGATCGACATTCTTGTGAATAATGCAGGAATATCTCAGAAGGGGCCGGTGGAGGAGATCTCTTCTGAGGATTTTGGAAAGATCATGGCTTTGAATGTGAATGCATTGTTCCATACCGCCAAGGCTGTAACGCCGATCATGAAGGAACAGAAGGGCGGCGTGATTCTGAATACAAGCTCTATGGTAAGCAAATACGGGCAGCCTTCTGGTGTCGGGTATCCTACAAGCAAATTTGCGGTGAATGGTTTTACGCTGTCATTGGCAAGAGAATTAGCGCCATTTAACATCCGGGTGAATGCAGTAGCGCCAGGAATAACAAAGACGGATATGGTGGCTGCTCTGCCTGAGTCGATGATCGAACCGCTGATCAAGACGATACCGCTTGGCAGGATCGGGGAGGCAAGGGATATTGCAAATGCATTTTTGTTCCTGGCCAGCGATCTGGCCAGCTATATTTCCGGTGTTGTCCTGTCTGTGGACGGACTTGCAAGAGCGTAAGTATATCTGGAAAGTATATTTAACAAACTGCTAATGTTTGCTATGGCATTATGTATTAGCGGACGCATATGAAAATAAGATACACCCTCTGAATTGTCTGCTCAGGGGGTGTATTCTATTTTCATATGCTGTTTGCCAATCGCTTCGCAAATAAGTATCGTTTTGTTAAATTATCAAACAACGTCCATTCGTAACAGATAGCAGCCGTTTAATGCTGTCATAATCTTGCAGAAATATCTATATACGACCTCGCGCAAAAAGTTGGATGCCATAGATACACAATCAGCAATAATTTATACTGAATGGGGATTGACGTGCCCCGCCGTCAGTGAGAGTATCCGGCGGTTATACAAGATTTTTCAGCTTTTCAATCAGAATTGGCAGTTCTTCGAACACAACATCGGCGATAATATTCCAATTCGTACCGTCGTAATCATGAACTAACCGATGTCGGAGCCCGGATATCATCGTCCATTGAATTTCGCCATGCACTTTTTTATATTCGCCGGATAGGTTATAGACGTGTTCGCCTATGTTATAGAGCGGTGTTGTGACAAGCCACTGCAAAGGAATATCTTTCAATAAATCTTCCTTTTTGACACTATTGCTCACAATATACTCGTGCAGTTTTACGGCGTTTTCATAGATTTTCTTAATGCGCTGTTCATCTGAATATTTCATGCCACAAGCAGCCTCTCTTTCATAATAGTGTGGTAAAAATCGCTGTCCCTGTTGATTTCGTTTATTTCAAACACATCGACATCCTTTTTCAGAACATCCCGCAGATCCTCGGCGAGTGAAAAAATCATGGTAAGTTTGAAATTTTCTCCGCCAAACACCAAAAAATCGAGATCGCTGCTTTCGCTGGCATCGCCTCTTGCATATGAGCCGAATAGATATATTTCCCGAACCTTGTATTTTTTGGCAATTGGTGAAACCAAAGCCTTTATGTCTTGAATCGTGAATATGCGGTCTTTCATTTTATCAGCTTCCTTTCGTATTTATTATTACCAATAGACGATAATTTAGATTATTTATATTAGGCGTGGCGTTTAAAATCCGATCTTCCGCCATAAGAAGAACAATTCTGGTATTTCTATTATATCAGAAAAACAGATTGAAGTATAGAAAAGCCCGGCTTTTGCCGGGACTTTGTCTACAGTCTGCACATCCGCAACATCTACGGATATGATTTTCATGTTTCAGATTCTCCAAATCCAATATGTTCTGAACTTACATCGGACGAACCAAATTTTTATGGTAAAAGTCCGGGTAAGGTATCAATGGACCTGGCGGGAATCGAACCCGCGTCCGAAAGCTCTTCCATTCAGGCATCTCCCATTACAGTCATTATACTGACATTCCCTCTGTCTTCCGCCTAATGACAGGCTGAAGATTTCAGTAGCTTCATAAAATCTTCCATTTCCTCAAAGCTTTGGAAACGAAGTGCTCCGTCTAGTCGAAGCCGGTTACTTAAGCGACGGATGACCTAAGGCCGACTGCAGCCAAATTAGGCTGCGTACGCTAACTCTCTATTGTCTGCGTTTATATTTAATTAGAACTTTTAACGTAGTGTCCCGCTACGAATGGCTTCCCAAACTTCTAAACCCCCGTCGAAACCAGTACAAGCCCTTAATGGGATTCAGTGTGTATTATGATTATATGAAGGAACCGGTGAAATGTCAAGGGCAATGCGGTCATAATACATTTATAATATGGTGTAAAATCCATTGAATCATACCCGAAAAAATGTTAATCTAACTGTGTATCATTTGTTTGAGGTGAAACAGATTATGAATAGATGGAAAAAAATATTTATGAGGATGGCTGTGATTGCTGCAGCAGTAATTTTATTTGGAGCCGGTGCGGATATAACGGTACAGAATGTGCAGGCGAAGGAAAGCAGGGCAAAAGCTAAGAAAAGTAGTAAAAAAGAAACCGTAGAGGTTACCGTGCCGGATATGGACGATAGCTTTATGGATAATGACGAGATGTTTGCGGGTTATGTGGAAAGGCTTCTTTACCAGGGTGTGGATCAGGATGCAGAGTTGTATGGAATGGTGGGAAGCGACAGGCTTACGGGGGATAATAAGAAGATTTACGAAGAATTAAAGACCAGGGTGGAGGCTGTGGCGGCAGGCGAGATGACGTCTGCGGAGTTTAAGCTGAGCAAGACGGTAAAGCTTACGGCGCAGGAGATTGGCGGCGTCTTTTCCGAAGATAATATCAGTAAAGCTTTTGACGAGAAGATCGACCGGAGAAGTATCCTTTCGTATCTTTTGATGGACTGTCCCTACGATCTGTATTGGTTTGACAAGACAGACGGGATGGCCTGCAGATATACGGTATCTGGGAACAGTGAAAGTGGCGCCGTATTGAGCGATCTTACATTTTCTTTTACGGTAGCAAAGGAATACCGGGCAAATAACGAGAAATATGAAGTGGATACCAGTAATATAGACATGGTTAAAGACGCTGCTGCTACAGCGTGGGAGATCGCAGACAGCTATGCAGAATCTTCGGATTTTGGGAAACTGGATGGCTACCGTAAGGAGATCTGTGAACTCACGGATTATAATAAAACCGCAGGCAGCAGCCAGACGGAATATGGGAATCCATGGCAGCTGATCTGGGTTTTTGACCAGGATCCAAGCACGGATGTGATGTGTGAGGGCTATGCAAAGGCATTTCAGTATCTGTGCGACCTGACGGAATTTTCCAGCGGGGAGACCGCGTGCTATACGGTCAGTGGGACGGTGGACAGCGGAACAGGGGAAGAACCGCATATGTGGAATGTGGTTACCATGGAAGACGGGAAAAATTATCTGGTGGATATTACGAATTGCGATACCGGATCGGCGGGCGCTCCCAATAAGCTTTTTCTTGCGGGAGCTTCTTCGGGCGGTGTGGTGGAAGGCTATACATTTGACCTGGGAAGCGCCCAGACGCTGACCTATAAGTATGCTTCGGATCCAGACCAGAACAGGCTCCTTGGCGATGGGGTACTGACTTTGTCCCGTTCTAAATATGTTAAGAAGGAAACGCCGAAGATCACGCTGATGGACAGGTCTGTGGAGGTGACTTTTGCAGATTCACCGGAGGTTTTCGATTTTTTCCAGAAAGGAATCCGGGCAGAGAATAAAGAAGGCTACCGCGTTCCGGGTATCTTTAGCTGGGAAGAAGCTGTGATGTCCAATGGTTATGGCGCGGCGGGAGAACATACCTATCAGGTGGTTTTCATACCGGAGGATACCGATACATATCTTCCTGCGGATGCTTCGGTGAAAGTAATCGTAAATCCCAGGAAGATTACCCCGGAACTTACAATAGATCCTAAAAGCTATGTATACACCGGGGAACAGATCATTCCGGCAATTTCCCTAAAGTATGGGGAACTGGAGATCGATGCAGAGGATTATACTGTGAAATACAGTGATAATATCAATGTGGGAACCTGTACGGTTACGGTAAGCCAGAAAGAAGAAGGCAACCTTGAGTGGGAGGAGCTGGAAGATAGTTTTACGATAGAAAAGGCTGATTATCCCGGAGAAAAGGAAAAGGAACTGTCTGTTAAATTTGGAACCAGCGATCAGTATGATCTGGGAGATATGCTTCCGCCTGACTACAAAACGGGAGAACTTTCTGTTACAGATAACAGAGGCATTTTTGAGGAAGCTCCGGTTTTGAAACGTACTATTTTAAGTTACACGGCGGTGGGAGATGAGAATAAGATTGGAAGAAGGGCAACCGTTGTCATTCCGGTTTCGGCAAAGAATTATAAGGATTTTGAAATCCGTTTTGTGATCACGGTCAGGGCAAAGCTGAACCAGGAGGATTTTGGCTTTGCAAAAGAGACTGTTAGTAAAACATATGGAGATCCGGATTTTACGGTAACTGCCGACGGTGCGGAAGATAACAGTGAGGTAACCTATTCCAGCAGCGACGAGAAGGTAGCGTCTGTAGATCCTAACGGGCTGGTACATATTTTAAGGAGCGGAAGCTCTGTTATCACGGCATATGCGTCCGAGACGGAGGAATATCTCCAGGGGGACGCGTCATATGTCCTGAATGTAGAACCGAAAGCGCTGGAATGGGATACAGGCAGCCTGTATGCAGTGGATAGGGAAGACAGGATCCCAGAGGACAAGAGCGCAAGCCTTTATGGAGAACTTAGAGCGGCAGGGTTTGTCAATGCAGAGGATGCAGTGTTTGAGTGCCCGGCTGAAAAACTGAGCGGGCTATATAAGAGTACGGATCCTGGAACGCCAAAAGTAGAATTGTCCTGGAGAAAGGAGCCAGTGGCATTGCAGGGAGATAAGGCGGGCTGTTATCTGCTGCCGGATACACTTCCGGTACTTACTGGAAAGATCAATGCAGTCAGTGAAATAGAATGGATGCCTCCTGAGGCAGAAGAAAATGTAAAATATAAGCTGGAAATTGAAGAAGGTATTTCCATGGTACCGGATACCTATATGGACAAAGAAGAACTAGATACACCGGCTAAGATCGAAGATGAATTGAAGAAGAAGATCCGGGAGAAGGACAGTGGCATTGATAAAGAAAATATTATCATTTATGATGTGGCTCTGATGCTGGATACTGGAAATGGATGGGAAGAAGCTTCGCCGGATAATTTCCCACAGGATGGGCTGACGGTTGAACTGCCCTATCCGGAAGGAACGGGAGAACGGGCGCAGGATTTTACGATATGCCATCTGTTTACACAGGAAGTGAACGGTCATGCGCCAGGAGAGACGGAGTATCCAGCGACAGAGAAGACGGCTGAAAGTATCCGGTTTAAGGTCCAGGGGCTGTCTCCGGTGGGAGTAGGATGGAGTAATACAAAGATCGACAGCCAGGTATCGCAGCAGGCTCCATCAGATCAGAAAAGCGCCGGCAATGCCGGCGGAGAATCAGGCTCAGGACAAGGAAAAGGCGGCGTAAAAACAGGAGACCGCAGCCATGCGCTCCTGTATGTGGCATTATTGATCCTGTCAGCTTTGGGGATACGGTTTTACCGTTTGATCTGGGGGATGTAATTCTTACATGCCGTTAGATTACCCTTTAAAAAGGCGTCCTTTTTTAAGGGCAGAAGCTGTCCGCCGCTGAGCTGGAATATGAAAAACCGTTCGGTTTCCATGGTTCCGCGCACATCCCGCTTGCGGAGGTTCACGCTTTCAGTATTGTCCTTGTAAGAATGGATATGATTTCCCTCGATGGTAATCTTATATTCGAACCCTTTTCCCTGATAGGTTTCATGGAACTGGCGGATCGCGGTATGTTTATTTCTGACCGTGATGACGAAGGAGGCTATGATAGCGGCAAAACAGCCAATGCCTACGATTGCAAATAATATAGCCAGAGTCATTCTGCGGGTGGTAAACTCTCTCCATGTAAAAAAGGCACAGATCAGGCCGATGATGATCAGGGGGATATAGTTCTGAAAGGTCTGTCTTGCCCATGCCCCCTGTACTTCTTCCATCAATACGTCTGTATATTGGTATTGATTGACGATTAAGGTATTTTTTTCATTTTCCTTTGGTGAGGACGTTATGTTTTCTGCGTTTGCCATATGAAAATCTCCTTGATCTGCGGCGGCTTATGTCTTATGTATAGAAACGGCGCCGGATAGTTAAGTATGGAATTATTATACATGAGAATCTCCCAAATGGCAATCACGCAGCTTAATTGCCTGCATATAATAATTTTAGAAACAGATTCGCCGGGAGGTATTGCAATGGGGATGAAACTTCCATATTATGCAGCATATCCAATGCCGCTTATATATGACGATGAGAGGTGTGAACGAAGAGATTTTGAATACATGAAAAGCATGTATCCGGATGCTGCAAAAAAAATGCTGCCCTATATAGAAGATGAATGTGACCGGATGGAATACGAAGGAAGTATGATGTTCGACGAGTATCCAGATCATCTTCAGCTGGTGCTTATGGGGAAAAGGATTCTTGGGAAAATAAAGGCAGAGGATGCATTGTCAGAGGCAGAGGCGGCTTTTAAAAAGGAAAAGGATCCAAACGGGGATATGCTGAAAGACCTGATTCAGGTTATGCTTTATCAGGAAATATATAAAAGGCGGTGCGACCATAGAAAATACCGCAGGAAATATTATTCCGGAATGAAAATAAAATAAACAAAAAACAGGCAGGCTTGTATGGATATAAGGTTATATGTTATACTATTGCCGCATAATACGGATGAGGAGCATATGGATGAACAATATCATATTTATCGGAATGCCGGCGTCGGGAAAGAGTACGGTTGGTGTGGTAACGGCAAAACGGCTGGGATATGAATTTATTGATACAGACCTGCTGATCCAGAAACAGGAAAAATCCCTGCTGAAGGATATAATCAAAAAAAAGGGAATACATGGATTTCTTGCCATAGAAGACCAGGTGAATGCAGATGTAGAGGCTGAAAATGCCGTGATCGCGCCGGGCGGAAGCGTAGTGTACTGTGAAAATGCCATGAGGCATTATAAGGAAATCGGAACGGTAGTATATTTGAAGGCTTCTTTTCAAACAATAAGTAACAGAATCGGAGATCCGGTCAGACGCGGAGTCGTGCTGCCGGATGGCCAGACACTCCAGGATCTTTATGTGGAGCGCAGCGTGCTTTTTGAAAAATATGCCGATATGACAATTTGCGAAGATGGATTGACATTAGAAGAAACTATTGGTAAAGTAGTAGAGTCATTTAGGGGGACGGCAATATGAAATGACGGTTCCGGCAATAACCGACAATTGTTACAAAAAATTTACAGGTTTGTAAAAAATGTTTTACAAACCAGAGAGATTCATGTATACTATAAGGTACGGACAGCAGTGATCCAGGAACAGCCGGAAGACAGGCTGAATTTGCTGCATAAAGGGTGGGAGTATAAATAAATATAATTGAGGTGCAGTATGGAACAGTATATTATCAAAGGCGGCAATCCGCTTGTGGGAGAAGTTGAGATTGGCGGCGCAAAGAATGCAGCGCTTGCAATACTTGCTGCGGCTATTATGAGTGATGAAACGGTATTGATTGATAATCTGCCGGATGTGAATGATATTAATGTGATGCTGGATGCTATTGCGGGAATCGGGGCAAGCGTTCACCGGGTGGACCGCCATACCGTCAGGATTAACGGGAGAGGTATTTCCGTTTACAGCATTGAATATGATTATATGAAAAAGATCCGTGCATCCTATTATCTTCTGGGTGCGCTGCTTGGGAAATATAAAAGGGCGGAGGTTGATCTCCCGGGAGGGTGTAATATCGGAAGCCGCCCGATCGATCAGCATCTGAAAGGTTTCCGTGCCCTTGGCGCAGATGTGGAGATTGAACATGGGAAGATTATTGCGGAGGCAGATCATCTGAGAGGAAAGCACATTTATTTCGATGTGGTCAGCGTTGGGGCTACCATTAATGTGATGATGGCGGCTGCGATGGCAGAAGGGCTTACAATCCTGGAAAATGTTGCCAAGGAGCCTCATGTGGTAGACGTGGCCAATTTCCTGAACAGTATGGGAGCGAATATCCGCGGAGCCGGAACCGATGTGATAAAGATCCGCGGCGTCCAGCGGCTTCACAGGACAGAGTATTCGGTGATCCCGGATCAGATTGAAGCGGGTACCTTTATGTTTGCCGCTGCAGCTACAAGAGGAGACGTCACCGTCTGTAACGTGATCCCGAAACATCTGGAGGCAACGATCGCAAAACTTCTGGAGATCGGCTGTGAGGTAGAAGAGTTTGACGACGCGGTCAGAGTGGTTTCCAAAGGAAGGCTGACCAGTACTCATGTGAAGACACTGCCATATCCCGGTTTCCCCACAGATATGCAGCCGCAGATAGGCGTTACGTTAGCTTTGTGCAAGGGGACAAGTATGGTGACGGAGAGTATTTTTGAGAACCGTTTTAAGTATCTTGGAGAGCTTGCACGTATGGGAGCTAACGTGAAGATCGAGGGCAATTCGGCGACGATTGAAGGCGTAAAGGGATTTTCAGGCGCACGTGTCAGCGCCCCGGATCTCAGAGCCGGAGCGGCGCTGTGTATTGCGGGCCTGGCGGCGGACGGGATTACCATAGTAGACGATATCATATATATCCAGCGCGGCTATGAGCGCTTTGAGGAGAAGTTAAAGAGCCTTGGCGCCGTGATGGACCGTGTACAAAGTGAAAAGGATATCCGCAAATTTACGCTGAAGGTAAGTTAAAACAGAATATTGCAAACTTTCTCTTATTCAGAGCGGTGGAGATACAAAGGATCTGAGAAGCCGCGGCAACCCCGTAAACCGGAAGGTGCCAGCCTGAGCGAGGAAATCGAACAATAAGAGGATTCGTTTACATTTATGTGATAAACAGTCCGCTTTATGTGGGCTGTTTTTCTGACTGCCGTGATCCATACATAACGGGTTATTCATGTCTGTGATGGAATAAGCCCGGGAACGGTAAGATAAGAACATATATATTTGAAAGGAGAACGAAAATGGAGAAAAGATTGTTTACGTCCGAGTCTGTAACAGAGGGACATCCGGACAAAATGTGTGACCAGATATCCGATGCGATCCTGGACGCATTGATGGAGCAGGATCCGATGAGCCGGGTAGCCTGCGAGACTTGTACAACAACGGGACTGGTTATGGTCATGGGGGAAATTACTACGAGCGCTTATGTGGATATCCAGAAAATTGTCCGCGAAACGGTGGAGGAGATTGGATATACCCGGGCAAAATACGGATTTGATGCCAACACCTGCGGCGTAATGGTTGTCTTGGACGAGCAGTCTTCGGATATTGCCATGGGGGTAGACAAGGCGCTTGAGGCGAAGTCCAATCAGATGTCAGAAGAAGATATTGCCGCAATCGGCGCCGGAGACCAGGGTATGATGTTTGGCTATGCCTCTGACGAGACCGAAGAGTATATGCCGTATCCGATCGCCCTTGCACAGAAGATGGCCATGAAGCTTGCGGAGGTCAGGAAGAACGGAACGCTTCCTTACCTGAGGCCGGACGGCAAGACCCAGGTTACCGTAGAATACGATGAAAACGGAACGCCGGTACGTCTGGATGCAGTGGTGCTTTCGACCCAGCATGACCCGGATGTAACCCAAGAGCAGATTCATGAGGATATCAAGAAGTACGTATTTGACGCTACGATTCCGGCAGGAATGACTGACAAGAACACCAAGTTTTTCATCAACCCTACCGGACGGTTTGTAATCGGCGGTCCTCATGGCGACAGCGGCCTGAC
>CAZGVY010000041.1:0-13454 GCA_964529215.1 uncultured Mordavella sp. | reverse complement strand
TAATGCATGCCCTGTGTATAGAGGCTAAATTTTCATAGCTGTCTCGTAAGCTCCCCAGATAACGCTTCTGAGATTGCCGACCTTCTGGCAGTCGCCTACCAGATAGACATTCTTTTTCTTTTTATCCACATCCATAGGATTGGAAATATAGCCTGCGGAGGAAATCACGCTGTCGCAGGGGATCGTGATGGTCCTGCCCCATCTGTCCAGGCATACGGCGGCGTCTTCTTTTACTTCCTTTAAGCTGGTTTCCAGATATACCGGAACTTTATGGAGTGCAAACCATTCCCGCAGATAAGAGCTGTTTGCCAGGCAGACGCCTTTCTGGGATACCAGGTCGTCCTTCATCTCTATGATGACTGGCTCTTTTCCCATGAGCGCCAGCTCGTAGGCGATCTCGCTTCCGGTCAGCCCGCCTCCGACAACGGCAACCTTCTGTCCTACTTCCCTGCCGTTCAGGAATTCGCAGGCTTCTATCATACGTTCATGGCCCGGAACATTCTTTAATACACGGGGAAGGGAGCCGGTTGCGATGATAACAGGATCATTTTCAAACTGATCCAGGTCTTTTACTTCTTCATTCAAATGAATCTCAACGTCCAGGATTTCCATCTGATGGCGGTACCAGGTGAGCAGATCCCGCAGCTTGCCTTTGTAGGATTCTGCGCTGGCAGGAATAAATGTGCCTCCCAGAATGCTGCTCTTTTCATGGATTACCGGAATATGGCCTCTCAGGGTCAGTACCCGTGCTGCTTCCATGCCGCCGATTCCGCCGCCGATGATGTGAACCCGCTTTGGCGTCTTGGCGGGCCGGATCTGATGTTTGTTCCACTGCATCGTCTCTGCATTCACCGCACAGCGGGCCAGATGCAGGCTGTCGCTTAGATCCTGATCGTTTGGAACGCCTTTGTAATGACACATATTAAAGCATCCGTTATGGCAGAGGATACATGGCCGGATGTTTTCTTCCTGGTCATTTATTATCTTGGTTACCCACTGCTGGTCTGCCAGGAACGGCCTTGCAAAACCTGCGCCGTCCAATTTCCCTGAGGCAATGGAGTCTGCCGCAGTATAGGGATCCAGGCGGCCTGCGCATACCACCGGGATATCTACAAATTTTTTGATGTGTTCTACATCGGCCAGATTACAGTTCTCCGGCATATATACCGGAGGATGAGCCCAGTACCATGCATCGTAAGTGCCGTTGTCGCAGTTAAGCATATCATATCCGGCATCCTGGAGATACTTGGCTGCCCGTTCGGATTCTTCCATATCCCGTCCGGCTTCGGTATATTCTTCCCCTGGCAGCGCGCCCTGGCGGAAGCCCTTGGTTTTGGACAGAACGCTGTAGCGGAGTGAGACAGGAAAATCATTTCCACATGCCCACTTGATTGCCTTGACGATCTCTACGGCGAACCGGTAGCGGTTTTCAAAGGAACCACCGTACTGGTCGGTACGTTTGTTTACGTATTTCAGCGTGAACTGATCCAGAAGGTAACCTTCATGAACGGCATGGATCTCTACGCCGTCTACACCTGCATCTTTTAAAAGCTTTGCTGTTTTGGCAAATGCGGATACAAATTCATGGATTTCATCAACGGTCATTTCCCGTGAAGGTACTTTATCCGACCAGCGGTTCGGAGAAGGGCTTGCCGACGCGGTGATCTTGTCAAGATCCATAAAAGGCTTGGAAGCCTTCCGCAGCGCCGGGTTAGTATATAGCTTTTCCATCATCTCGCTGATGGTAAAGGAACGGCCAAAGCCTGCGGTAAGCTGAACGAAAAGCTTCGCGCCGGTTTTGTGGAATTCGGGTATCCAGTCAGCCAGTTCTTTGTACATCTTCTTATCTTTGTGCAGCCACTGGCCAAACATAGGGTTATATACCGGCTGGCAGCCAGGCAGTACCAGTCCGGCGTTATTTTTAGCCACTTCCATGATAAAACGGGCGCCTGCTTTGTCGAAATGATTCTTTTCCATCCATCCAAACAGATCTGTGCCGCCCATGGAGGTGAGGACAATGCGGTTTTTAATCTCACAATTTCCAATCTTCCAGGGAGTAAACAGAGGTTCCAGTTTCGCATTCATAAATCAGATCATCTCCTCTCAATCTGTGCTCTGCTGTTACGGTTCCAGGGATGCGCCAAGCGCTGTTGTAAAACAGGGAGCAGAACCGTAACGTATGACATAGTTGTATAATAAAATCATTATAGCAAGTATTTGGTAAATTTGCAACAAAAATGGACAAATACAGACGATATTTTGTTGCAAATATACAATTCCTGTGCTAAAATAATAAAAAGACTGCATAAAAAGAGGAAATAGGAAGGACGGTGGAGCCGGTGCGTGAGACAACGATCATTGCTGCCGCGGGAAAGGGCGGCGTAGGTAAGACTTCCATCTGTGCTGCTATGGTACGCCTGCTGGCAGAGAACTATCCCGAAGCCAGAATTTTAGCCATTGACGCAGATCCTGCGGTTGGACTGGCGGCGGGTCTGGGAGTGGAAGCAGAATCTACTCTGGATGATATCCGCAAACGGATCGTGGCCAGCGTAGAGAAGGGTGAGCCAAAGGAAGCAGTGGAACTTCTGGGAGAGGCCAGGTTTCAGATTTTTGATACGATGGTGGAGAAAGAAGGATTTTCGTTTCTGGCGATCGGACGGCCCGAGAGCGCGGGGTGCTACTGTAAAGTGAACGCCTATCTGAAAGAGGTGATTTCCCTGCTGGCAAAGGACTTTGATTATGTGGTCATTGATGGTGAAGCAGGAATTGAACAGATCAACCGCAGGGTTATGGAGCAGGTTACGCATTTGATCCTGGTCACCGATCCCAGCCGGAAGGGGGTTCAGGTAGTAAAGACGATTCAGAAGGTGGCAAAGGAGCTGGTGATGTACAGACAGTGCGGCGCTATCGTTAACCGGATCGCTGACCCGTCTGTGCTTGAACTGGTAGACCTGTCCCCCATTGAGATGCTTGCGGGTATTCCTTCTGACCAGGAACATGCAGCCAACGAGGTACGGGGCCTGAGCGTGTTTGAACTTGGCGGGGATGCGCCGCTTTTGAAGGGTGTCAGGGATGCATTGGAAAAATGGGAGATATTGTAAGCTGCAAAGAGGATTTTTATTGTGAGAAGAACGAAGAGAGGTGTGATATTTGAAAGATCTGAAGCATTTGATTTATTTTGAAGAGCTGCTGGAGAATGCCAATAACTCCCTCATTGAGAAGGCAAGAAAAGAGGGAAAACTGGCTATCGGCTATACCTGTTTTCATATGCCTGAGGTGCTCCTGAATCTGGACAACTGTTTTTCGGTGCGGCTCAGGGCGCCGAATACAGGCTCCATGGATATTGCGACGTACTATATGTCGAATTATACCTGTGAATTTTGCAGGGCTCTGCTGGAACGTTCCTTTGAGGGAGGATTTAACTTTCTGGATGCGCTGGCGGGTGTGGATGCCTGTGCGGAGATGAACCGCTGTATGGAGAATATTGAACTACAGAAGCTGATCCCGAACGAGAAGTTCTTTGTAACCCATGCGGATATTCCTTATAAGGTAGAGGACTTTACGGTTACGCATTATGTCCGGCAGATTAAGAACCGGGTGCTGGACCGGCTGCACGAAGTGTACGGCGTTGATATTTCTGACGGAGCGGTCCGGAAGGCCGTGGAGGAGCATAATGAGATTTGCCGTATCATTACCGAGATCGGCGAGTTCAGGAAACTTCCGAATCCACCGATCACAGGCTATGAGTTTCATGTGCTGAATATGGTGACGTATTGCTGCCCGAAGTATCTGATCAAAGATAAGCTGGAGAAAACACTGGCAGAGATCAAGACCCGCAAACCAGATCCTAAGCCGTGGTACCGGGCCAGGGTTGCACTGGTGGGGAGTGAAGTAGACGACCTGGGACTGACGAAACTGATTGAGGATACGGGAGCATTCATTGTGGCGGACCGGTTCTGCTTTGGTTCTACGCCGGGGCGGGAGGAGATTATCCTGAACGATGAGGAGGATGCGCTTACTCAGGTATGCCGCCATTATCTTGAGGCGTCAGAATGCCCGCGGTTTATGAGTAATGAAAAGATCAGCCAGCGCCGGGAGACGGCAGACAGGCTTGCAAGAGAATACGGCGCAGAGGGAATCATTTTTGAACAGATCAAGTTCTGTGATTTTTGGGCTTTTGAACGGGCGCTGGCCAGCTATATACAGGAGAAAGAATACCATCATCCGGTGCTTTCTATTGACCGGCCTTATAACGCGCGGTCTTCAGGACAGCTGCGTACCCGGATGCAGGCCTTTGTAGAATCTTTGGAAATTAAACGGATCCAGAAGGGAGGCAGCGGCGATGTTAAAGAGTAATCTGAAATGGGCGAAAAAGAATGTCCCTCAGGATTTGAAGATATGGAAGGAATTGATCTCGGAGGTTGACTGGAAAGACACGGGAAAGAAGATCAGGAAAGATATGAAAGCAACGGGAGAACGGATTGCCGATGAGGCAAAGACCGTAGCGTCCATGTCCGGCAAAGAGAGGATCGACCTGCTGATAAACGGGGAAAAACATCTGGGACGGCTGTACCGGTCGGGGAAGATTGCGTTTACCCGGAGAGAATGGAAGGGAATTGAGGGTACGGCGAGAGATTTCGCCGGCTGGTTAAAGATCTGGAAGATTATGGCGGGAATGGTGATGAAGGATCCCGTTTCCATTGCAGAAGGCCTGTTTGAATACCGGTGGTTCAGTTCTTACCTTGCGCTTCCTGCATTTGCAGACCGGAATAATCTGGGACTCAGAGGCCCCCATGTGACGATGGCTAACGAATTGTTCCTGCCGGTATTTCAATTTGGTGCAGATACGATCGCAACGCTTCTCAGGGCGGATGAACGGCTGGGGAATAATCAGAAGATCCGGAGCAAAATGATGCTGTTCGATGAGATGACTATGAGCCAGATGATGGCGGGATTCCCGAATCTGGAAGGAATTCCTTATCAGCTGATGCCGGTATTTCTTGTGTCAGAGATTGACCAGTTAGTATGTATTCCTTACATAGATGCGGTAGAGAGCTTTGGCCTTCCGTCGGATACCTGTCCGGTGCCGACGTCCGAGTGCGGTGCGGCGATCATTGATGCCCTTCCCCATTGCGGCCTGGGATTTATCTCCACGTCAACGCCCTGCGATGGTTCCGATATGGCAACTTCTTATCAGGACCGCCGGTTTAAGATGCCGACATATCCCCTTACGCTGCCAGTGCGTTATGACGATGAGGATACGGTAGACTGTGGCGCAGAGGATATGAGACGGTGTATTGAGTGGGTAGAGGAACTGACCGGAGAGAAGTGGGACTGGGATCATTATTTTGAGGTTATCCGCCGCTTTAACGAGCAGACTAACTATGAAATGCACAAATGGGAAGTGAATAAGACTCCGTATCCGCAGGTGATCGGCCCGGCTTATGAATTGTTCCGCAAGTGGAGCTATGAGATGGATGGAGGACTGAATCCACGTACCATGAAGACATTTAAGCGTGTCGATAAGATGATGATGAAAGCATACGAGAAGAAGATGAACCCATACCGGGGACCGATCCGTCACAGAGCGATCGTATGGAGCTGCCCCGCTCACTATTATGCGAATTTCTCTAACTGGCTGCAGAATTGCTGGGGAATCGGCGTGATGGTGGAGATGGAGAGCCTGAACTTTACCAAGATGCTTAATACTGAGGACAAGGAGGAGGCAATCCGGGATCTGACACGTCTGTATGAGCGGATGGTAATGCGTAAACACACAAACGGCGGTCATGTCCATGTCCTGGAGGAATTATGGAAGCAGGTAGAAGAATTTAATGTAGAGATCGTGATCATGTATCAGCATGTATGCTGTAAGACCATGAGCGGCCTGCAGGGGCTTTTTGATGAACAGGCAAGAGAACGGGGGATTCATCTTATCTGGGTAGAGCATGACCTGATGGATCCGCGTACCGTATCCCGGCGGGATATGCGCAGCAAGGTCAATAATTATATGATGAATGTATTCCAGGAGGAGCCATTAGACCCATCCCTGGTAGAATTTGAAGACGATGTGACATGGTAATTGCTACCAGAAAGGAGGAAAAGATGAAATATTTCGGAGGATGTGACGTAGGCTCTACTTATACAAAGGCAGTCATTATAGATGAGAATGGGAAGCTTGCAGCTCATACTACTATGCGCAGTAAGATCAATTCTGAAGTTTCTGCAAAGATGTCCATGGAGGAAGTGATCGGGCAGGTGCCGGAGCTTAAAGATGCGCAGGATCTGTTCTATCTTATCGGCACCGGGTATGGGCGTAATAAGGTTCCGTTTGCAGATGAGAATATTTCAGAGATATCCTGTCATGCAATGGGGGTTCATGTGACAGATCCTGATGTGAAAGCGATCATTGATATCGGCGGGCAGGATGTGAAAGGGATCAGCATCGACACGGACGGAACTGTGAAAAGTTTTGCTATGAATGATAAATGTGCTGCCGGTACAGGGCGGTTCTTTGAGGCAATGGCAAGAAGCTTTGAGATGTCCCTGACTGATTTCTCGAATCTGTCCCTCACAGCCAAAAATGTGATTCCGATTACTGCGCAGTGTACGGTATTTGCCGAGAGCGAGGTTATTACCCTGGTAGGAGAGGGCAAACCGATGAATGAGATCGCGGCGGGGATCCAGATGGCAGTTGCAAAGCGCTGTTTTGTTATGGCAAAAAAAGCCGGAGCTACGACGGCGATCACACTGACCGGAGGATGTGCAAAGAATGCCGGCCTGAAAAAAGCGATTGAACATGTTTTGAAGCTTAAGGTTATAGACCTGCCGGTCGATCCTCAGCTGATGGGCGCTCTGGGCGCTGCAGAATATGCACGGAAAAAGGGACTGGCTAAAGCATGATCACAGAAGAGGGGATTGGCATGAAAAAGATATTTAAAATTATATTCAAAGTCGTTTGTATATCATTTAGCGTACTTTTTACAATTTATATGCTGAATCTGGACATGAAGCTTGTGGGATTTATTTATACCTGGCTTAATAAGTTCCACGATAAGAAAGAATCTCTGAGGGATATTCAGTTCTGATGAAGCTATATGATGCAGTGATTGCTGCCACGAGAGAACAGCTTGGCTCCCTTAAACCGAAGGTTTGGAATTACGATGAGCAGAAAGCCTGGCCGGATGCAGGGGTAAGCGAGCTGGTACTGCAGAGAGACGCTGCATATGAGCTGGGAGGCAGCGGGCAGCCGGCAGTGAATTTCACTTGCGTTACAACGGACGGCGGGCTGGCGGAGCAGAACCAGGTGCTGCTGTACGGCCCGGATCTGAGAGAATTAAAAAAAGATGCACCTTATGCCCGGATCGCGTTTCTTAAGACGGCGCAGCTGAGCGGGGATGACGAGGCTGCCTATAAGGCGATCCGGGATATGGAATTTGTCAAATACCATGTGTTTCCTAAGGGTTATATGTTCCGTATATCTTCCGGCGATTTTAGGGAACAGGTGCGGGTGAGTAAGACTGCCCTGCGGAAAGGGATATCGTTCCGGAATGTAGGATTTGATTTTGTCCGGCAGTATCTGAAGAATCCGAATGTCCTGCAGGTCCAGTTGATTTTTGTCACGGATCCGCGGGCTCCGTATCAGAGTTTTCTGGCCAGCGCTAAAAAGTCAGCGGATATTACCAGGACGCTGACGCATATCCTGGACGGGATGCCGGCCGATTGCAGCAGCTGTAACCTAAAGCCGGTGTGTGATGAGGTAGAAGGGATGCGGGAACTGCATTTTGGAAGGAAGAAGAAGTAGACGGACGGGCAGACAGACATATTAAATGAACCGGGACGCTGCCGTTTGTTGACAAGCAAACAATATGATGCTAGTTTTCATGTGCGACCGCCAAAACATACTTTGCCGGACGAAGTCCGCCAGCCCGGAGGGTATGCATTACGGGGTACTTTGGAGTATACCATAACGGACACGGATGGAAATAGAATACACCCTCTAACAGACGAAGCAACATTCCGATAAACTACCAATTTACGGAAACTAAGACGCTCAGGAACGCCTTCGCGCCTAAGTTTCCGTAGATTGCTATTTTATCTTCATTAAAAACGCTTCTGAATTGTCTGCTCAGAGGGTGTATTCTATTTCCGTCCGCTGTTTGCTGTCTTATCTAACTGCGTTGTGGACGAATCTCCCTTCGCCAGGCCGCCAGACAGCCAATCGGCATGATGCCGGATTATAAAGCAGCCGGTAAACAGCTGCCATCCGTGACAGATAAATGCTGCATGGGTATTTAAGGGGCGTTTTTAGCGGAGGCGAAATCCACTGCTTACGGATACTTAGACGCGAAGGCATTCCTGAGCGTCTTAAGTGTAGTTAGCAGTTAGTTCGCCACAGCGCTGCCCCGCCCAGGTGGCATTTATCTGTCACGGATGGCAGTGTCCAGGTTCACTTTAATATGTCCGGCAAGGGAAAAT
The DNA here is from genome assembly GCA_964529215.1 of uncultured Mordavella sp. Taxonomy (GTDB): domain Bacteria; phylum Bacillota; class Clostridia; order Lachnospirales; family Lachnospiraceae; genus Claveliimonas. The sequence goes on along the minus strand of CAZGVY010000041.1, from coordinate 4,976 downwards.
TTTGTGCTAAGATTCTGCTTCGCTGACGATGATTTTGTTTTCCATCAGATCCAGGCTGCAGAGCTTCCCTCTGTATTCTGTCTGGATCCCCATGATATCTATGAAGGTCAGTTTGTCCGGCTGTATGCGGACATTGGCTATATTACGGCATAGAAGAGTTTCTCCTTCAGGCCGGTTCTCATATACTGCCGATAGGCACATATGTCTATTCTCCTTTCATCATGGCCAGGACGCTGGCCAGTTTTTCGTTGCCCCTGTTAAAATCTTCCACGGCGTCAAGGAGCAGTGAGGATTCTGCGTCTGGAAGACTATGAGCCAGTTCGTGGAGCTCCTTTGCATGATGGCGGTTGTGGCCCAGCATGTAGTCCAGCAGAGCCAGAGACTCTTCAGGAGAGCTGGCTGTTTTCTGGTTGTGATTGTGATTATGCATGACAGATTCTCCTTTTTCTGTAATATAATTACGCTGTTATGATATTTTTATTATACATCTTTTACAAAAAAAGTCGAGTAATTAATGAAAGACTGGGCGGATGTACAAAGGAACTGCTCATAGTAGATGAAAGGATCATTTTATTGTATAATGATCTGATAAAGAAAACAGGAGAAAAAATGTTATGAAGAAAACAAATTATCTGACAAAAACCTGGGTGGTTGCTGTTCTTGCGGTTATCTGCTGTATACTTTGGGGAAGTGCGATTACCACAATTAAAACAGGCTACCGCCTGATGGATATTGATCCGTCGGATACGGCGGCTATTATTTTGTTTGCGGGACTTCGGTTTGCGCTGGCAGGGATTCTGGTGATTGTTTTTGAATGTATGCGTCAGAAGAAGATCTTATTACCTTCAGCGCATATGGTGAAGCTGTCGGTTATACTGTGTATGGCTCAGACCGTGGGGCAGTATTTCTTTTTTTACATCGGAGTAGCGCATACTTCGGGAGTAAAGGGTAGTATTATTACCGGACTTGGTAATTTTTTTGCGATTCTGATGTCGTGCCTGATTTTTAAGAAAGAGAAAATAAATGGGCGGAAACTTGCGGGATGTATACTGGGATTTGCCGGAGTTGTAGTGATCAACCTGATGGGAAACCAGCTGGATATGGGATTTCATTTACGGGGAGAGGGGGCGCTGCTCCTGTCGCAGATTGCCTATGCATTGTCGGCAGTGCTGATCAATATATTTTCACAGTGGGAGTCGCCGGTGCTTTTGAGCGGATATCAGTTTTTAATAGGAGGACTGCTGCTTACAGGAACTGGTTTTGGCATGGGTGGAAGGATAGACAAAGTCACAGGAGGTGCATTTCTGATCCTTCTGTATCTTGCATTTGTATCGGCGATGGCCTATACGTTATGGTCAATCCTGCTTGCTCATAATGAGGTATCAAAGGTGGCGGTTTACGGCTTTGTAAATCCGCTGTGCAGCGTATTGCTGTCGGCGATTGTGCTGGGAGAAACAGCACAGGCTTTTAACGCAGGAACATTGATAGCATTATTACTGGTGTGCCTGGGAATCTATATCGTAAACCGGAAGCCTGCGTGAAGAAACAAAACCGTTACACTAGAAAAAAGAGGATATTGTACTATTTTTTGAAAGGATTCTGCAAGTATTTGACGGCGGTTTATAGTATAATGCGGATAAATCATAACGGACATCAGTAGTGTGCTGAGTATGCCTTGATGGGACAGGAGGATGGTAAAATGATTAAAAAGTATATATTTGGACAGCCGGTGGATACTGAGGCGGTGGTAATGGATATTCCTGTGAGCCAGGAGGAGATTTCTGTAATGAAGCTTACAGAATCTGATGGTATCATGCTGTGCTGCGGGATGGGAGAAGATGATGTGGCCTACGGCTTGGGAGAACAGGTCCGGGGAATGAATAAACGGGGCTTTTCCTATGTCAGCTATGCGGAGGATGATATGTTCCATACCGAGAATAAACATTCTTTATATGGGGCCCATAATTTTCTGGTTTTATGTCGCGGGAGCCAGGATGGCCGGCAGTCTTTTGGTATTTTTGTGGATGATCCGGGGAGAGTGGTTTTTGATGTAGGGGAGACAAAGTATGACCAGCTGGTGATCCGGGCTGGCAGGGACTGTGTAGTTTATATCATAGAAGGAGGCGGGATCAAGGATATTGTGAGGGAATTCCGCAGGCTGATCGGGAGGAGTTATCTTCCGCCCAAGTGGGCTTTTGGCTACCAGCAGTCCCGCTGGGGATATGCCTGTGAAGAGGATGTGCGGGAAGTAGTCGATGGGCATCATGGACGGGGGATCCCGCTGGAGGCCGTATACCTGGATATTGATTACATGGAAGGGTATAAGGATTTTACGGTAGACGGTGAGAAGTTCCCGGGGTTTGAGGATTTCGTTGGAGAGATGAAGGAGCGGGACGTACACATTGTGCCGATCATTGACGCGGGAGTGAAGATCGAGGAAGGGTATCCGGTCTATGAGGAAGGTGTGAAGAATGACTATTTTTGCAAGGACTTGGAAGGGGAAGATTTTGTGGCGGCAGTGTGGCCGGGAAAGGTGCATTTCCCGGACGTGCTGAATCCGGAGGTAAGAGCATGGTTTGGGGAGAAATATAAATTCCTGATGGATCAGGGGATCGACGGCTTCTGGAACGATATGAATGAGCCAGCCATTTTTTATTCGGAGAAGAATCTTAAAAAGGTGATGGACGAAGTGATTTCCCTGAAGGATGAGAATCTTGACATTGACTCATATTTTCATATGAAGGATATTGTGGCCGGACTGTCAAATAATCAGGAAGATTACCGGAGTTTTTATCATCAGAAGGACGGCGAGAGGATCCGTCATGATAAGGTACACAACCTTTATGGCTTCAATATGACAAGAGCCGCAGCAGAGGCTTTTGATAAGACCGCGCCGGATCGGAGGATCCTGCTATTTTCCAGATCCTCCTACATAGGGATGCATCGGTATGGCGGTATCTGGACTGGCGATAATGAATCCTGGTGGAGTCATATCCTGCTGAGCATGCAGCAGATGCCAGCGTTAAATATGTGCGGGATACTGTATACAGGCTCAGATGTTGGAGGCTTTGCCAGTGACACAACAGAAGACCTGCTCATGCGGTGGCTGGAGTATGCGATGTTTACACCGCTGATGCGTAATCATTCTGCCATGGGAACCAGGATGCAGGAAGTGTACCGGTTTGAGCATCTGGAGGATTTCCGGAATCTGATCCGGCTGCGTTATGGACTGCTTCCCTATCTTTACAGTGAATTTATGAAGGCTGCACTTACGGACGGGATGTATTTCAGGCCGGTGGCTTTTGATTATCCCGAAGATGCACATGCATATCGGGTGGAGGATCAGCTCATGGTCGGAGAAAGTATTATGATCGCGCCGGTATATGTACAGAATGCAAAAGGACGGTATGTGTACCTGCCGGAAGAAATGCTGATGCTCCGGCTTCGGTCACTGGAAGACAAGGATACAGAGATTATGGAAAAGGGACACCATTATGTAGAAATAGCATTGAATGAGCTGGTGATATTTGTGAAAAAGAATCATGTACTGCCGCTTGCAATGCTGGGAGACGGAGTGAAGACCACAGCGGATCTTGCCGGTGCACAGATGGAATGGACCAGCTTCCCGGGAGAACCTGCAGAATATGTATTTTATGACGACGACGGAGTATCCAAATCCCCTGTTCCCGAAAAGGACTGGAAGAAGTTCAGCTTTCCGGAGGGCGTGAGATAGGATGCCATTGAGAGACGGGGCCGCCTTCTGCGGAAAGGGATAAGGGGGCGTTGTGCTCAAGCCGGTATTTTCTGGGAGTGACACCGTACTGGCGCTTGAAGATGCGGATGAAATAAGAGAGATTCTCAAAACCTACATTTTCTGAAATCTCAAGGATAGTAAGGCTGGTGGAGCATAGAAGCTCGCCGGCCTTTTTCACGCGGTAGCGGTTCAGGTATCCGATGAAGGTTGAACTGGTAAAAGCTTTGAAGAATTTCATAAAATACGACGTGCTGTAACCGCAGAAAGAAGCGGCCTCCTGCAAAGTAAGAGGCTTCCTGTAATTTTCGCTGATAAACCGGAGCAGGGATTTCATTTTCTGGATCCGGACAAGCTGGAGGCTTGCAGAAACATCGGAGACGGCAGGTTCCTTAAGCGTTTCAAGGAGGCTGAATATGGCAAACAAGCGGGATTTTATGAAAAGCTCCCTTCCCGGTATAGAACTGCCGTCATTTTCCGCCTCAAGAAGATCTGTAAAGCATTCCCGGATCTGGGAATAGCCGGTACAGGAGGGATCTATCTTTAAAGGAAGCAGAGAGCGCCCTTCCAGATAGGGTTTTATGTATTTGCAAAAGCAAGCGTCGGCGGGAGAATCCTGGCCAAGGAGACGCAGGTCAAAAACAAAAGTATAGTATTCCGCTGTCTGAGCTTCGTCTTGTTCGATGGAATGAAGCTGGTTTGGCAGAATGAGGATAAGATCGTTTGCCAGTGCGCGCACAGGAGTCCCGTTTACGGAAATAATACAGGAACCTTTTAATATATAGGAAATTTCCATCTCGTTATGCCAGTGGAGAGGGTAGGAGTGCATAAGGTCAGGAATGAGCGAACGGTAAGCGGCATATGGAAATTCACTGCTTCCGTGCTGTTTGTTTTCGTATCTGGTACTGGGGCGGCTGGAGGATGGTTTCATATAGACGGCGCCTCCTTTCTGACGGTCGGCTGATAAATAACGGGTCATTGTGATAGGATTGTACAATAAAACGGAAGATCGTGCAAGGCGGAAGAGACTGTGTTTTCTTCAGCTTGTATGTTTCAAAAGATAATCGTAAATCCTCTGGCAGGAATGGAAAAAACCCGTCAGCCCTGTGGCCAACGGGTTCTTTTCGTTATAGTTATCTAAAGGAATGAGAGTAAAGTGTGACACTGTAAGGTCTAATTACCATGTGTCAACTTAATGAGGGGGGATAGTTGTTTTTCAACTATC
>CAZGVY010000040.1:0-13670 GCA_964529215.1 uncultured Mordavella sp. | reverse complement strand
ATGTTACAGAAGATCAGCATCAGAGCCAGTATATCAATATCTTCCGCGCTCATGAGCAGGATGCGGTGATCCTGAACCATAATATTGATTCTCCGTTTATTACGCAGTTAGAACAGAGGAATCAGAATATTAAGTTCCAGCGTATTGACGCGGATGTGAACGAATCCACAACAGAAGAAGTTGCCGAGGAGGAGAAGGAAGCATTCCAGAAGAAAACAGAAGAGCTGACTGAGATCTTCCGTAAGGAGCTTGGCAATGATAAGCTGGAGGTTAAAGTAGAGAAGATCAAGGATGAGAACGTTGCGTCTATGATCACATTGCCTGAGGAAAGCCGCAGGATGCAGGAGATGATGAAGATGTACAGCATGGGCGGGGCAATGGATCCGTCTATGTTCGGAAGTGCGGGTACACTGGTGCTGAATGCAAACCATCCGCTGGTACAATATGTAGCAGAGCATAAGGATGAGGAGAATGCAGGCATCTTCTGTAAACAGCTCTACGACCTGGCTATGCTGGCGCATAAACCATTGAGTCCGGAGGAAATGACTGCATTTGTGCAAAGAAGTAATAAAATTATGTTGAAATTAGCTGAGTAATAGTGTATAATAAAGAGCTATCAGAGGTGACAGGGTTGTTTCCGATGACAATTCGGGGCGGACTGTCACCTCGTTTTGCTGGGGACGCTTTACTATAGTAAAACTAAGAAGTTATATAATAGCACAGTAAAACTTTAGCGTTAGTTGCAATTCCTGAATGAGAGGGTATTATGGACAAGACAGAGAAGATCATTGAGATCAAGGATTTATGTGTAGAATTTAAGACGGTGGAAGGTACGGTGAAAGCGGTCAATCATTTGAGCTATACGCTGCACAAGGGAGAAAAGCTTGGAATCGTAGGAGAAAGCGGAAGCGGTAAGAGCGTATCCTCCCTGGGAATGATGCGTCTGATTCCGAATCCTCCGGGAGAGATCACAAACGGAGAGATTCTCTACAATGGAAAGGATCTTGTGAAGGAATCAGAAAAGGAGATGCAGAAGATCCGCGGGAACTATATTTCCATGATTTTTCAGGAGCCAATGACTTCCCTGAATCCGATCATCAAGTGTGGGAAGCAGATTGCAGAGGCGCTTACGCTGCATCAGGGGATGAATAAGAAGGAGGCCATGCAGGAGGCAGTAGAGATGATGAAGGCGGTGGGGATCGCGAACCCAGAAGTGCGGGCTCATGAGTATCCGCATCAGATGTCCGGAGGTATGCGCCAGAGGGTAATGATCGCCATGGCGCTGGCCTGCAGGCCGCAGATCCTGATCGCGGATGAGCCTACTACGGCACTGGATGTAACGATTCAGGCACAGATTCTGGATCTGATCCGGGAACTGAATGAGAGTATGGGGACGTCGGTTGTCTTTATTACCCATGACCTGGGCGTGATCAGTGAATTGTGTGATACGGTTCTGGTTATGTATACGGGACATATGGTAGAGCAGGCGCCGGTCAGCGAGCTGTTTGCAAGCCCCAAGCATCCTTATACCCAGGGGCTTATGAATGCGATCCCAAGAATAACAAAAGACAGGCCGCCGCTTAAGACAATTGAAGGGATGGTGCCGAATCCTACAGAACGGATCGAAGGCTGCAGCTTCTGGCCCAGATGCCCGTATGCTACCGAGCAGTGCAAGAAAGAGCAGCCGCCGGTATTTGAACTATCAGAGGAACGGAAAGTGCGGTGCTGGCGGTATCAGGATATGCAGGAAGAGGAGGGGTAGCAGATGGCAGCGAATGAAAAAGAAGTGCTGATGAGGGCGGACCATGTGAAAGTATACTTCAAAGGAAAGAACAGGAAATCCGGTACGGTGAAGGCTGTAGACGATATCAGCTTTGAGATTATGAAAGGCGAGACCTTTGGCGTTGTCGGCGAGAGCGGATGCGGTAAGAGCACGCTGGGACGGACTTTGATCCGCCTGCTGGACGCGACGGAAGGAAGCATTTATTTTCATGGGCAGGATATTTCTTCCCTAAAAGGAAAAGATTTGAAAGAGATGAGAAAGAAAGCCCAGATCATCTTCCAGGATCCTTCGGCCTGCCTGAACCCAAGAAGGACGATGAAACAGATCCTCATGGAACCCTTTGAGATACACAATTTAAAGAATGAGATAGATGTAGAAGCGCGCATCCATGAATTGCTGCAGCTTGTGGGACTGGATGACTATCATTTGAGCAGATATCCTCATGAGCTGTCAGGAGGGCAGAAGCAGCGTGTGGGAATTGCAAGGGCGCTGGCGTTAGAGCCGGAGATTATTATCTGCGACGAGGCAGTGTCGGCCCTGGATGTGTCTGTGCAGGCTCAGGTGCTTAATCTTTTGCAGGAACTGAAGGAGAAGCTTGGGCTTACCTACTTTTTTATTTCCCATAACCTGAATGTAGTATATCAGGTCAGCGACCGGGTGGGTGTCATGTATCTTGGCAGTATGGCTGAGATCGCTTCTTACGACCAGCTTTATGAGAAGCGTTATCATCCCTATACAGAGGCGCTGCTTTCGGCAATCCCGCAGGTGGGCCAGGAGGCCCAGTCAGAACGGATCCATCTGGAGGGAGAAGTGCCAAGCCCCAGTAATCCGCCGTCTGGATGCCGTTTCCATACCCGGTGCCCAAAGGCATGCGAGCGGTGCAGTAAAGAACGGCCGGCGCTGAAGGAGGTTTCCGAGGGACATTTTGTTGCCTGTCATCTGTATGACGGAGATCATTAGGAGATTCTGCCGGTTGCCTGAAAACAGAGTTATGCCCTGAACGCGACAATTGGCGTCTCAATATAAGAAAAATATAGGAGGACGATATTATGAAAAAGAAACTTGCGGCATTGGTTATGAGCTTTACCGTTGCATTGTCTCTTGCGGCATGTGGCGGCGGACCGGATGCAGGTTCGGACGGTGGTTCCGGATCGGCAGACGGGGGAGGAAAGACAGTGGTAGTTGCAATGGAGGGCGAGGGACTTGAGACCTTTGACCCCGGATACGTATATGAGAAGTATGCACAGGTTGTGATAAATGCGTGCTATGAGAATCTGTTTAAATTCTACAGCAACGATGGCACGGCGGAACCCTGCCTGGCAGATACCTACGAATTTTCGGATGATGGCCTGACATTTACGGTTACATTGAAGGACGGGATCAAGTTTGCAAGCGGTAATCCGATGACTTCAGAAGATGTTGCATTTTCTTATAACCGCTGTAAGAACCTGAAAGGGAATCCGGCATTCTTTACGGATACCATTGAGAGTATTGAGACTCCGGATGATAAGACGGTTGTTTTCCATCTGACAGAACCTGACAGCGCACTGCTTTCTAAGATGGCTTATGGCTCCCTTGCAGTGGTTGACAGCAAGGTTGCTAAGGAAAATGGTGCTACAGATGCAGAGGATGCGGCAGAGACGGATACAGCGCGCAATTATCTGGATAACACAAGCGCAGGTTCCGGGCAGTATGTACTGACGAAGTATACGCCAAATGAGGAGATCGTGCTGGAAAAGAATGAGAATTACTGGAACGATGACGCTTCAAATGTAGACAAATACATTATCCGTCTTCAGGCTGATGCGAATACCCAGATGATGACCCTGTCCAGCGGAGATGTGGACGTGGCTCTGAACCTGACGGATGATACGGTAGCTGAGCTTGACGGCAATGACAGTGTCAGCGTGATCAATGACCCGACGAAGACGGTTGCTTTTGTCATGACAAACATGAATGAGAGTATCGGCGGACCGGTTTCTGACCCGAAGGTACAGCAGGCAATCCGTAAAGCGCTGGACTATAAAGGGATTCAGGATATCGTAGGTTCCGGAACAGTTACCCCGTATTCGCTGATCCAGGATGGCTTTATGGGAAGCAAGGGAACCCGCGACGTAAGCTATACGGATATAGAAGAAGCGAAACAGCTCCTTGCGGATGCAGGCTATCCGGATGGATTTGACATTGATCTTACAATGTCTGATCTTGCGTTTGAGGGAACGCCACTTACCGACCTTGCACAGAAGGTAAAGGATGACCTGTCTCTGATTGGAATTAATTGTAACATTGTAACCCAGGCATGGGCTGCAGGATACGGTGATGCATACCGCGACGGTACGCTTGGATTTACTGTAATGTACTGGGCTACAGACTACAATGACCCGAACGTACAGCTTGTATTCCTGCCAGGCGAGGAAGTCGGACTGCGTGCAGGATGGACCGAAGAGATGGATCCGGAGATTGCAGCGATGGTTAAGTCTTGTATGGCGGCATCCGAGGATGAGGACCGTACCGCCGTTCTGGAGGAGATCCAGGACGCAACCTATGAGTATGGCCCATTTACGATGATCGCACAGGCTCCAGCCCATATTGGATATAACACACGGTTAACAGGAGTAGGAGTTTCCGACCCATATGCTCTGGATGTGACGATGATCAATATTGCAGAATAATTTGTTGGATGAAAAGATCCGGAGGTTTCGGGATGGAATGTTCCGGAACCTCCGGGAGCAGAAGAGGATGGCTTTATGGAACGACTAAAATTCATAGGGAAAAGATTATTATATATGATAGTCATGTTGTTCGGCGTGGCAACGATGGTGTTTATTCTTACCAAGATGATACCGGGGGATCCGGTTGTGGCAAATCTGGGACAGCGCGCCATGAGCGATCCAGAGGTTGTGGCAGCATATCGGGCGAAATACGGACTGGATAAGCCGTTACTGGTGCAGTATTTTATTTATATTAAAAATCTGCTCCATCTGGATCTGGGGACATCCATCCGGACAAATAATGCGGTGCTTTCTGAACTTAAGAGGTGTTTTCCGGCAACCATTGAACTGGCGCTGGTGTCAATTATCCTGGCAACCATTTTTGGCATCCTCTTTGGGATCATTTCGGCAATAAGAAGAAACAGCGCGCTGGATCAGGGGGTTCGTGTGATTTCCGTAACCGGCGTTAGTATTCCCAGTTTCTGGTTTGCGCTGTTAGTGCTTTATTTCTTATATTATAAGTTTCAGATCTTTCCGGGACCGGGGAGGCTTAGCAATATCTATGCGGCGCCCCAGACGGTGACGGGGCTTTATGTAATCGACAGCCTGATTGAGGGAAACGGAGCTAAGGCGCTGGACGCACTGGCTCATCTGATCCTGCCGTCGGTGGTTCTGGCAGCGTTTACTATGGGACTGATCACAAGAACGACCCGTTCAAATTTACTGGATGTAATGTCCACAGATTATATCCGGACAGCGAAAGCTAAGGGTCTTTCAGAATCCAGCCTGATTTCAAAGCATGCCCTGGGGAATGCCCTGATACCGGTTCTTACGGTAATCGGCATGGGACTTGGAAATCTCCTGGGAGGTATGGTACTTGTGGAGACGATATTCAACTGGCCGGGCGTGGGGCAGTTTGCCTATGCATCGGTAAAGGCGGCGGATTACCCGTCGATTATCGGCGTAGCGCTTTTGATTGCGCTGAATTATATGGTGATCAATACGGTCGTGGATATCCTGTACGGCATTATTGATCCGAGAGTGAGGTGTAGCTGACCATGCATGCGGTAAAAAAATTATTCAAATCGAATTATTTATTTACGCTGGGCGTAATTATCTGTCTGGCATGGATTCTGGCAGCAATTCTGGCACCGGTGATAGCTCCTTGCGATCCGGTTGCACAGGATCTGGGCATCCGTCTGAATCCTCCTTCAGGAGAACATTGGTTTGGAACAGATAATTTTGGACGCGATATTTTCAGCCGTGTGATCTATGGCGGGAGATATTCGCTTCTGGCAGGCGTGGTAACAGTGATTTTGTCAGGCATTATCGGAACCTTTTACGGAGCTATCGCTGGATATGTAGGCGGGATGACAGATAATGTTATGATGAGATTTTCAGAAATGATCCTGTCTTTTCCGTCGCTGGTGCTTGCAATGATCATCAACGCGGTAATGGGTTCGGATCTGTTCAACACGTTGTTTGCGCTGGTGATCGTATCCTGGCCGACGTATGCCAGATTGATGCGGAGTGTGGTTTTGAGCGTAAAGGAGAACGAGTATGTAACAGCTTCTGCCGCTCTTGGCGCGTCCAGGATGCGTGTGCTGATGAAGGAGATCATACCGAACAGTATTAACTCTGTACTTATTATGGCCACTACGGATATTGGGAATAAGATTCTGATGTTCTCGACCTTAAGTTTCCTGGGGCTTGGCTCAGCGCCGCCGACGCCAGAGTGGGGCATGATGGTTTCTGACGGGGCAGATTATTTTAATAAGTTCTGGATTGCAGGATTCCCGGGCCTGGCTATCTTTACGATGGCGGTAGGCGCGAATTTCATCGGAGACGGACTGAGAGATCTTCTGGATCCGAAACTCCGGAAAGAGTTTTAATACGGAAGCAGAATATCTATAGTAGATAGATGGATAATATGTGATATAATGAGACGCAGGAAGGCTTTCCAGAGTATGCTCCTGTGTCTTTATTTTTGCAGGATACACAGAATGCATGCGGCTGGCAGAAAATGAATGCAGGAGGAGATAAAGATGACGAGAATTAACAGAGTTTTAAAGGCAATGGAAGAACAGGGCCTGACACAGATGCTGGTGTCTGACCCGGTGTCGGTCTTTTATATGACGGGCGTCCAGGTGGAACCGGGAGAGCGTTTCTATGGATTACTTCTGAAAAAGGACGGGAACCATGTATTGTTTGTAAACAACCTATTTACGATACCAGAGGATCTGGCATTTCAGACAGTGTGGTACAGTGATACGGATCCGGTTATGGATTATGTAAAAGAATATATAGACGGACCGGCAGTTTTAGGCGTAGACAAGGATCTGAAAGCGAGGTTTCTTCTTCCGCTGATGGAAGGAAAGGAAACGAGTCAGTTCGTAAATGCTTCGCTGGCGGTGGACATGACCAGGGGAATTAAGGATGAAAAGGAGCAGGAGAAGATGCGCGCCGCATCCCTGATCAACGATCAGGCGATGGAACGGCTGTCTGGACTGGTAAAGGAAGGGGTTACAGAGAAAGAGATCGCAGATCAGCTTCTGGGAATCTATCAGGAGCTGGGGGCGGAAGATTTTTCCTTTCCGCCGATCGTATCTTTCGGGGCAAATGCGGCAGATCCTCACCATATGCCTGACGGTACAGTTCTGTGTGCAGGCGACGTGGTGCTTTTTGACGTGGGCTGTATTAAAGATGGTTACTGTTCGGATATGACGAGAACCTTCTGTTATCAGGAAGTGACAGATAAAAACAAGGAGATCTATGAGCTGGTGCGCAGGGCAAACGAGGCGGCAATTGCAAAGATTAAACCGGGCGTACCGTTGTGTGAACTGGACCGGACAGCCAGGGATATAATATCGGAGGCTGGATACGGAAAGAATTTTAATCACCGCCTGGGACATTTTATAGGGATGTCAGAGCATGAATTCGGGGATGTTTCCCTGGCCAATACAAAGGAGGCGGAGCCGGGCATGATCTTCTCCATTGAACCGGGTATCTATCTGGCGGGCGAAACGGGAGTACGTATTGAAGATCTGGTTCTGGTAACAGAAGATGGGGCTGAAGTATTGAACCATTACCCAAAGACACTGAAGATCATACAGGGATAACAGGAGGAAATTATGAATCCGATTGCAACAATTGATATGGAAAATGGAAGTAAGATTGTGATTGAACTGCTGCCGGAGTCGGCGCCGAATACAGTTAACAGCTTTATCTATATTGCATCTGCCGGACTGATGGACGGGCATGCAATTCAGAGAATTGTACCGGGGAACTGGGTGGATATCAGTTATACGGGATTTGGGAAGAAAGAGGCGCAATATCTGATACCAAATGAATTTAAACTGAATCCTGAGGTGACGCCTCTCGATTCCCATCCGGGATGCGTCTGTATGGGCGGCTACGGCGAGGATGGGCTTGCAGGCGGGGAATTTTTCTTTCCGCTGAGAGACTGCCCGGAACACAAGGGCATTTATCCTGTGTTTGGAAAAGTATTGGAAGGGATGGAAGAAATCCGCCGTTTGGAGAAGGTAGAGACTGTACCGGTAGAGGATTTTCCGATTGAGGGAGTCGAAGTGAACACACCGGTGGAACCACAGGTGATAAAGAAGGTTGAATTAGAACTGTATGGGCAGACGTATCCAGAGCCGGTGAGGATGCCAGTGCAGAACTTGCCGGTGATGTGGAGATAATCCTGTCAGGGTTTCGGCAGATCTTAGAGCATGGAAGGAATACAGGAGAAAGCTTCTGGATGATTTTCTGACGGCAGTATCCGGCGCTTATCAGAGGCTGCTGAACCAAGGTATGTGAAGCTTTAGATCAAATGGAAGAAATCTATCGGGGATTATTATATTAGACGGCGGAAGAAATGCCGCCCTGCGCAGGGGGAATACCGGATGCAGGGCGGCTGCATTTTATTGCAGATTCCAGTCTATCCCATGTGCCGAGAAAAATTCACCGGTCCATTTGTCAAAGGCATGTTCTAAGGACTTATCCAGCGTAAAGGTATTCAGTGATGTTCCGGTAGTGCAGATGAGCGCAGAACCGTCATATTTGAAATTTAAGTAGAGGCCCTGTACGGTCTCCGGCTGGAACTCCAGCTGCTTTTCTGTGATCAATCTGGCGGTCTCAGCCTTCGGCAGAGAAAAAATAAGCCGGAAATTCAACGGCGTCCGTTTCCCTTTTATAATAGAAAAACAGAAATCACGAAGCTGCTTCCAGGCGCTGTGGGTTTCCTCCGAGAGCATTTCGGTATCTTCAGCGCCATAAAAATCTTTGTGTATGTATCCGTCAATGGAGAACTTATTGCAGGTAGTGATCTCTCCTTCCATAAAAAGAAAATCGTCAAAGGTCTCCCGCAGAAGAAGCTCCGCCATGCAGCGTTTTGTATCTAATATAAGACTGATCATAAAACTCTCCCTTATTTTTTACTGTTGCAAGTATAGCATATGTCACCTAAAAAGAAAAGATGCAAATTTCATTCGTACATCTTCCTTCCTAAAAGAAAGAGCCTGCCATGGCATATGGCAAGCTCTTATCTACACGTAAGCGATATTCTACGCTTTACAGCACCCCGTCGCTTGCGGAAGCTAAACATACACGTTCATCATATTCTGACCGTGATGATCGGCGAGTTCTTCACTCTCTCATATTATACCCATAGAATCCCTAAAAGGCAACACGGTTTTTGGCAAAATTTATTATTTCTATAGCATATGTCACCTAAAAAGAAAAGCTGCAAATTGACATTAAATGAGGAAATCAGTACAATAATTATTGTATAGATGCGAGAAATGGATCATGGAGCGGAATATGAAGGATAGAATCAGGAGAGGATACGAGAATTGGGAACCGGAGCCGGTGCGTTTAAATAAATATCTCAGCGATGCGGGAATCTGCTCCCGCAGGGAGGCAGACCGGCTCATTGAGTCAGGAAACGTGCGTGTGGACGGCGTACGTGCAGCCTGTGGTATGAAGGTCCGTCCGGGACAGCAGGTAACTGTGGGAAAAAGGGAAGTAAACAGCAAAAACGAGCTGGTGGTGCTTGCGGTAAATAAGCCTGTGGGTGTGGTCTGCACGGAGGATATGCGGACGAAGAATAATATCATCCGTTTCTTAAAGTACCCGGTAAGGGTTACCTATGCAGGGCGGTTAGATAAGGATTCTGAAGGCCTGCTTCTTATGACCAATAACGGGGATCTGATCAATCAGATGATGCGCGCCCGCAATTATCATGAAAAGGAGTATAAGGTAACGGTAAATAAGCCGGTGACAGAGGAATTCCTACAAGGGATGGCGTCAGGCGTGCGGATCGTGGATAAGGAAAAGGGACTGGATGAGGTGACCAGGCCTTGCAAGGTAGAGCGGATCGGCAAATATAAAATCCGCATTGTACTGACACAGGGGTTAAATAGGCAGATCCGACGGATGAGCGGGGCATTTGGATATCAGGTGACGGAACTGAAACGGGTGCGGATCATGAATATTGAGCTTGGGAATTTAAAAACGGGAGCATACAGGAAGCTGACAGAGGAGGAATTAGAAGGGCTGTACCGGGAGCTTGAGGGAGGAGCCCATGGACTATAAAATGATATTGTCAATATTTCTATACAGTCTTTGACATATCATAAAGCAAATAACATTAGTGATAACAGCTAATATAGGCACAATTATCCCAAACAGGTTGTCCATCAGGTACTTACAGAAAATAAACGTAAGCCCCATATAAGGGAAAATAGCAAGTGCAGCAATAATATCTGCTTTTTGCGTATCGAAAAAACAGAAAATTAAAAACTCGATCGGTAAAAATACAGTTGCTAATAATAACCCATAAGGTATGATATGGAATGGCACAACAGCAAACATTTCTGGTTTAATTATATGAATAATCTTTGAGAAAAAAATCAAAAGAGGAGTTGCCGCCAAACAAAACAGATAGACGATCGCCCCACGTGCCCCTATGATCGTTCCATTTGTTATCGGTAGTATACTGAATAATAATTTAGTCTTATACTTTGCGTCATTAAAGGCAAAATTCCGGATGATCAGATATGATAACATTAACAATCCCGCAGTATAGGTAATGATATTTGCCGTGTCATCATCTGCGTTAAGCTGATTAAAAAACATCGGATATAATACGATACAAAGCAGTTGAAGCCATACAATCTGGCTTAACGCTGAAATTTGCATTTTAGTGAATTTCAGAAAATTTGCCTGCACTATTTGTGCCTCCTTATATAATAAAGCATAATATCCTCGATCGTAGGAACTTCATAAATAACGGGCTTTTGCAAAGCCTTTTTAAGTATAGTTTTATGATCGGTTAGTCCTTCAAAGCCATAGGCAGTTTTATTTATTCCAACAAAATATTTCTCGCAATCCGGGGATAGTATCGCTACATCGCCTTTTACAATGGCATGCTGGTCTTTTATTTCATCTTTTCGCCCATGTAAAATAATTTTACCATCAAGTATAAAGTACAAATAGTCCGCTATCTTATCAAGATCAGAAGTAAGATGCGTTGACATTAAAACAGTTTTGCCATCTTCAAATACAATATTTTTTAAAATATCCATTAGTTCACTTCGGACTAATGGGTCAAGCCCGGAAGTCGGCTCATCTAAGATAAAGATATCTGCACCGTGAGAAAGCGCAAGGGCAAGCGCATATTTCATTCTCATACCTCTGGATAAATCTTTAATTTTTTTACCCTCTGAAAGTCCAAATTTTTTCATGTACAGACAAAATGCTTTATCGTCCCATGCCGGATACATTGGAGCAATTAAGTTTTTCATTTTTGTTATGCTCAAATCCTCATAAAAATGACCATCATCTAATACAATACCTAATTTTGATTTAATTTCCAAATTTTTTGATATACTATCCATGCCCAAAACCGTAATTTTACCTTTATCCGGCTGCACCATATTCAATATACATTTAATTGTTGTCGTTTTTCCAGACCCATTCGGACCGATAAATCCAGTCAATGTACCTTTTTTAAGTAACATATTTACATCTTGTAAATAGAAATCTCCATAGTTTTTGTATAAACTGTTAATTTCTAAAACTGTTTTCATCATTATTTTCCCCATTTATTAGATCAATTATCTTTTTCAAACCGAATTTGATTCTTAATTTGTTTTAGTTAAATTTTTAAAAGAATGAATGAGGCAGTTAAAATGTATTAGACAGCCGCAAACAATGATAAAAAGGACTTTTTCTTAACCGCTTTACATACAAGATAGTAAGTAACCGTTGATTTTTCATCTGAGATAGGGATATTGATCCTGTTATGTGGTACTTCTGTATACTTTTCTGCAAGGTCTGATGTAAAAGACGGAAGCGAAGATGCCTGTACCAGTTCATTGAAGCTAAAGCGGTCGTTTTGCATCAGGAAACGGGAGTCAGGCATTTTTTCTGTACGGACAAAATCCCAGAAGCCAATATCCGGCATGAGGAGCATATTTTCTCCATTCATCTCAGCAAAGGACAAGCTTTTCCTACGGGCATATCTATGTCCTTCCGGAAGAGCAAACATCAGAGATTCCTTCCCACATTCCTTATAAAAATATTGTGCTGCGTCAGGCTGTGTATGCGTGGCAACCAATTGATAGACATTGTTTTCTAAATCGGTAAGAAGTCTCCGGTCATCATCTATCTCGGTCTGTAGTGTCATATGTGGGAAGATATTCGTGATTAGAGGGGCAAGGAGCCATACTGGAGCTGGAGCGCAGACCCCTAGGGAGATAGTTCGGTTCTTTCTGTCAAAATCTCTGGCCTTTGCTGTAAAGGAATCTGCATCTTCCAGAAGTTCCTTTGCCAGTTTCAGGATATATTTCCCGTTTTCATTCAGTTCCAATTTGTTTTTCTTCCGTTCAAAAAGGAGGACACCCAGCTCATCTTCCAGCTTTTTCATATTTCTGCTTAAAGCGGGCTGTGAGAGATGCAGGATTTCTGCAGCACCGGACAGGGTTCCAGCGTCTGCAAATGCCACAAACTGACGCAGTTCATAAAGTTCGATCATGTTTGGATCCTTTCAGTATCAATTCTATTTATAGCAGTATTCGCTATTGAAAATGTACTTTTTCATAAAAATCAGTATAATTAAGTCAGAAACAAGAAAATCTATGTCTTCTAATACATTAATTCTAATTATAGCATGGAGAGATGCATTTTTCAATCTCCATCAAGGATACAAAGAGCAGAGATGATAGATGTTACATGGATTGAAAAACTGAAAATGACGTTAATTAAGGAAGATTGGAGAACGAAAGACACAGTATGGAAAGGAGACGGTGAATCAGGAAAGATGGTGTTCTATTTTACAGCTACAGGCAACAGTTTGTATGTGGCAAAACAGTTAGATGAGATACGGATTAGCATTGCGCAGGCGGTACACGACAGGGAAAAGATTTACACGGCGGATAAGATTGGCGTTGCCTGTCCTGTATTTGGGCATGAAATTCCGCTGCTGGTCAGGGAATTTCTCACAAATTCAACATTCAGAACGGATTATTTTTATATGATCCTGACATACGGAAACCGCCACGGAGGAACGGCAGAGCTTACGAAGAAACTGCTGGAGGATTTGGGAATACACCCGTCTTATATCAATGTGGTGCTGATGGCTGACAATTTCCTGCCCGGATTTGACATGAACGAGCAGAAGGCACTGGATAAGAATGTGGACGGTCAGATAGAGCGGATTGTGCAAGACATTGCATCCGGAAAAGAATATATCGCTCCGGTAACAGATGCAGACCTGGCGGTACACCAGAAATATCTGGACAGGATAGCTGGGATGCCGGATGATGCTTTTTCCAAAGTTTACCAGATTACGGATGAGTGCATTGGGTGCGGAATCTGTACAAAGGTGTGTCCGGGAAAATGCCTGCATATGGAAGGGCAGAAAAGCGTGTGGGAGCCGGAAGGCTGTATGATGTGTATGGCTTGTATCCATGCGTGTCCAATGATGGCAATTCAAATGAGAATGCCGGAAAAGAATCCGAAAGCAAGATATCGGAATGAGAATATCAGTATTTGCGAAATTGTTGATGCAAACAACCAGTGGGGAGAGGAAATCCCCAAATAAAAATCACATTATGGAGCTTCCTGTATAATTCAAGTATATGAAATTCTAAGAAAGAAGGTTGAGAAAA
>CAZGVY010000039.1:0-13800 GCA_964529215.1 uncultured Mordavella sp. | reverse complement strand
CAATAAGCTGCCGGATGCTCTCGTAGGTATCTTCCCGCTTCATCTTAGTGTAATGTACCGGCTCCAGGCTGGAGCGGCTGATCAGGATCTCCAGGTTGTCAATGGTAATGAACAGGCCGGAATATCCGCCCATACGGGTTACCTCAGCCAGAGAACGGAGCATATGCCTGGCATTGTATTTGGTGATCCGGCTGGGATAGAAATCTAAAGCTCTTAGCTGCGTAAGCTTGACGGTGCGGTCGCCCTCTAACCATGCCAGAAGAAGTTCTTTATTCTGCTCCTCCAGAACCGGATAGCCCAGGATACTTCCGGTAAGCATGCTGCAGGCAAGGGCAAAGTTATTATCTAGCAGGGGATTTTCCAGAAAGATCTGCCGAAGCTGAGTACGGATCTCCCGCCTGGTCAGCGCATCTCCAAAACCGTTCTGGGACAGATAGTCAATAAAACGCATTCCTTCCGGTATTTCGCCCGGGTCAAAGCCCATTTCCTCAATTAGATGGCGGCTGACCAGGGTAAGGCATCCCATTATATCGCACTGGCGGAAAATTTCAATATAGATTTCCCGGAAATCGTGCATCCAGATATTCTTGGCGGAAAAGCATGCAGTTACATAATTTTCTTTCTGAGCTATGGAAGCCATCAGACGCAGAAAATGAGTCTTTCCGCTTCCAGTGCGCCCGGTGATGAATTTCATTTTGCTGCCGCCGTTCCGAATATATTCCTGCAGATATTTTTCCCTCCAGAAATCGGCGAGAAAACTGATCCCGCAGGTGAGGGATTCGGCCGGGAGAGGGGTGGCTGTTTCCTGAGTTTGGATTGTATCTGTATATTCCATTATCATTCGTCTACCTCTTCGTTAATAAAACAGATGGTAGCAAGGTACTGTTCTTTGCCGTCCTTATCCAGAATACGGTAAGCCTTTTTGTTGTCCCGGCTAGGTCCAAACTGGAACCGTCTTCCATTTTTCGTTGCTTCCTCGCCGGAGGTGTATAATCTTGCCAGATCAAAAGCAAAGCTTTGCTGATCGTATTCTCTGCGAAAACGCCCCATAGGGGCTAAATATTTATACAGGCTGGTCAGATAAATGTCAGAACCAGGCCGTTTTTGAAGCTTTAAGAGAGCCAGGTCATAGGCGGAAGCAAGTTCGCCGGC
This sequence comes from uncultured Mordavella sp., assembly GCA_964529215.1. Taxonomy (GTDB): domain Bacteria; phylum Bacillota; class Clostridia; order Lachnospirales; family Lachnospiraceae; genus Claveliimonas. Next base: position 12,648 of record CAZGVY010000039.1, on the reverse strand, counting down.
GAAGGTGAGGGCATTGAAGGAGGCTTTATTCAGCTTCTCCTGGCCTTTCGTAACGGTTTCTATAAAGCTTGCAGGGCGCATACACTGTACTTTTTTGCGGTCGAGATAGATATCCTGATTTTCCACATCCAGTCTTACCCGGTAGGGGAACATCTCATAGACCGGGAATTCGCCCCGGACATCAACTCCTTTTTCCTGACAGATGGAGAGCATCTGGCCGGCAAAATCGCCGCTTTCAAAATAGGCCTGTGTATCAAAACCCGCTACCGTATCCGCAGCGTCTTTTAGAGCGGATGAAAGCGATGCGGCGGTTTCAGCCATGGAGGCCAGGTCTTTGGCCAGATTCTTCATGCCTCCGGCTTCCAGTTCCCTGTGGATCGCTTTGGAAGCCCTTTGGAGAGAGGAAATCCCATCTTTTATGGATTTTTCCTGGGGCTGCATGTCCTGATAAAAGTCTTCATAATTCATGTTATTTTTCCTTTTCTATTGGTAATTTATAGTTTGTTTCTGCCTGCGGGGCTGCCAGAAAACAGGCATAGTGCGGGTAGAAGTTTTATTACTAACGCAAGTATATAGGAAACGGCAAATGTTTTCAATAAGTTGTGACGAAAATAATGATATTATGATAAGATTAAATCTATAGTGCAAGAGCAGTTATGATGGCAGTGGAGCGAATGAATGTTTATGGAAAAGAAGCTGTATGAGTGGCAGGAAAAATGTCTGGAACGGTGGTTTGGAAATCATGGAAGAGGAATGGTGCAGGCGGCTACGGGCGCCGGTAAAACAATGCTGGCGCTGGAAGCGGTAAAACGTCTGGATGAAAAGCTTTCCGGGAAACTTCTGGTAAGGATTGTGACTCCAAATGCGGGAATGATGTATCAATGGGAGCGGAACCTGCAGGAATATCTGGAATCGCGGGTCTGTGAAGAAAGTACGGTGGGAGCGCAGTCTGGTAAAGGAAGAAAGCCAGAAGAATTGCGGGGGCAGATTGGGCTGAAAGGCGGAGGACAGAAATCGGCACCTGATCGGAAATATATGATTTATGTGATTAATTCAGCCAGATATGAACTGGCAAGACAGATTCTTATGGAAATCCGGGAAGGGAAAGCTGTCTTCCTGATCGCGGATGAATGCCATCATTATGGAAGCACGCAGAACCGTTTGATTTTTGAATTTTTTCCATATATACGAGAACATGAGAAAAATTATTTTTCTATGGGGCTGTCGGCTACACTGCCTGTAGGTGAAGAAAAAGCCTACCTGGAGTCGGTGCTTGGACGGGAAATATATAATTATGGAATTGCGGAAGCATCCCGTGAACAGACTGTTTGCCCGTATGACATTTATCATATCGACGTGGAATTCCGAGCTGAAGAAAGAGACGAATATGAAAAAATATCAGAGAGTATGATGCAGCTATATAACAAGCTTCTTCACATTTGCCCTTCGCTTAGAGGAAGAGGCCAGAAAGAGCGTTTTGAAATACTTGGCAGGCTGTGTGACAGCAGGGAACGCAGAGCTTCGGAGCTGGCTTCCAGATATATGATGCTTACTTACAAGAGGAAACGGCTGGTTTGTCTGGCTGCAGAGCGCCTGGCCTGTGTTTGCGATCTGGTCGGAAGGCTGGGGATCAGGGAGAAAATTATTATATTCGGAGAGAGTATCAGCCAGGCAGATCAGTTATATTGGATTCTGGCGGGGAAATATCCGGGACGGGTAAGCCGGTACCATTCGAAAATGGGACGGCAGGCGAATAAAAATGCGTTGGAAGGATTCGGCAGGGGAGAGATAAGAATTTTGATCAGCTGCAGGGCGGTTGACGAAGGGGTAAATGTGCCGGATGCTTCCATTGGTATTATTTTGTCGGGAACATCCAAGCAACGGCAGCGCATTCAGCGTTTGGGGCGTATCATCCGCCGGGCGGAAGGGAAGAAAAAGGCTTCTTTATATTATGTACATGTGTGTGAAAGTGCTGAAGACACTTGCTTTTTACCAAATGTAGAACAAATTAGTGTTTTTGAGCTCGTATACCGGGAACAAGAAGGCGGGTTTCAGAATCCGCCGTATGATGAGACGGCGCAGGAACTGCTTCGGAATATGCAAGAGAAGGGTACGGACGGGAAATTAGTGGAAGAGGCGAAACGCTGTATAAAGATGGGGATTGTACGGCCGGATTGGAAAGAGAATATAAAATGGCTGGAGCAGAAACTGGAAGAGGAAGATGATGTCAGAGAGAGGAATTACTGGTTGTGTATGAAATGGATGGCGGAAATATACAAAAATATGATCAAAAAATAAATATGGGTTCCATATACGGTTATAATAAGTAAAAGGCCCAAGTGGAACGTGTTTATCGAAGAAAAATAATAATTTATTGAAAAACGATAAGAAAATGTTGAAATTCAATATACAAAGTGTTATAGTATAGAAAAGAGGAAAACAAAAAGACAGGAAAATTAAAACCCGCAGGGAAAAGACGCAGATAAAATTCCTGGAAAAAGGAGTGTTAAAATGAGGCAGGAGAAAATGAACAAATTTACAAAAGTCATTCTGGATCTGATGTTTTATTGTGGGATCGCCGTGCTGACGACCCTTCCTTTTACGCTAAAGCTGGCGGGCAGATATTATTCGAAGGCCTTATCGGATAATTTTATTTTCATGCTGCTGATCTTTGCGGTGTCAGGGGTATGCGGCCTGATGATCGTGGCGCAGCTGCGCCGGATGATGCGGACAGTTCTGAAGGGAACCTGTTTTGTGCCGGATAATGTAAGGAGCCTCCAGGTGATGGCGAATTTAAGCCTTGTAATCGCGGTGGCATTTATTGTGAAGATTTTTCTTGTGCCAACGCCTGCCACAGCAGTAATTGTCCTTGTATTCTTTATTGCAGCGCTGTTCAGCCAGGTTCTGGCGAACGTATTTGCCGAGGCGGTCCGTTATAAGGAAGAAACGGATCTGACCATATAGGGGGTGGCATGATGGCGATTATAGTGAATCTGGACGTGGCGATGGCTAAGAAAAAGACGGGGGTCACAGAGCTTGCGAAAGAGATCGATATTACGATGGCAAACCTGTCTATTTTGAAAAATAATAAGGCGAAGGCGGTGAGATTTACAACGCTGGATGCGCTGTGCAAGGCGCTGGACTGTCAGCCGGGGGATATTCTGGAATATGTTCCGAATGAATGATGGATAAAAGCAGCCGGATAAGAAAGGAGAGCTGACGAATGAATACAACGAATGTGCAGGAACCGCCGCTTGTAAAGATGCTGCGTGAAAATTATGGATATGCTGCCAGACTGTGCCTGCTGTATGGGGTGATATTTGCCTTTTGCCGGTATGAGAATCCAAATGGGATCACCGAACCGCTTCTGATGTGTGCTATGATGGGGATTTCCTATCTGCTGATAAAACGGATCGGCGTTGAGGTAAAGAAGGGAACGGCGGTGTATGCCGCCGGGATGGTGCTACTGGGGATCAGTACCGCGATGACTTGCTCTGGCTTTCTGGTGTTTTTTAATATGCTTGGTTCTTTGCTGCTGTTTCTGACTGGGATGATACACCAGTTCTATGAGGATGAAAAATGGAGCGTTCCCGTATTTATAAAAAATATGACGGTTATCTGTTTCACAGCGCTGGGACATGTGTTCCGCCCGTTTTCTCATGGATATGCCTGTCTGGCAGAAGCAAGGGGAGAAGCGGGAGAAGATAAGAAGAATACGGCAGCGGCGGCAGGCATGGGAATACTGATTGCGGCTGGACTCTTACTGGTGGTCTTTCCTGCGCTTGTGCGTTCCGATATGGTCTTTGCGGGAATTTTTGAAGACTGGTTTATTGATTTGGAACTCAGCGCGGCGTTTTGGGTTGGATTTATGATTTTCGCCGGGTTTACCGCCAGCTATGCGTTTTTAAGCGCACTGTGCAGTAAGAGCTTTGAAGATGAGGGGCGGACAGGGAAACAGTATCATGCGCTGACTGGTATTACATTTACCAGCATTCTTGCCGGAGTATATGTGCTGTATGCAGGAATACAGATACGGTACCTGTTCCTGAGGATGGGGACGCTCCCTGAGGGAGTGACTTATTCGTCTTATGCGCGGGAAGGATTTTTTGAACTTCTTTTTGTAGCTATTGTAAATTTCATTCTGGTGCTGGCCTGCGCTGCTTTGTTTCAGGAAAGCCGGCTGCTAAGCGGGATTTTAACGGTTGTCTGCGGCTGTACGTTTATCATGATCGCATCTGCGGCTTACCGGATGGCAATGTATGTACAGACCTATCATCTGACCTTATTGCGGATCCTGGTGCTGTGGTTCCTGACGGTTCTGGCGTTTATCATGGGCGGCGTAACGGTAAATATTTACCGGAAAGATTTCCCAATGTTCCGCTATATTGCGGTAGTAGTGGGGTGCGGTTATATCCTGCTTTCTTTTGCAAAACCGGACCGGATGACCGCAGAGTATAATCTCCGTCACTGGGAAACTGTCAGTATAACGGATGTCCAGTATATGCTATATGGATTGTCTGATGATGCGGCTCCGGTGATTGCCGGAATAGAGCCGGCGGAGATTGAGGACGGCGCTTATGGCGGCGGAAAAGAAGGATCCGGCATTGAGTATAGATTTAGCCGGGACATGGAGATAGAAGATGAAATGCGGAATTATTTCTACGAAATTGCAGACAGATATAAGGGGATACCAGTGCGGGAGCTGAATCTGGCAAAGATACAGGCAAGGGATGCGGCATTAAATTGGATCCAGGAAGAGGAAGAGTGAACATATACCAGTGTACTGCCCCGGAGACCAGCAGGACAGTACACTGATGCAGGCTATACTAATGTCTTTTCATACACGCCGTGGGTATACACAAATCCCATTTTTAAGAGATAGTCTTTGTGACGTTCACAGGATCCGGCATAGATCAGTTTCCGGATTCCCTGTTCCGGCAATTTGGAGTATAAATATTTTCCTACGGAGCAGTCCCGGTATGCAGGCGTCGTATAGTCAGCCGTAATATCTAAGACACCGTTTTCAGACATATTTCCAAGCAGAAGTCCGGCAGGGGCTGCATTGCAGCATACGATGTAGGCGGTATCACAGCCTGAGGCATCCAGGCTGCTTCCGGGGAAGTACTTTAGGATATCTTCTTTGTAACTGCCGGTAAAGTAGGAGAGGAATGCGTCATCCGTATTTACCTGGATCAGATCATACTGCTGCTGGGATCTTAGCAGTTTTGCAAGGTTATAGCAGTTAATGATGATCAGGCAGATGTTCATAAGAGCCAGGGGATAGGAGTGGATGATCAGCGCATATGCTGCTGAAATACAGCTGCCTATCGTATTGATGATCCGTAATTTTACGACAGATGACATCAGCATAGAAACAACTACTAAAACAGAGCCTAAATAACCGGCCAGTTCAACCATTGCTGCTTTGTTCATTTTGATCACCTGCTTTCCCCGCTAAGATAAATCTTCCAGGATAGAGCTTCCGATGGTTCCTTCCGGCATTTTAACACCGAAATTGTCTGCAATCGTAGCGCCGATCACCGCGAAGGTCTGTGCGTCTTTAAGCCGCCCGGCTCCTTTCATGGAAGGAGAGTAGGCAAGGAAGGGGACGCGCTCTCTTGTATGGTCGGTTCCGGTGTGCGTGGGGTCGTTTCCATGGTCGGCGGTAATGATCAGCAGATCATCGTCCTTCAGCAGTTCCAGGAGTTCTCCAAGCTTTACGTCAAAGCGCTCTAATTCCTGAGCATAACCGGGGGCATTTCGGCGGTGTCCCCACAGAGCGTCAAAATCTACGAGATTTACATAGCAGAGGCCTTCAAAGTCTCTTTTGGCGATCTCGATCGTCTGTTCCATTCCGTGGACGGAACTTTTGGATTTGTTGGATTCGGTCAGTCCTTCGCCGTCAAAAATATCAAAGATCTTGCCGACGGAAATAACGTCCAGCCCGGCGTCTTTGAGAGCGTTAAGGGCAGTAAGGCCATATGGCTTTAAAGCATAGTCGTGGCGGTTGCTGGTTCTTTTAAATTCACCCTTTTTCTTTCCCACATATGGGCGGGCGATCACGCGCCCCACCTTCCATTCGTCCTTCATTGTGATTTCCCGCGCAATTTCACAGCAGCGGTATAATTCTTCCAGCCCAAAGGTTTCTTCATTTCCGCAGATCTGGAGAACTGAGTCGGCGGAGGTATATACGATCATATGCCCTGTGGCGATTTCTTCCTCTGCGAGTTCGTCCAGGATAGCAGTTCCGCTGGCGCTTTTATTGCCAATGATAACCCGTCCGGTTTTTGCGGACAGCTCGTCTATAAGTTCTTTTGGGAACCCGGTTTCGGTAAAGGTCTTAAAGGGTTTGGTAATGTGAAGCCCCATCATCTCCCAATGACCGGTCATGGTATCTTTCCCGGTGCTTGCTTCATTAAGGAAGCAGTAATAGGCAAGCGGGTTTTCGACAGCCGCGACTTGTTTCAGGGGATGGAGATTGGCAATTCCAAGTCTCTGGAAATTCGGGATCTTAAATTCTTCCACTGCCTGTGAAATGTGGCCGATGGTATCGGTGCCGGCGTCGCCATAGTCAGCGGCGTCCGGTAATGCGCCTGCGCCCAGAGAGTCTACAACAATTGTAAATATTCTTTTATATTTTTTCATTTTCCGTCATACCTCCGTTTGGCTATCCTATATTCATGATAATTTTGGTGATCAGTTCTTTGAAGGATCTGGATACACGGTCGGCAGTCTCCTGAACCTCTTTGTGGCTAAGCTGTGCAGATGAGAGTCCGGCAGCCATGTTTGTGATACAGGAGATCCCGCAGACTTCCATACCCATGTGGCGGGCAGCCATGGCTTCACAGGCCGTACTCATACCGACAGCGTCTCCGCCCCAGATCTGGGCTAAGCGGATCTCCGCAGGGGTTTCATAGCTGGGCCCGGTAAATTGTACATAGACGCCTTCCTGCAGCGTGATATTACACTCCCTGGCACAATTCCGGATCACTTCCTGCAGGCGCTTGCTGTAAACCTCGCTCATATCCGGAAACCGGGTTCCTAATTCCCCGATGTTTGGACCGATTAAAGGATTCGGAACAGCGACGGTAATATGGTCTGTGATCATCATGAAATCCCCTGGGTGGAAAGAAGTGTTTGCTCCGCCGGCTGCGTTGGTCAAAATGAGTTTCTTTGCGCCAAGAAGTCCCATAAGACGGGTAGGAAGAACCACATCCGACATGGGGTAGCCTTCGTAATAGTGTACGCGCCCCTGCATGATCACTACCGGGGCTTCGCCTACATAACCGAATACAAAACGTCCTTTATGCCCGGTTACGGTTGACACAGGAAAGCCTTCGATATCTTCATAACTGAGCGTCTGGATGATTTTGATCCCGTCTGCGTAATCGCCCAGGCCGGAACCAAGAATAAGGGCGGTTTCTGGTTTGAAATCGATTTTTTCTTTTACGCTGGATAAACAGGTCATTAACTTTTTATACATACTTTTCAATCCTTTCTCTCCGATGTTTATATGTTTTTGATGGTTGTATCATACTATAAATATACCGAATCTTTTGGAATTTGTATAGTGGGATTCGGTATTCCGCAGGTGAATTTTCGGAAAATGCTTGCGCGAAAAGCAAGGAGATAGTACAATTTTTATATAAGAACAAGGCAGTAGTTTTGCTGTGTAAGGAGTGAAGTTTAGAATGGAACGGATGAAAAAGCAGCTTGAATTCCTGATGGAGATTGATAAAGTAAAGAATGTTTTCAGGCAGACATGGCTTGCAGATACAAACAGGAAAGAGAATGATGCAGAGCATTCCTGGCATCTGGCAGTAGCGGCCGTTCTTTTAAAGGAATATGCCGTGGAGGAGGTCGATGTCCTGAAGGTGATCATCATGGTGCTGATCCACGATCTGGTAGAAATTGACGCGGGTGATACATATGCGTATGATGCAAAGGGAGCAGAAAGCAAGCGTGCAAGAGAGGTGGCTGCGGCGGACCGCATATTTGGGATCCTCCCAGAGGATCAGGGCGGATATTTCAGGGAGCTCTGGGAAGAATTTGAGGCGTATGAAAGCGGAGAGGCCAGGTTTGCGCATCTTTTGGATAATTTCCAGCCGCTCCTTCTGAATCATGAAAGCGGAGGCTTAAGCTGGAGAGAGCACCAGGTGAAAAAGTCTCAGATATATAAGAGAAATGAGAAAATTGAAGAAATATCCCCTCAGGTATGGGAGCGTATGAAGGAAATTATTGATTTTCATATTGAACGGGGGGATATCCGGGAAGGATAACAAAGTATGAAGCAGGAAGGGAGGCCGCATATGATATGAGGAACCATGAAGTTGTTACAAAGCAGCCATTGCTGAAGGAGGATGGATCGCTCAGAGAGCCGGGCTGGTCAAGACGGCTGATACAGAGATATGACCGCAGGCAGATCCGGGCGCCGGGCTTCCGGATCAAGGAGTGGGATTATTATCTGGTACTTAACGAGGACTTTGCAGGAGCATTTACGATTTCAGACGACGGGTATATTGGGCTGCAGTCCGTGTCCCTGCTGAATTTTAAAGAAGGCTGGGAGCATACGGAGACCATATTGAATGCATTTCCTATGGGGAAATTCGGGCTTCCGCCTACGTCGGAAAGAGGAGATACGGTTTACCGCGACAAGCGGCTCCATATGGAATATACAGTAGTAGAAGGATTGCGCCGCATCCGCTGTAAATTTGATAACTTTTATAAGGGGAAAACTTTCCGGTGTGATATTACGCTGGAACAGCCGGAGATGGATACCATGGTAATAGCGACGCCCTGGAAGGAGAAGAAAACGGCATTTTATTATAATCAGAAGATTAATTGTATGCCTGCAAGCGGGAAGATGGAATTTGACGGGAAGCTATACCGTTTTGACCGGGAAACGGACTTTGGAACCCTGGACTGGGGACGGGGTGTGTGGACCTATGATAACCGCTGGTACTGGGGATCGGGAAATACGGTGGTAAATGGAAAGCCCTTTGGATTTAATATCGGTTATGGGTTCGGAGATACCTCGGCGGCGTCTGAGAATATATTATTTTATGACGGAAAGGCGCATAAACTGGACGATGTGACATTTCATATTCCAGAAGGTGATTATATGAAGCCGTGGACATTCTCTTCCAGCGACGGCAGATTTGAGATGGATTTTGTACCAGTGCTGGACCGGGCGGCGAAGACGGCGGCAATTATCATAGAAACGGACCAGCATCAGGTCTTTGGCCGGATGAGCGGCAAAGCGGTGCTTGATGATGGTGCGGTAATCGAGGTAAAGGATATGATGTGCTTCGCGGAGGATGTACATAACAGATATTAATAAGGCGGGAGCGATTATGGCAGAGGTACGGAGACGGGTTGTGTTTTATGGCAGAGTGCAGGGAGTAGGCTTCCGCTACACTGCAAGACTTGCTGCAGAATCATTAGGCCTTACCGGATGGGTGAAAAATGAGTGGGACGGAAGCGTTTTGATGGAGGTCCAGGGGCGGGAACTGCTGGTTGACAAACTGCTGGTGCGCCTGAACACAGACCGGTTTATCCGGGTGGAGTGGGTGGACAGCAAAGAGATTCCGCCGGAAGAGGGCGAAAAAGGTTTTAAAATAAAATATTAGCGGTCTGTTACAGGACAGAGATCGCGGCATCTGGTTTTACTTTGTTCAGAATTGTATTTATTATGGCGGCGGCTGACAGGAGGATGGCACAGGCATAGAAAGCAGTGGAAGCTCCCGGATGGAGATGTTCTGCAAAGCCTATGACAAACGGAGTTAAGGAAGCGCCCAGATTACAGCCCAGTAATACGATGGAAGTGGCGGTATGGATCAGTTCTATAGGGAGATGAACCGGCAGCCCGTTAAAAACGCAGGTGATGGCAGCAGTGTGTGCGAGCCCGCTGATAACCGCTCCGGCGGTAAGAACCGGTATAGAATCTGCACGGACGATCACGAGCAGCCCGATACAGCAGGCCAGCGCACTGGCAGAGAATAAATGCCCGTGGACAAGAGAGGTGAGCTTCTCATAAAGGATGCCGGAAATAATGCCGACCAGAAGGAAGAGCCCAAGGACGGTACTGGCCTGTGACTCATTGGCATAGCTCTTTTCTAATACCAGAAGCGGGATGCGCATAGAGATAGAAGAGCTGGTACAGATCAGGCATCCGGCGGATACCGCATAGAAAAGGATCATCCGGCTGCTGCCTCCGGATTTTACAGATGGGGAACTGCCGGTATGGGAAGATGCAGAGATACAGGCCTGTCTGTCTGAACCAAAGAGCAGATAGAAGGCCAGGATTACAAATCCAAAGGCATAGATGAGAAATGCTTTTGTCCAGTGAAATAAAAGCAGCTGTCCTGCGGCGAAGGTCAGCAGGGCATTTCCAAGAGTCTCTGCCGCGCTGCGGTAACCAAGGAGCGCGGTGCGTTCGGTTCCGTCAAAGCGTTCGCTGATCATGCTGACGGCTCTGGAATTGACCAGGCCGATCCCAAGCCCCAGCAGGATCCTGGTAAGTAAAACGAATGGATAATCCTGGATAAATAAAGGAGCGATGCCGCTAAGAGATAATAGCAGCAGGCCGCCGGTGATCATAAGGCGTTCATTCAGATAACGTGCAAGCCATGTACTGGCCAGGATCGTAAGCATAATGGCAAAAGAAGGGATGGAAATCAGAATGTCTACCTGACGGCTGGAACAGCCTTTGTAATAATCAAGCATAAAAGGCAGGATGGCTGAAATAGAATAGGTGGATACCAGCATCAGGGAGAGCGATAATATGGCAAGTTTTCCGGATGTGAGCTTCATAGGTTTCTTCCTCAAATCGTTAAAATAAATGGTATTTCAGTACATCATACTTGATAAAGGGAAAGATGTCAATTTAGCTCAGAGCCTTTCTGCCAGGGATAAAGGAAAGATGGATGGTTTATAATAAAAATCAGGCATAAGAAGGAAATGAGGAAACGATCCGCAGAGGAGAGCGGATGGATCCGGGAGTGTTACCTGGAACGAAGGGAAGAGTAACGGAAGACGGGGAGAATATGTTTAAGAAAAAAAAGGAATTTAAAAAGATAGTATTGCGTGCATTTAAGATTGGCGTTGGAAGCAGCGCTGCAATGGTGGCGGCGTCGATGATGGGATTAGAACAGGTAACGCCTGCAGGAACGATCGCGCTGCTTACCCTTATGTCTACAAAGTGGGATACGGTTAAGCTGTCGGTTTACAGGATACTCTCCTTTTTTATAGCAGTTTTGCTGGCGGGAGTAATCTTTAATTTTATCGATCACGGATGGATCGGATATGGTTTGTATGTATTTGCGAATGTGCTGATCGCCGGTTTGATGGGCTGGATGGGGACGATTTCGGTAAATGCCCTGGTAGGGGTACATTTTATGTCGAGCGGGCAATATACGCTGGAGTTTGTCCGGGACGAATTCCTGCTTGTACTGACAGGTGTGGTTATTGCGCTGATCATGAATCTGTTCAACGATGACCATAACCGTAAAAAAGATATCATAGACGGAATGCGTTATGTGGAAGAAGAGCTTCAAATGATCATAGAAGAGCTGGCAATGTATTTGTCGGATCAGCCGATGCAGCAGAATGTCTGGCTGGATATGAGGGCATTGGAAGATGAACTTCATCTTTATATTAAAGAAGCGCAGGAATATCAGGATAATACCTTTCAATCACATCCGGGCTATTATATTGATTATTTTGAAATGCGTTTCCAGCAATGTAAGATCCTGCACAACCTGCATTCGGAGATGAGGAAGGTGCGTTCTATGCCGGTGCAGGCTCATGTTATTTCCGATTATCTGCTGTATATGAAGGAATATGTGGTTGAAATTAATATTCCGGAACAACAGATCGGCAGGCTGGAGGAACTGTTTGATGACATGAAAAAGGAACGCCTGCCCAGAACCAGGGAAGAATTTGAGAGCAGGGCGATCCTTTATCATGTTTTAATGGATATTGAAGATTTTCTTTTAACTAAGAAGAAATTCGTGGAGAATCTGGATGAACAGAAGATGAGGATATATTGGAAAATGGGTCATAAAAAAAGTAAATAAGTATCCGTTGATGGACACGGATGGAAACAGAATACACCCTCTAACAGACGAAGCAACATTCCGATAAACTACCAATTTACGGAAACTAAGACGCTCAGGAACGCCTTCGCGCCTAAGTTTCCGTAGATTGCTATTTTATCTTCATTAAAAACGCTTCTGAATTGTCTGTTCAGAGGGTGTATTCTGTTTCCATCCGCTGTTTACCGGCTACTCTGCAAACTGGCATCATATTGTTTGATTACCCCTTTTGCCCAACAGCCAGCAATATTTGAGCCATTAAACAGCTGCCATCCGTGACAGATGAATGCTGCATGAGTATTGAAGGGGCGTTTTTAGCGGAGGCAAAATCCACTGCTTACGGATACTTAGGCGCGAAGGCATTCCTGAGCGTCTTAAGTGTAGTTAGCAGTTAGTTTGCCGCAGCGCTGCCCCGCTCAGGCGGTATTCATCTGTCACGGATGGCAGTGTCCAGGTTTGTTTTAATATGTTTGCCAATATATACTCCAAAGTATCCCGTAATGCATGCCCTGTGTATAGAGGCTAAATTTTCATAGCTGTCTCGTAAGCTCCC
>CAZGVY010000038.1:0-13811 GCA_964529215.1 uncultured Mordavella sp. | reverse complement strand
GGATCCTGCTCCGGGTTAAGATGGATGAAGAGACAGCTTCTGAACTGGATCTTACCTTTACAACATTGATGGGTGATAAAGTAGAACCCCGCCGTGAATTTATTGAAGAAAATGCCAAGTATGTACAGAATCTTGACATCTGACAGGAGGAAATATGGAAGATAATATATTTGATAAAGTCCATGAAGTGGATTTGAAAAAAACCATGGAAACTTCCTATATTGATTATGCAATGAGTGTAATTGCATCCCGTGCTTTACCAGATGTAAGGGACGGATTAAAACCGGTGCAAAGAAGAATTCTTTATTCCATGATTGAATTAAATAACGGGCCGGATAAGCCTCATAGGAAATGTGCTCGTATTGTCGGAGATACCATGGGTAAATATCATCCCCATGGAGACAGTTCTATTTATGGCGCTTTGGTAAATATGGCTCAGGAATGGTCAACCAGGTATCCTCTTGTTGACGGGCATGGGAACTTTGGATCTGTGGATGGAGACGGGGCGGCGGCTATGCGTTATACAGAGGCCAGGCTCAGTAAGATATCTATGGAGCTTACTGCAGATATTAATAAGAATACGGTTGATTTTATACCGAATTTTGATGAGACAGAGAAAGAACCTGCAGTTCTTCCGGCCAGATTTCCGAATCTTCTGGTAAATGGTACTTCGGGTATCGCAGTAGGTATGGCGACGAATATTCCTCCTCATAACCTGAAAGAGACGATCAATGCTGTTGTGAAGATTATTGACGATCAAATAGAGGAAAAAGATGATACTGCTATTGAGGAAATATTGAAAATAGTAAAGGGACCTGATTTTCCTACGGGGGCGATGATCCTTGGAACCAGAGGGATCGAAGAAGCATACAGGACTGGACGGGGAAAGATCCGCGTACGTGCAGTAACAGATATTGAACCAATGGCGAATGGGAAAAACAGGATCGTTGTCACAGAGCTTCCCTACATGGTCAATAAAGCCCGCCTGATCGAAAAGATTGCAGATATGGTAAGGGAAAAGAGGATTGATGGTATTACGGAATTAAGCGATCAATCCAGCCGCGAGGGTATGAGGATATGTATTGAACTCCGGAGAGACGTGAATCCGAATATTATCCTGAACCAGCTCTATAAACATACGCAGCTGCAGGATACCTTTGGCGTTATTATGCTGGCGCTTGTAAATAATGAACCAAAGGTTATGAATATTCTTGATATGCTTAAGTATTATCTGGCGCATCAGGAGGATGTAGTAACCAGGCGTACGAAATACGAGCTGAATAAAGCGCAGGAACGGGCGCACATACTGGAAGGTTTATTAATTGCTTTAGACCATATAGAAGAAGTGATCAGGATTATCAGAAGTTCTGCCAATGTACAGGAAGCAAAAGCAGAGCTGATGAAAAAATTTGAGCTGTCAGACGCACAGGCGCAGGCGATTGTAGATATGCGGCTGAGAGCGCTTACCGGCCTGGAAAGAGAAAAGCTGGAAAGTGAATACAAGGAGCTTATGATAAAGATAGACCGGTTAAAGGCAATTCTTGCAGACAGAAAGCTTCTTCTTGGCGTGATCAGGGAGGAAATCCTCATCATCCGTGATAAGTATGGCGATGAGAGAAGAACGTCCATTGGATTTGATGAATATGATATCTCTATGGAAGATCTGATACCGAAGGAAGACGTAGTGATTACCATGACAAAACTTGGATATATCAAAAGAATGTCTGAAGATACGTTTAAAGCGCAGAACAGGGGCGGCAAAGGTATTAAGGGAATGCAGACCATAGATGAGGATTATGTAGAAGAATTATTTATGACGCATACACACCATTATCTTATGTTCTTTACAAATAAAGGGCGTGTGTACCGCCTGAAGGCTTACGAGATCCCGGAGGCTTCCAGGACTTCCAGGGGAACGGCTATTGTGAATCTCCTCCAGCTTATGCCGGATGAGAAAATCAGTGCAGTAATTCCGCTGGATGAGTACCGGGAAGGCGAATTTGTAGTAATGGCAACCGAAAAAGGGCTTGTGAAGAAAACGCCGGTTATCGATTTTTCTAATATCAGGAAGAATGGGCTTGCTGCAATTACGCTTCGGGAAGACGACGAGCTTATAGAGGTGAAATTCACCGATGGAAATCAGGAAATCATTCTGGCAACCAAATACGGTCAGTGTATCCGTTTTGCAGAGACGGATGTAAGAGCAACAGGAAGAACTTCTATGGGAGTCAGGGGAATTAACCTGGCAGACAGGGATGAAGTGATCGGAATGCAGCTTGTAACCCAGGGAAATGAGCTTTTGATCGTATCGGAAAAGGGTATGGGCAAGCGTACTCTGCTGGATGAATTTACGGCGCAGAACAGAGGCGGCAAAGGTGTTAAGTGCTATAAGATCACAGAAAAGACTGGAAATGTGGTAGGAATTAAAGCAGTCAGTGAAGACGAGGAAATCATGATCGTTAATACGGATGGGATTATTATACGGATGTTCTGTAGCGGAATATCAATTCTTGGAAGAATAACATCCGGCGTCAAGCTGATTAACCTGAAAGATCATACGACCGTTGCCAGTATTGAAAAGGTAAGGGATGAAGAAAAAGAAGAAGCAAAGAGGAATCTTTACCGGAAGAAAATGGAAGAATAAGTTTCCTGTATGAATGATAGCTATATAAAGGAGCCGTTGTAAAATAGATGAATAATCATCTATAAAGCAATGGCTCCGCTTTTATGTCTAAAAATAGAAAAGAGGGTGTCGCAAGATCATCAGATTAGATGATTGAGCGATACTCTCTTTATAAATAATTATAAATCCGCTTTACCGTCTGCTTTTAATTCACGTATCACGATTTCTGCAATTTTCTCCACCGTGAATGTGACCATTTTAATACAGTGATCTTTCCGTTCTTTGGAATCCCGTTCCATACCTTTTGTAAGAATGCGGCAGCAGGTAGCGCCAAATTCTTTTTTAAATGCATCGTGAAATTCTTCTGTTAAGGCGAAGCATCTGACATTTTTCGGGTCTCCTGGTACTGTACGCCCGAAGAAATATCCAAGGATCATGGTTCCTCCGGCAACGGCGCCGCAGAGGCAGCCCGGTCCGCCAAGCCCCCAGGGAAATCCCGTACTCATAGCGATCGCATCGTCAGATAGATCGATCTCAAAGTGTTTGCGCAGAGCATATATTACAGATTCTGAACATGCAAACCCATTGCAGAATATATCCACAGCATCATGTTTCAGATGTTCCATATTAATATTAACCGTCATGAAAAAATCCTCCTTATCATTTCGTCAGTTTGATTTTTGTCTATTATCAGCCTCTGTATATAGTATAACTCTCCTCTGGGAAAACCGCAATCATTGACTAAAAATTATGATACGGTTATACTAAGAAGGAAAAAGTTGAGCAGGAAGGAAAATAGGATAAGATGAAAAGAATACTTCTTATGGTATTAAGAAATATATTTCTTGTGCCATATATGTGGTGCAAATTATGCTATTATGCAGCCCATGTAGATAAATATACAGAGGAAGAGCACTATAAGATGTTAAGATTTATCGTATTCCGCGCCAATAAAGGCGGAAATGTTACAATTAAGACCTATGGACGGGAAAACATTCCTGAAAAGAATGGATTTATGTTTTTCCCAAATCATCAGGGCCTGTATGATGTGCTTGCAATTGTAGAAGCATGCCCAACGCCGTTTTCAGTGGTTGCGAAAAAAGAAATAAAAGATATTCAGTTTTTGAAACAGGTAATTGCCTGTATGAAAGGATATCTCATGGACAGAGAGGATATCAGGCAGTCTATGAAAGTTATCCAGAGTGTGGCAAATGAAGTAAAAAAAGGAAGGAATTATGTGATCTTTCCGGAAGGAACCCGGTCCAAAGAAGGGAATAAGGTTCAGGATTTTAAGGCAGGCAGCTTTAAGGCAGCAACAAAAGCAGGATGCCCGATCGTTCCAGTAGCGCTGATCAATTCCTTTCAGCCATTTGATACGAATACAATAAGCCCGGTGACGGTACAGGTGCATTTTTTAAAACCACTTTTATATGAAGATTATAAAGATATGAAAACAAAAGAAATTGCGGATCTTGTACAAAAAAGGATCCAGATGACAATTCTGGAAAATATGTAGGGAAAGAAGAAAGACAGGGAAGGCATCAGCTTATGAATCCTGTCATTTCCGCCGATATCTATAATAGAAGCATGTGTTTATAGGAGACGGAGAAAGAGGGATTCCTATGAAAGTGATGAATGAGAAAACTCAGGTAATTACCCAGAAAGAGACGGCGGCAAATGATAATACAGTCCAGTCTGGCGCAGAAGAAATGATGAATTATCTGAAACAGAATTATAAGCATATCAATTTTAATTTTTTCTCTTTTGAGAATAAGAGCCAGATCAGTCAGTATGGCTCTGCCATGACAGGTATGAATAACGTGACGATTTCTCCGGAACTGTTAGAAAAGATGAGTACGGATGAGGAGGTACGAAATCAGGTAGAGGATGTTCTGCGTCATTTAAACAGCTATCAGAAAACAGCGCAGACAGGAGCATTTCTTCGAGATAAGGAATTAGTCAGCATGGGTCTGGTTATTGACGAGGAAGGCCAGGTATCCATGTGGACCGCGACAAAAGAGCGGGATAAGGAAAAGATATATCCAACCTATTGGAGAGATAGAGAATCTACGTCCTTCTATGCGCAAAAAGCAAAGCAAAAGAACAATATAACAACTTATCATTATTCTCATAGTACGAATATGATGCGGCTTGCGAATGCAAAGAATGTGGCCTCTGTCAGAGGAATTATTGCTTCAAAATATGGGGAAATCCAGAAGGTGAAAGCGCAGGTTACAGATCCGGCAGAAGCGGCGGCAATTGTGCGTAAGATCCGGGGTGTCATACAGAGTGGTAATCTTAAGATTGCAAAACTCCACAAGGAGGAGAATATCGAACGCCTGCAGAAAGCAGCAGAAAAGAAAATGAAAGAGAAGCTCGCAAGACAGCTGGCAGAAGAATTGAAAAAGAAAAGGACAGCGAGAAATGCCTTTGAACAGAGCCAGACAGCTCATCTTGACGATGCGTTGCCAAGAACGAATCTGGATGACGAGAAATTCCGGCAGATTGCAGAGCAGTATGTGGATTCACTTCCTTCCGGTATGGCTGCGGCAGAAGCCGGAGGAGTTTCCGCAGGAAGTGTTTCCGGCGGATCCGGCACGGAGGCAGTCAGCGTGTCCGTTATTGCGGCGCCTGTAGCGTCTATTGACTGCAGTGTATAGCACAGGGTATGTATGATAAAATGAAGTCAGAAAATGCTGAAATCCGGCTCAAAAGAGAGAGGCTTTCAGCATTTTATAGTTAGTTCTTCTTTAAAATCTGATCCAGGACATTCTGAGGAATTTCAGCAGCAGCTTTTTTATTCTCATCAACAGCTTCCTTTAACTCTGACCGGAGGATTTTAATGTCTTTCGGAGCGTCAATAGCGAGCTTGACCCAGTCAGTTCCGCTGTCGATTACGGTTAAGGTGATATTATCGTTTATGGAAAGGGATTCGCCTTTCTTACGCTGTAATATAAGCATTCTATTTCCCCTCCTTCTGAATCATGCTGCCTAAGGTATGCCGGAGCGTATATTCTGGCTGATCCAGCATTATCTGCTTTGCTTTGCGGTTTATGGCGTTTACTGCAAGAGGAGCCTTTAAATTAACTGTGGATTCCTCTATGGTATCTCTAATTACACTAATGACGTAGAAAGATATATCATCAATGGAGCTTGTTCCAAGTTCTTTGATATCGTCATCTGAAAGTTTCGGCGCATAATCAGGGCAGATGGTGAAAGGATTCATCAGTATAAATGAGAGCGATTCGTCTTCCAGATTCTGAAAGGAAAGCATAGAATCATCATCTTCGTTAAATGAGAGGGGAAGGTATCTGGTGTAGGATTCAAATCCAAATAATCCGTCTATAACATGGATAACTTCTTTCTCATCGTATGAAATTTCCCCAAAGTATTTTGCATTGATATTCAAAATCGTATACCTCCTGAAGATAAGTGAAAAGTTTGTTTTATGGAAGTTAAAGAAAAGTAAGGGCTTATGATTAAGCCCTTACGTCTAATGGTACATAGTTGGGATCCGCGCTCGGTGGTACATAGATCGGCCCGCCTACATATTCAATCAACACATCAGGATGCTGTGTAATCGACATCTCTATCGTACCAGGAATAAATTCAAAATTCCCATTTGCTACTTTTAAATCGAAATTCAATTTATCCATCTCGTAGTTGATCGTCAGATCCGGAGCCTGATAGCTGATATCTACTGGTGCGGACGGAGTAAATCCGAGCTCAAATTCCCCGGTAGGGGCTGCAGTTCTCTGCTGCATGATCTGTCCGATAACATCCTGACCAATATCTGCTTTTAACAGGAGCTGGCCTTCTGAGGCCATCTGTGCCGTCGCACTATAAGCAGCTTCAATTCCCTTCTGCGCGCTCTGTGCAACACTCTGGACCGGGGTTGGGCTTACAGAGCTTCTGGCAGCAGAGGAATCCAGATTTAACTTAACAGGGCGGCTTTTAATAGAAAGCCCGCCTTTATTTCTGCTGATCTCGAGCTGAGCCTCAGAACTGCGGCGCTCAAAACGGGCATTATTGATCTTTAGTTCATATTGAATCGGAACAGTTGTGATCTTAATCAGTTGATTCATAAATGGTTACCTCCCTTCTTGATTATTTTATTAATTCATAAAATCAATAAACGACGGTGTTAATATATTATTGCCAACCTTTAAGGCAGCGTTATATGCGTACTGTGCCCAGGAGAAATTCATGATAGCTTCAGCCATATCAATATTCACAACATTGTCGATCTGAGTAGCCATGCTGATGCTGTTGGTCTCCAGCCTGTCTTTGGTAGTATTTAAGAATTCTGTCTGGGTTCCAAGGATCGTTACTTTTTCCAGGACATTGTTACGGCCTTCGTCGAACTTCTTGCAGAGATTGGTATACGTCTCTCTGTCAAAGTCTTCCTTCTCTAATTCGTCCGCAATCTGCCCGCAGAGGAGGACAATGTTATTCGTCAGGCCATTCTCGTCAAATCCAAATCCAGCCAGATTAATACCCGGAAGGCTGGTGTTAAATGCGCTGGAAGAATCAATGGAAAGATTCTCTCCCGTGCCGTTTACATTCAGTCCAAAGCCAAGATCCACAAACAGGGAATCCTCGGATAATTCCTTTAAAACGGCCTGGTCTGCAGGATCTGTACTGTTGACGTCAACGCCGCGGTATGTAAGGCGCTGTATAGTCTTCGTCGCATCATTGGGATCCTGAACTTCCTCCAGTTTAAAAGGAGCAGATTTGCCGTCGCTTCCGGCAAAGACGTATTTACCTTCATAGCTTGCATTCAAGCTCAGCAAAAGACTTTCCTGTGCGCCTCTCCATGCGTCCGCATAAGTTTCTCTGGTGTCAAGAGAGCCATTGGTGCCATTTAAGGCTTCCAGTCCATACTGCCTGCTCAGTGTCTTTGCAATATTGGCAATCTGCATTGCTGCGTCCTCCTGGGAATCCTGGAAAGACTGTGCATCCTTTACGATGTTAAGGTAATCTTCATTTTTCATATATTTACGCTCCAGGATAGCAGCTCTCAGAGCGTTAGCCGGGTCTTCAGCAGTAGAGTTAAACTTCCGCTGTGTCATAACCCGTGTTCTTGCGGTATCCAGATTCTTTAATGAAGTACCAAGATTTGATTTATAATTTCTTAAAATGGCGTTTGTTGTTATTCTCATATCAGACCTCCTGTTACCTTCCGACTACGCCGGTTCCGTTGATCAGTTTATCAAGGGCTTCGTCAAGTGTAGTCATTAATCTTGCAGCAGCATTATAGGATTGGTTATAATGCAGCAGATTCATACCTTCTTCGTCAAGCTGTACGCCGGAAACCCCGTCCCTGGAATTAGACGTCTGGTTCAGTACGGTAATCTGGTTCGTAAGCATCGTTTCTGCAGATTTGGCGTCGATACCGAGCGTATTTTCCAGGTTAGCGAAGCAGTCATGGAAGCTTCCGTTATAAAACTGTACCGGCGCTCCGTACTGATCGTTTACTTCAAAACTGTAACTCTTTTCCAGCATCTTAATCATATTCATAATATTTTCATTTGCAGTAGAGCCGCCTTCGCCGTTGATAACCTTATTGGAAATCGTGATTCCGTAGGTTCCGTTCAGCCACTTATCTGAAATCTTTATATTCTTAGCTGTAAAATCTGTGCTTCCGTCAGAAGTTTCAAAGAGGTCGCGTGCTTCCGGTGTGGTAAGTTTGTTGCCGTCTTTATCAAAGATACTTGCGTTTGCCTCATTAAATGCTTTTGCAAAGGTATCAACCAGGGAATCAAGCGCCTTCTCGTAATAGCCAAGGCCTTTGAAATCCGTATGGTCAAAATCGCCAGACTTATTAAGAAAATCAAGGGTTCCCTTTATCGTACCCGAACCAAGGATCTCTACGTAAATCTGCTGTCCGGGATTGTTAGGATCCTCCTGATTGCCTGCGAGCTGTACCGTATCCCCGCTGTCGGCGTCGGTAAGCTCCAGTGTAACAGGTAATTTTTTAACATTCGTACTGAACTCTCCGAAACGGCCGTCGGTGATAAGCGTGTGCTTCTTTCCATTGACGTCGTTGAAATAAACGTCTAATACCTCTACCGTCTGATCCGGAGGAGCGATCGTCTTATCCCAGTAGTTGGTTGTGATCGGAAGATAACTGCCCAGTTCATCCAGAAGGGTATTTCTCTGATCCTGTAATTCAAGTGCAGGATTACCAAGGATCTGGCTGTTCTTAATGCTGGTATTCAATTCAGCGATGTTCTCAAGAAGCTGGTTAAGGTCTGCAATGTCGTTGGCTTTAAAACCAGTCTGCATATCTTCGCGGATGTCTCCCAGACGTACCGAATTTTCACGGAACAGGTTCAGGAGCACCTGCATGTTGGAGCGTACTGCCGTATCATTCTCCTTATTTCCAGCCTGGGTAGAAAGTGTACTTAAGGAACTGGAAAGGGAAATAAAAGCATTTCTTACACCGTCCATGGTGGATTCATCAAAGATGGTGGCAAGCTGCTCAAATCCGGCGGCATGCGCGTCTGTAGTACCAACTTTACTGATCTGGGAGCGGTACTGAGCATCAAGAAAAGGATCGCGGAGTTGTGAAACACCTGTCATCATAACACCGAAACCTACCTTGATACTGGAATTGGAGTTATAAAAATCTCCCTTCTGCATATTTAAGCTGGTTATATCCAGACGCTGTCTGGTATAACCTGGCGTATTGATATTTGCAATATTCTGGCCGGTTACATCAAGGGCTTTCTGACTGGCAGCCATTCCCAGATGAGCTGTCGTAAAACCGGCAAATGTAGAACGTATCATAATCTATCTCCTCCTGTTTTCTATACGGAACGACTTGTAAAATGGTGGTTGTTATTGTCATTTTTCCTGCCTGATGCAGAATAAGTCTCTTTGCCCGCAGAATCTTTTGCAGCTATTGCAGACTGTATCGTGTGCAGATTCACTTCGATCATGTCTTTTGCGTTGCCGCTGATGGATTGATATACGCGGACCTGATCAGACAACCGGTCAAATAAAGGTCTAAGTTCAGCAGAGACATCTTCCGGCGCTTCTCCGAGGATATCCTTAAAAGAATGATCCTTCACGCCAAGAACTTCCTGTTCTTTTTCCCTTTTCTGATCCAGTCCCCGAAGCTTCAGGACGGCCGCCTGTTCCTTATGCATACATTCTTCTACAAAGGAAACACGGTTATGGACGACGGCGTCCAGTTTTTCCTGTTCGATAGAGATCAGATCATCGAAAAAAAGGATAAGTTCTTCTATAATTTTGATAAAATTAGAAAAATCCCTCATACTTTTATGACCCCCTAGACCAGAAGCATCCTGGATGCGATCGCATATGCGTCAATCGGGTAGGAATGATCAGCAATCTGGCTTTTTAGCTGTTCGATCCTATCTGCAGAGGCAGAGCTTCTCACATCATCTGATAACTGACGGGAGACAGACTTTGCAAAGGTATGTTCCTCAATCTGCCTTGGATTTGACTGTATGATAAGCGCATCAAAATTGCTATGCTCGTCGTTCGAGGTTACAGCAGGAGCAGAGTATTCCTTTGTATGAATACGCAAATCTGTATAATTGTTGATCATATTATTGTTTGTAGATATTTTCATACTGTACTCCTTTATTTTGTAAACCTTTTTAAATGGTTTTCTTGGTTATATTATATTTATCGGCAGTAATTTTGGAATCATAACCAAAAATAAAAGAATCAGCCAAGTATTATTTTTTCAGATGGTTTAGCAGTACAGAGGAAATATTGTCGCAGGAAGCCTGGGTACATACCGCGCCAAGATTATAGGCAACCATAGGCATTCCGTATACAACGCAGGATTCTTTGTCCTGTCCGATGGTAAAAGCCCCGCTCTGGCGCATCTTAAGGAGGCCGTCAGCTCCGTCGCCGCCCATGCCGGTCATAATGATCCCTACTTTATTAATTGCAACATTCTTTGCCATAGAGGAGAACAATACGTCTACGGACGGACAGTGACCACTTACCTTGGCTCCGTTACGGCACTGTACAATATAGCCACGTCCGGACCGGATCACTTCCATTTGTTTTCCGCCCGGGGCGATCAAAGCAAGTCCGGGATGGATGACATCTCCGTTCTGGGCTTCCCTGACCTCCATCTGGCAGATCCGGTTCAGTCTCTGGGCATACATGGCCGTAAAGCCCTCAGGCATATGCTGGGTAATCACTATTCCAGGTATATTAGCCGGAAGCTTTTCCAAAACGGCAAGGGTTGCTTCGGTTCCGCCTGTGGAGGCGCCGATGGCAATAATTGTGGAATCCAGAACCGTTCTCGGAAGAGGCGGAAATGGGATCGGCTTCCCTGTTCCGGAAGACGGTGCAGATCCTGGATGGGGCTGCATTGTTTTTTGTGCCTTTGCCGCATTGCTTGCAGCCAGAGCTGCCGGAATGGGTGCGTTCTTTCTTGGAAGACGTACTTTCGCCATGGAAGAACCTCTTACTTTCTGTGTAAGCGATGCGAAAAATGCAGTTTTTGAATTGGCAGTGCTCATATCCGGTTTCCGGACGAAATCAATAGCACCGGCAGATAAAGCGTCAAAAACGGTCAGATTCAATGAAGATACGAGGATAACCGGGATAGGATTAGTAGGAAGCAGCTGTTTTAAGAACTCAATCCCGTTCATTCCGGGCATCTCTACATCTAAAGTTAATACGGTAGGCTGAAGCTGGGGAATCTTACGTTGTGCATCGAATGCATTGATTGCATAACCAACAACCTCAATGTCAGGCTGCTCGGACAGATGCTTGATGATCATCTGACGGAATAATGCGGAATCGTCTACAACAAGTACTTTTATTTTTTTGTTCATGGTAATAAACTCCTTTCAAAAATCTAATATCTAAGGAAAAGCTGCTTTTGAATGTTCAAAAGCAGCTTCCGAGTTTAAACTTTCCGATAAGTTGCAGGCATCAAATACTTATAAGGGGTCGCCGTTTTACTAAGATTTTCCGAATGGCCGATCAAGAGGTAGCCTCCGGGATTCGTCGCATTAAAAAATCGGTTGACTAAAGCTTCTTTTGTAGCCTGATCAAAATATATCATTACATTTCTACAGAATATAACATCAAATTTTAGACGGAACCTTATAGGATCCATCAGATTAAAGGTTCTGAAAATAACATTGGATTTAATCTCCGGCGTTACCGTATAGGTTCCCGGTTCGCCTACAGGAATGAAATACTTTTTCTTCCAGGCCGGTGACAGCTCTTTGAGGGATTCTTCATCGTAGACCGCGTTGGTGGCGGCGACTAATGCATTCTGGGAAATGTCTGTTGCGAGCACCCTTGTATCCCATAATGGAGCTTTGCTGCCGAAAAACTCCTTCAGGATCATGGAAATCGTATAAGGTTCTTCTCCAGAGGAGCATCCGGCGCTCCAGATGCTTAATACCTTATCCTTTTTTGTTTCTACGAGATATGGAAGGATTGTCTCGGTGAAGAATTTAAAATGCGATTCCTCTCTCATAAAAAAGGTATAATTCGTTGTAAGCTTATTAAGCATGAGCTCTAAATCTTCCGGCTTCTGATTAGTGATCAGATGATCAATATATTCTTCAAAAGAAGGAAATCCCATCGAAATAATCGTGTTAGAAAGCCTTCCTGAGATAAGCTGTCTCTTTTTTGACAGGTCAATTCCGTAATTTTTGTGAACGAATTCAACTAATCGGTGAAATTCTTTATCATTAATTGTAAGCATGTTTCCGGCTCCTTTGTTACTTAATTCTCTGATATTAGCGCCAGAAGGTATCTGGCGCCTGCATCATCTCAATGCTCATGAAGATACAGGTGATCTGTCTCCATAATGCACGAATGAATCTAATATGAATGTACAAGCTGTTCGCAGTCCAGAAACAGGATTACGCGTTTTCCAGATGAAACCATCCCGCTGATAAGCTCCTGCTGATTTTCTACAGGTACGGGAGAAATCTGGCTTTGGTCTATATCCATAACCTGCTGTACGGCGTCTACGATAATTCCAATCTGGATAGAATCGATGCTGAGTACGATCACGCAGGTGGCGCTGGTATAATCAGCGGATGGCTTTCCCATACGGAGACGGATATCAATGATTGGAATGATCTGTCCGCGGAGGTTGATGATTCCTGTAACATAATCAGGAACAAGCGGAAGCATGGTGATCGCATGATCCGTAATGATCTCAATTACATAGTTGGTACTGACTCCGATCGTCAGCCCGTTAGAGCTGAAGGTCAGGAACCGTTCTGTGGAAGCGGGAGCTTCACCCTCCTCCAATTGATTGTTTAATTTGTTTTCTACTGTATCTGCTGACATGTCTGTTCCTCCAATTTTGTGCTATTTAGTATTGGTTGTAAAAGGTTGCGTAAAGATTTCTGATATCAAGGATAAGGCTGATATTGCCGTCGCCAAGAATCGTACAACCGCCGATTCCGGAATTCTTAATATTGAAATTACTTAAAAATGACGGAAGCGGTTTTACAACCACCTGCTGTTCGCCAAGCAATTCATCGACGAACAGGCAATAGGATTTATCGGCAGACTCTACCCAGATCAGAATGCCGTCTTCAATATTGGTAACCTCTGTCTCTATATTGTATAATTCATGTACCCTTATAATAGGATAGAAGTCGTCCAGGCATTTGATGATCTCGTTGCCGCTTGCATCTAAAATAACATTCTCCTGCTTTGTCTTAAAGGACTGGCGGATGTTCTCAATTGGGATCGTAAACATGGACTTGCCAACAGAGATCTCCATACCATCTGCAATTGCCATTGTAAGAGGAATCTTCAAGGTTGTGCAGCTGCCTTTGCCAACCTCGCTTGTAATGGTGATGGTTCCTCCTACGGATTCTACGTTCTTTTTAACAACGTCCATGCCTACGCCACGGCCGGAAAATTCGGTAACTTCTTCATTGGTAGAAAAGCCTGGGAGCATAAGAAGAGAAAGGATCTCTTTCTTTGTATATTCATATGCCGGTTTTGTGAGAAGGCCGTTGCGCTCTGCCTTTGCGAGGATCTTGTCGGTATCCATGCCCTGTCCGTCGTCGCTGACGGAAATAAGTACCTCGCTTCCCGTATGGGCGGCCGAAAGAATGATCTCGCCCTGTGGATCCTTGCCGGCTTTGATACGGTCTTCTACATTCTCCTCAATGCCATGATCCATGGAGTTGCGGACAATATGCATGAT
>CAZGVY010000037.1:0-13868 GCA_964529215.1 uncultured Mordavella sp. | reverse complement strand
GACTTTTAATCAAGTTGTCCGGGGTTCGAATCCCCGCACGCTCAGGTGGTGAAAATGGCGGAAACACTTGCATTTAAGGAGTTTCCGCTATTTTTTTCTTGTTGAAAAGTAAAATAAAGTAAGCAAAAATAATAGAAAGTAAATGTCTCGACCGCGTCTCATTTGGGATAAGATGTCTCAATTTGGTCTTAGAAATCCATAGTCAGGACAGTCAGGATTACCAGCAGCAGAAATAATTGTAAAAACCAGTAATGTGTAATATAATGAAATCAAAATAATGTTTTATCAGATCGTTTGGGGAGTTTGAAGGGAAAGTTTCCTATAGGGGAATCCAGAAGGGACAAAAGAGAATGGCGGATCATAATTCTAAAATGCAGAATCATTATATAGAAGGTCTTGACGGTCTGAGGGCAATCGCAGTTTTGATGGTGTTTGCATATCATCTGAGGCTTCCTTTTGCAAAGTGCGGCCTGCTCGGCGTAACGGTATTTTTTGTGATATCCGGTTTTCTGATTACGCGTATTCTGATATCTGAGATAGAACATACGGGGACGATAGACTTAAAGCAGTTCTGGATAAAAAGGATCCGGCGGATACTTCCTGCAATCCTGACAGTAATCCTGGCGCTGATATTTGTAAGCGCTATCTGTAACAGGGTATTGTTTACCAAAACGTGTCAGGATCTGCTGTCTGTAATTTTCTGTTATAATAACTGGCATCAGATTTTTAATCAGGCATCCTATTTTGAAAATGCGGGCGCGCCGTCGCCGCTGATGCATTGCTGGTCTCTGGCGATCGAAGCTCAATTCTATTTGTTTTATCCTCTGCTTCTTTTATTATTTACACGGTTCCGGAACGGGAAGAAGATGACCTGCGGGGTGACGGCTCTGCTTGCCGTGATTTCTTTTGCCCTGATGTGGATTTTGTTTGACCCGGCAAAGGATCCCAGCCGGGTATATTACGGAACGGATACGAGAGCGTTTTCCCTTCTGTTGGGAAGCCTCCTGGCGATGGAAGAAGAATATGTGGGTATCGGAAAGAAAATGCCCAGCCTGCTGCGGGATGTGCTGGGAATAGGAGCTCTTGCAGGGATCATTTACATGGTGGTCCGGATTGACGGATATAGCAGCTTCTTATATAAAGGAGGACAGGGGCTGGCCACGCTGCTTTCTGCGCTGGTCATTTTCGCACTGCTGAATCAGGACGGGCTGCTTAACAAAGCATTAAGTGTGTATCTTCTCCGATGGATTGGCGAGCGTTCCTATGGGATGTACTTGTGGCATTATCCCCTGATCCTGCTGATTAGTAATGGCAGGAAACCTGTCTGGTGGATGGCGGTTATCAGTATATTCCTGACCGTCCTTCTGTCGGCATTGTCCTACTATTTGATAGAGACGCCAATCCGCCGGGGAGCGATCGGGCGTAATATCGCGGTCATGCGGAGTAAGCCTGAAACAGGACGGCAGCGGCGGAAATGGGAGCGGACGGTGCAGAGGAATCTGAAAGTGGCTGCTGTGACAGCAGGGTTAGGAATCGGGGCAATTCTGTGTGTTGCGTTTGTCCCAAGGGAGACCGCGCTGAACCGGGCAGAGGACAGGAATGAGCTTGCACAGACAGCGGATAAGCTCGCTGGCCAGAAGGCAGCCGGGAAAAAGGAGCCTGCTTCCAAAGCAGAGCGGAAGGATATGTCCGATGAAGAACTCCTGGCAGATCTGAATCTGCTTTTGATAGGCGATTCGATTGCGCTGGATGCTACAGACTATTATTATGAGACTTTTCCTGCCAGTATTAGCGATACGGAAATAGGCAGATATACGATGGAATGCATTGCGATCTATGATAGTTATGTACAGGAAAAAGGATGGGATGGAGACGGAGTGATCTTTGCACTGGGTTCCAATGGGCCTCTCTATGATGCGCTTCTTGGACTTAGGGAGCAGATGGGGCCGGACAGGAAAATGTTTGTTATTACGATAAAAGCGCCCGGCGAAGAGTGGGAAGCTTCTAATAATGAAGAAATACGGGCTTTTGCAGAAAATACGGAAAACACGTATCTGGCTGATTGGTATCAGGCAAGCGAAGGACATGACGAATGGTTTGATGAGGATGACACACATCTGCTGCCGGAAGGCGCAAAGGCATACAGAGACTGCATCAGAGAAGCGGTTCTGAAAGCATATAGGGAGTAAGAAAATATTCAGGGCAGTCCGGGCAGGATGCCATTATCTGGAGCAGATAAGAGACCTATGAGAGAAGCTGTTAAGAGAGAAAAGGTTTTGTTATACATATAAAAGGATGGGAAAGGATATGTACTGTAAAAACTGTGGGTGCCAGATAGATGATAAGGCATTGTATTGCAAAAAATGTGGAATGAAAATTGAAAGGAATCAGGAGGCCGGCGGTAAGGGCCAGCCGGAAGCGGAGACAGAACCAAAGGGGAAACGCATTTCGGTTAAAAGGCTCCTCGCCTGTGTCTTCGGTACGATCACTGTAGGAGTTGTGGCTGCGGTCATTGTCTTGGCGGTGATGGACCGGAAACAGGCGGAGAATCAGGCAGTTTCCGGGACACAGGAACAGATGAAGACGGAAGATGGGCATACAGGGGAATCGGAAGAAAAGGATCAGGAGGCTTCTTCTTTTGCAGAGAGAGCGTATGAACTGACCGATGAACAGAAAATAATCCTGCAGGAAGAGATGAATTATGCTTCCCATCACGTGACGTATACGGCAGATCATTGGAGCGTGGAGATGGACAGCCTGCCGGATCGGAGTATTCTCTGGCTTTCCATGGATGTTATGAAGGCATGTATGAGAGAGAACCGAAATTATTTTGATGGGATGACGGCTATGGGTCAGGATCTGTATAATGCGGATTATGAAATGGATGTAGATAGCTTCCTTACATATATAAAAACAGCCTTTGGAAGAACAATGACAAGGCAGGATGTCACAAACCAGATGATGGGCATTTATCTAAGGCAGGAGGGGGACTGTTTCTGGACGGATGGGAGTACGCCGGAGGATATGGTGGGAGGATACATAGTAATTCCGATGATTACAGAGGCAAGACAGATTTCGGAGGATCGTGTCAGGATATCTGGGGATTATACCGGAGGGCTGGAAACAGACGGAGAGATTCTGGACACTTTTGAATCAGAATGGGAGATTGACCAGGCTAGCCCGGCCTGCGGCCTGCGTCTGAAAAGCCTGGAGATCCATATTGCAAATCCCTGGGACGGCGTAACTTCTTCCTGGGCGTTTCAGGATAATGCAGAACTCTTAACGATGGCTGTCTATGGCAGTATTTACGGTGGAAGCGGGCCGTGTGAAGGAGGCGTGGCGGATATCACAGAGGGCAATATGATGCCATTGCTAAGAGATCTTCTGTTGCGGAATAATCTGCTTCAGAAAGAGATCCATGGAGATCTGGGAAGTTCTGGCTCTGGGGAAGCGTATGCAGACTTTACAAAAGAGGAACTGGAAGATTTTTGTGAACATACATTAGGCTGTGGATTTACAGAAATGATACGGGGAAATTTTGAAGAAAATGACGGAAATTACCGGCTGAAATGTTATATGGGGGATTATGGCGACATGGGTCTGGAGTATCTGGGGAATGGTACGGTTTTTGCAGATGGAACAGCCGAATTTTCCGGAAGCTTCTATAATTGTGGCGAGAGCCAACCGGTGAAGATACGGGTTCACGTAGATGAACAAAGCCTTTTTGACGGATATGTGGTGGATTCCATTTATTTTGAATAATGCGGATTTGTGAGGAAGAGAAGATGAAATACGGAAAGAAAATCATGATTATTATACTATGCGGTGTGTGTGCGGCACTGATTGCCGCAGGAATCGTATTTGGCGTTATGAGAAGCAGGACGCGCAATGTGACGCAGCTTACTGAAACTTCGATGCCGGAAAAGGATAAAAAGGAAGTAAGGGAGCGGCCAAAGGAACCGGCGGATGAAGCAGAGCCGGAACCGGAAATCAGAGATTATGCGGTGGATTACAGGGAAGCGTATCAAGAGATCGTCCGCCAGTCAGTGAATGGGGAAAGAGGCGCATCAGAGTATTGCGTACATGATATGGATGGTGACGGCATACCTGAGTTATTTGTACTGGAAGGTACTTTTAATGCAGCGTTACGCTGGATGGCCTATTCTTACGATATAGAGGAAGGCAGCGCGTATTCTCTTGGGGAGGTGGCTATAGGAACGACGATGCTATATGAGCCGGAGAACCGGGAGGCGGGAATCATTGCTGTAAGGGGATATATGGGAGTAGAATGGGTATATTCTGTCAAAAAAGCCGGGAAGACGGGGCTTACTATTACTGCAATTGCAGAGAGCCGGGAAGTTCCCGGGGACTATTATTCGACGCCTTATGAATTATATACATGGGAAGCAGATGACCCGTCGGGGCTGGATTTTATCATGGGAGAGACGCTTAGTTTTGATACGGGGCTTAAGACTCCGGAGGGACGGAATATTTATAAATTTACAGGAGAGGCTTATGCTACCTCGGTGCTTCAGGAGCCGGACCGGAAACACAGCACAGAGCACTTGTCAGACTTGGATCCTTCTACAGTATGGGCAGAGGGCACAGAGGGAACCGGGGAGGGCGAAGCGGTCGTTATCAGTACCGGGCTTCCCTATCATGCAGATGGAATGGCAATCCTTCCGGGATACTGCAGGGATAAGGAGACCTATGAGAAAAATGGCCGCCCGGTTAAGGTGACGGTCAAGTGCGGGGATGTGGTGGTCAGTGAGGAATTAAAGGAGTTCCGTCCTGATTTTTCTCATCCATTAAACAGCATGATCTATATAGACTTTGATGAAACGGTATATACGGATAAATTTACGGTATTTATCAATCAGGCTGTGGAAGGGACACAGTACGAAGATATGTGTATTGCGGAGCTGTTTCCCTATTCGTATTCTGCTGAGTCTGGCTATAGTAATTGAGGCACCAGGGAGGAAAAGGAATGGTTAAAGACGTATGGAAGACGGCGCTGGTGATGCTGTTGTGCGGTGTACTTATCTTTGGATGCGGCGCCCGGGATACAAAAGAAACAGCAATGGAGCAGTCAGGCGCAGAAAAAGGCCGTGCGGGGCAGGAACTGGAGAATGAGAGAACAACGGGCGCTCAGGCAGAGACCCTTCATTTTATCGATGCATGGGGAGAATGGCACGACATGACGGTGGATCCCAATGTGGAAAAGCATGCTTATGACTGGTCCTGTCTGACGAATACGGAAGAGGGAGTTAATTATGACGGAGACAGCCGTTATGCTATACGGCGCGGCGTGGATGTGTCTGAACATCAGGGAACAGTAGATTGGGGACAGGTAAAAGCGGCTGGATATGAATTTGTATTTCTTAGGATCGGCTACCGCGGATATGGTGATGAAGGAAACTTGTGCGTGGATGCCAGGTTCCATGAGAATATTGCCGGGGCAAAAGCGGCGGGGCTTGACGTGGGGGTCTATATTTTTTCCCAGGCGGTAAATGAAGAAGAGACGCTTGAGGAGGCAGAGCTGGTTCTGGAGAATCTGGAGGGATATGATCTGGAGCTTCCCGTTGTATTTGATCCAGAGAGGATCCGGGACGATGAGGCGAGAACGGATGAAGTATCCGGAGAGCAGTTTACAAGAAATACCGTATTGTTCTGTGAGAAGATGAAGGCGGCGGGTTATCAGCCAATGGTATATAGCAATCTAATCTGGGAAGCTTATGAATTTGATATGAAAGAGCTGGCGGAATATCTAATCTGGTATGCAGATTATGAGCCGGCGCCGCAGACACCGTATCGGTTTACTTTCTGGCAGTATTCGGAGAAGGGACACGTAGATGGTATTGAAGGCGGTGTAGATCTGAATGTACAATTTATAGAAAAGGAAAACCATAACGAACCGTAGCAGTCTGTTATGTATGGGAAGAAGAATATGTATTGTGAAAATTGTGGAAAAAAATTAGACGACGGAGATTTGTTCTGCTCTCAGTGCGGAGCAAAAAGGCCGGATGCTCCTATGGAGGCTGTGGCAGAGCCGGAGAAAGAAGCAGAAGGGAATGAAAAACAAAGCAGGATAGAATCAGAGGAAGCAGGAAAGAAGCCGGTACCGTTGATTCTTGCTGTGATTTTTTCCGTATGCATTGTTGTGGCGGGCGCATATACAGGATTCAGGCTTGCAGGTATAGACAGGCACGCAGCAGAGAGCGGAGCGGGCAAGAAGGCTCACAAAGAAACAGTTCTGACGGAGAATTGTATGATGGAGGTATCCCAGTACGATATTTCCGATTATCCAACGGTGAAACTGTATCTGGAGGTTTTGGGAGACAACGGAGCTTTTGTGGAGGGTCTGACGCAGGAGAATTTCCGTGTAGCAGAACGCAGAGGTGCAGAGGGAGAATCAAAAGAGCGAGACGTAAAAAAGATAGTTAATCTGAATGAAAATGAGGGGATCAGCATTGGCATGATTGCAGATGCAAGCGGAAGTATGGAAGCGGATATCGGACAGGTGAAGTCGGAAATTCTTGCTTTTCTTGATACAGTGCAGTTTGAAAAGGGCGATGAAGTGGAACTTGTCAAATTTAGTGATGAGTCATATATCTGTGCCAGCTTTACAAATGACCTAGAGAATATAACCGAGGCAGTTCAGACGATGACGACGGAGGGAAATACCCGTCTTTACGATACGCTGATGAATGAGATTGAACGGATCCAGTCCCAGCAGAATGTAAAATGTATCATTGCTTTTACGGATGGAATGGACAATGAAAGCATTTATACCGCAGATGAAGTATCTGCTTATGCTGCAGAGTGCCAGATCCCGGTTTTCTTAATTGGGATTGGCCCAGAGTGCGACGAAGGGACGCTTACACAGCTTGCCGAGGAAACAGGAGGTTCCTATCAGAATATTGATGATATTGCGCTCTTAGAGGATAATTACCGTTCTATTTATCAGAAAGAAAAAGAAATTTATCTGATGGAGTACGAAGTAGAGGATGCGGATGATCTGGAGCGGGGCTGTTCTATTGCCATATCGCTTCAGGAGGAGTCAGGAGAAACGGTGGATGAAGCGGAAATATCGTTTGAACCTATGGACTTCTTTGAGATGATGTACAATCGTTTCCTGATTGCAGGAATTGACTGTCAGACAAAGGGAGAGCGCAATCTTTTGGATTCCGGCTTGATTGTTACAACACAAGAGGCTTATGAAAATTCTGACTGTGTGGCGTACCAGTCCCAGGAGGCAATCAACAGTAAAGGTACGGGAGCCAGTGGTTCTAATGTATATGTGGTTCTGATGGATCACGAGGTATTGAATGTGATTAGGAATGGGGATGGAAGCTATACGGTATACGGAGTATCAAACTATGATATCAACAAGATCAATCGGTATGGGGAGCTGATAAGTGAGCAGGAGAAGCAGGCAGTTTTCAGTATTTATGGAGAGTCCAGCAGAGAGAAGGCAGAATATATGATCGAGGAAAACCGAAGTAACTATGAGAAGCTGACGCTTGTTAAGGATACGGATGGAAAATGGAAATTCTTTACCCGGGTCTATGAGAGGGAAGATGGTGGAAACCCTTATCCGATCAATGAAATTTATAATGTATCATTGTATTAGTGCGGACATTTGACAAGGAAAAGAAAGTGTGATAGGATACAAAATATCCCGGAAATTGTGGGTAATATCCGGGATATTTTACAGGCGGATATGGCGGAATTGGCAGACGCGCTAGACTTAGGATCTAGTGTCTCAGACGTGCAGGTTCAAGTCCTGTTATCCGCAGTGGGGAAAAAGTACTGGAAGCCTTTGGATTGGGCGTTTCCAGTATTTTTTAATGTTTTAATATTGAAATGGTGGCAGAAAGGTAGCCAGGGCATATGACGGTCTGGTGCAATGATTGCCTAAGAGCTTATTATATGTCCCGTATGGAAGTAGCAGAAGGGTTAGAAACAGATAAAGAAATTTTACAAAATGCCTGGAAAGCATAAGAAAAAATAAAAAGCAGGTATTTGATATGATCGGATTTCCGCTTTATAATGTAAAAGGATTAAAGGATAAGTTAAAGACAGCTCATTAAAATAATGAGAAGAGTTGTAAGAGATTTGAAAAATAAGGAGGACGTATTATGGAACTTCAAAAAACAGATCCTGAATTTGTAGAACGATTTCAGCATTTCACCTTTGACGAGGTAGTGAATGAAACAGGTCAGCAGCTTGACGCAAACGTCCGCTATTTGGCCATTCTGGCTGCGCTGATCGGCTGCGGCGGTGTGGATGCGTACCGGGAGCTGCTGCCGTCTGCACTGGAAAATGGAGTTACGCCGGTGATGATCAAGGAGACAGTTTATCAGGCTGTGGATTATCTGGGTTATGGAAGAATGCTTCCCTTTTTGAAGATCACCAATCAGGTATTTACAGAAAAGAACATAGAACTGCCGCTGCCCGGACAGGCTGCTACGACTATGGAAAACCGGCTGGAAAAGGGAGTGGAAGCCCAGGCTGCCATCTTTGGCGGGCATATGAAGGAAGCCTGGAAAACCGGGCATATCAACCGCTGGCTGGCTGCAAACTGTTTTGGAGACTACTATACCCGTACAGGGCTTGACTTAAAACAGAGGGAAATGATCACCTTCTGTTTCCTCATGGCCCAGGGCGGATGCGAGCCCCAGCTCATTGCCCACGCAAAAGGCAATATGAATCTGGGCAATGATAAGGCATTTCTAATCCGGGTAGTATCTCAATGCCTGCCTTATCTTGGCTATCCCCGGAGTTTAAATGCAATAAATTGTATTCAGAAAGCAGCGGAATAGCGGGAAAGGAACGGACAGTTCTTACCTTTTGCTTTCAATTTATAAGTGATGAGACGGCGGCCGTTTTATCATTTTTTTTAATGCCGGATCTGGCGTAACGATTTTGTAATCGTTGGAAAAGCACACTTTTGCGGGCAGATGCACATATTAATGATAAAAAGATATTCCCGGTGAACAGAGGATACAGTGCGCAGGTATTTTGCTCACTGGGAATAGAAGCCTCTGCTTACACGGCGGGCGGTATGGAAAGGAAGAAAGATATGGATCTGACATATTTATTTGAATATGTGAATCTGCTGACGCTGGGGATCTGCCTGTGCCTGGGTTTTGCTTTGAAGACGGCATTTAATCATTTCCCCAATAAGTATATCCCTCTGGTTGCCTTATCTGCTGGCTGCCTGGTTAATATTCTGATCAATCTGAAATCGGGGTTCAACGCATCAGTGCTCCTGGGAGGAATGATCTCCGGGCTTGCCAGTACGGGTTTATATGAGATGATGAGGAATCTTCTGAATAAAGAAGACAGCCAGACAGCCACAAAGCAGCGGGATACTAAGCAAAAGGAAGGGAGAAGGAAATGACAATCGGAGAACAGGCTGTCAGCCTGGCTTTATCCAGGCTTGGTAAAAATGCATATACGCAATCCTCCAGGCGTTCTCAGGTATTTGAAGGATACTCGGACTGCTCCTCCTTGTTTTGGAAGATCTATGAGCGTCTTGGAATTTATATTGGAGTGTGGACGGGAGAACAGCTGCGTCACGGGAGGCAGATATGGAAGAATCCGAGGCCGGGTGTTGATAAGATCCTGCCGCAGGCGGCGATTGACCTGATGCAGCCGGGGGATTTGATTTTCTATGGCCCGGGGGACGCAGAACATGTGGAAATGTATATGGGAAACGGACGGCAGATCGGGCATGGCGGGGGAAGAGGACCTACGGTCAAGAACTGCCGGATGTACAGGCAAAGAAAAGGAGTATACCAGATCCGGAGGTATGTCAGTGGGGAAGAAGTGGCGGAGACGGGAAATACAGAATCTGGGGAAAAAGGAGGCAGTGTAATTGTGACGGCAAATATGATGATATTGAAAAAAGGAATGACGGGAACTGCAGTCGGGGTGTGGCAGAAAATTCTTGTCAGCGCTGGATATTCCGTTAATATCGACGGTTCTTTCGGAGCGGATACCGAGGGGAAAACCAGGCAGTTTGAGCTGGCAAATGGGATTACAGACAGTCCGGAGCAGGTTGGACCGGCCGCATGGAAGAAAGGGCTGGAGCATTTGACAGCAGCGAAAACATTTTGAATCTATTCGTTTTCATGACGAAAAAAGTATGCTATACTTGACAGGATGGCAGAGGATGCTTTTCTTGCACCCGGCAGAGGGAAGAAAAGGTTCCATGCCAGATATACTGGTATTGGAGGAGAAGCGATGCTTGACGGGATTGAGCAGATTTTCAGTGGGAGAACGGAGATGATGACGTCATTAAAAAAGGAGTCCTACGAGACGTTTACCCGCAGATTTGATGCAGAATACGGACATTATTTTTCGGAAATGAGAGAGTACACAGAACGGGCTGAGGATAAGGAGGCTGCAGCAGACGAGATCGGGGCACGTGTTGCCGGAGCAGTGGAGGCGGCCTGTGCTGGCAAAAAGGGGAAGCTGGATGCCAGAAGCCGTTCAGAACTCAGCCTGTTTCTGGTTTATTATGTATTTCCGGCAATACTAAAGCAGGGAGAACTAGGTACAGTCATTGCGGACGGAGTGCTGAAGGCGTGCCGGAAAGTTCTGAAAAACAGAGGTATGAAGTATGTAGATTATGACACGATTTATCATGGATTCCGCGAAAAGATCCTGGGATTATTCTGATGAGAGTATTTTTCTGAGAGGCCGGAAGGGAAGATGACCGTTGCAGGAACCGGCAAAATACAAAGGAGGAACATCGTAATGAAAGTAAGTAACCTGACAAGGGAGGAAGCTTTTGAACTTCTGAAAAAATACAATAAGGAACCTTTTCATATCCAGCATGCGCTGACCGTAGAGGGTGTGATGAGATGGTATGCAAAGGAGCTTGGATACGGGGAAGAGGAGGAGTACTGGGGGATCACCGGACTGCTTCATGATATTGACTTTGAACAGTACCCGGAGGAACACTGTAAGAAAGCGCCGGAACTTTTGAAAGAGCGCGGGGTGGGAGAGGATATGATCTATAGTATCTGTTCCCATGGATATGGCATCTGCAGTGACCTGGAGCCAGAGCATGAGATGGAGAAAGTATTGTTCGCAGCAGACGAGCTGACCGGTCTTATCTGGTCTGCGGCGCTGATGAGGCCGTCTAAGAGCGTGATGGATATGGAAGTTAAGAGCCTGAAAAAGAAGTTTAAGGATAAACGGTTTGCAGCCGGATGTTCGCGGGAAGTGATTGCAGAAGGAGCAGAGCGCTTAGGCTGGGAGCTCGGCGTATTATTTGAGAAGACGATACTGGCAATGAGGAGCTGCGAGGCTTCGGTAAGTGAGTTTATGGAAAGTTATCAGCCTGCATAATTGCATAGGGTGTTTTTGTAAATTTGCCG
The DNA here is from genome assembly GCA_964529215.1 of uncultured Mordavella sp. Classification (GTDB taxonomy): domain Bacteria; phylum Bacillota; class Clostridia; order Lachnospirales; family Lachnospiraceae; genus Claveliimonas. Next base: position 2,475 of record CAZGVY010000037.1, on the reverse strand, counting down.
GAAGGCTGGCGGATGATGCAGGAAAGTGCAGATGGTAAGATAGATAAAGGGGATACGGACATGATCAGCAGGACGGCATATATCGAAAGTACAGGAGTAGATCCGCATAAGAATCTGGCGGTAGAGGAATATCTGTTTTCCAGATGCAGGGAGGATGAGGTGATCCTGTATCTGTGGCAGAATGAGAATACTATTGTGATCGGCAAGAACCAGAATGTCTGGAGAGAATGCCAGATCAGCAGGATCGAGGAAGACGGAGCGGTGATCGCAAGGCGTATTTCCGGCGGCGGCGCGGTGTTCCATGACCTGGGGAATCTGAACTTTACGTTTCTGGCCAGCAAAGAGAATTATGATCTGAAAAGACAGCTTCAGGTAATCCTGAAAGCTGTGCAGAAGCTGGGGATCCATGCGGAGGCGTCCGGGCGGAATGATATTCTGGTGGACGGGCTGAAGTTTTCTGGCAATGCATTTCATGAGCATAAGGGCAGATGTTACCATCATGGGACGATCATGGTAGACGTGAAGCTTGGCGAATTGAATAAGTATCTGAATGTATCCAGGAAAAAGCTGGAATCGAAAGGGATCAGATCCGTCCGTTCCAGGGTGGCTAACCTAACCGATTATAATCCGGAACTTACGATAGGGCAATTGAAAAAAGCTCTGAAGGAGACCTTTGAGGAAGTGTATGGACATGAGAGCCGTACGGTCAGGGAAACAGATCTGGATGGACAGGCAGTCCGGGAATTGTATAAGAAATATGCTTCCTGGGACTGGATATACGGAAGGGAATTTGAATTTCAGTATGAGATATCTGAGCGGTTTGACTGGGGGCAGGTGGATATCCAATTCCAGATAGACAGCGGCCGGATCGCAGAGGCGGCGGCCTATTCGGATTCCTTAAAGCCTGAGGTGATCCAGAGGCTCCCGGAAGCCTTAAGAGGCATCCGGTATAATAACCAGGTCATGGGAGACAAGGTGGGAGAGCTACATTCGGAGGATGAACAGGAGGAAATGATGTTCCGGGATATTGAAGCCTGGATTAGAAAGGCAGAGCTGTAAAGGCTATGCAGTGCAGGGATTAAAAAGAGCACACCGCAGCAGAGGTTTTTTGCTGTGATGTGCTTCTTTTATATACGGTAACAAGACTACTGTGCCAGTTCTAATACCTTTTCGGCGGTCTGCACATCTGTGATCAGCACATGCAGATAATGTCCGTTCAGGGCGCCAAGGATAGAATGGATCTTTTTCTGGCCGCCGCCGATCCCGATCACCCGTTTGTGGTTAGGCAGTTCCCGGATATTAATGGATACGATACGGTTTTTAAGTGTGGTTTCACATAAATTTCCCTGGATATCAAAGAAATTGCCACAGATATCACCGACTGCCTGGGCATCTACCAGTTCATTGATCATTGGTGTGTCAAAAGGATAGTCTGAGAGATGGCTGGCGTCCCGGACAGGCTCCTCGCCGATGCCCACCAGAGTGGCGTCCAGATCGTGCGAAGCCTCTAAAATAGAGGAAATCGCCGGTTCCTGTTTGATGGCGGTGCATAGATCTTCCGTCTGGCACATAAACGGTGCAGTGAGAATATTTGCACGGCCGCCATACTTATCAATGATATGCTGAGCCAGAATGTTTGGCTGGAAATCAACGCTTTGTGAGGAACCGCCGACCAGGGTATAGACCAGAAGGTCTTTGACCGATTTGTCCGATGGGAGATATTCGATCATGCTATTCAGAGTTCTGCCCCAGGTTAAGCCGATCTTCATGTTACTATGGATCAGCTGCTCAAAGTAATTGGCGGCCTCTGACGCGATTTTTTTTGTCAGGCTGTCTTCGTCAGCATTTGGGCAGTCAACCAGTTTGATATCCTGTAATCCGAATTTCCGGCAGAGCTGTTCTTCTAGCTGAAGGGTTTTCATCGTCCCTCTGATATCTACAATTTCAAATTTGATCATACCCTCTTCTTTAGCCTCGTCCAGAAGCCGGCTGAGGGTGACGCGGGATATGTTAAGGCGTTTTGCGATCTCAGTTTGTGTATAACCGTTTTCATATAAATAGTATAGCGCCTTTAGTTTTAAATAATATCTGTGTTCCTGTGATATGGACATATCGGATCCCTTCTATGGTCGGAGATGCAGTGTTGTCAGGTTCCTGTCGGCAAAATCTGTAATTTTGCTATGCGCTCATTATATACCTCCTGTTTTCTTTTCGCAAGAAGAAGTGAGTATCTTATCTATTAATGCATACTTTAGCGGACTGTGTTAAGTGCATCTTAGCGGACGCGGAATGAAGAAGGAGTATATAGCAATCAGACGGAGCAGCATTACGATGAACTACCGGCTAACAGAGACTAAGGCACTCAGGAATGCCTTCGTGCCCAAGTCTCTGTAAACCGTTATTTCATCTCCATTAAGAACGCTCCTGAATTGTCTGATCCGCTATATACTCCTTCTTCATTCCTCTGTCTTCTAA
>CAZGVY010000036.1:0-14075 GCA_964529215.1 uncultured Mordavella sp. | reverse complement strand
AAATCCATAACTCATCATGGTAACCGTATCACAATCCCCCTTTAACACCGGAAGCTTGGCAACCATCGCCTGGGTCTCTGTAAGCTGGTATTTTCCTCCGTGGGGCATAAATACAGAACCGGCTCCAATGGAACCGTCAAACATTTCCACAAGCCCCTTCTGTGAACACACATTCAAATCTCTTAATGTATCCAGCCACTTTTCTTTTACATCTGCCACTTCCACCTGAGCTTTCAGAATACTGTCCGCCCGGTTCGGAATATCCACTGCAACCGCCGTCTCCTGATGCGCGCCGTTGGTATCCAGGAACGCACGGGACAGATTTACGATCTCCTTTCCCCGCCAGGACAGCACAAGCCTTGGCTCTTCTGTGACAGAAGCAACCAGGGTCGCTTCCAGGTTCTCCTCCCCGGCATACTTCATAAATTCATCCACGTCCTTCGGATCCACTACAACTGCCATACGCTCCTGGGACTCTGAAATAGCGATCTCTGTTCCGTCAAGGCCTGCATATTTCTTAGGAACCTTGTCCAGATCAACCTTCAGTCCGTCCGCGAGCTCTCCGATTGCCACGGATACGCCGCCGGCGCCGAAATCATTACATTTCTTGATCAGCCTGCTTTCTTCTTCTCTCCGGAATAGTCTCTGAAGCTTCCGTTCCGTTGGCGGATTCCCTTTGTGCACCTCTGCGCCGCAGGTCTTCGTAGATTCCTCTGTATGCACTTTGGAAGACCCGGTTGCGCCGCCGCAGCCATCGCGGCCTGTACGGCCCCCCAGAAGAATGATCACATCCCCCGGATCAGAAGTCTCACGGATGACCGCCCGTCTGGGCGCTGCTCCCAGAACTGCGCCGATCTCCATACGCTTTGCCACATAATCCGGATGGTAGATCTCCTTCACCATTCCGGTTGCCAATCCGATCTGATTCCCATAAGAGCTATATCCATGAGCCGCTTCACGCACCAGCTTCTTCTGAGGCAGCTTACCTTTCAGCGTATCCTGCACCGCCCCTGTCGGATCTGCCGCGCCGGTCACACGCATTGCCTGATATACATAGGTACGGCCTGACAGAGGATCCCTGATCGCGCCGCCAAGACAGGTCGCCGCACCGCCAAATGGCTCGATCTCTGTGGGATGATTATGCGTCTCATTCTTAAAATTCACCAGCCATTCTTCTTCCACGCCGTCAACAGTCACTGGTACCACGATACTGCAGGCATTAATCTCATCGGATTCCTCCTGATCCTGTAATTTCCCTTCTTTCTTCAGCTTACGCATCGCCATCAGCGCAAGATCCATCAGGCAGACGAACTTATCCTCCCTGCCTTTAAAAATCTCACTGTGATCCGCCAGATACTGCCTGTAGGTTTCCTCGATCACCTCTCTGTAATCGCCTTCTCCAAATGTAATCTCCTTAAGTTCTGTCGAGAAGGTTGTATGCCTGCAGTGATCTGACCAGTACGTATCCAGCACACGGATCTCCGTCATAGACGGATCCCTGTGTTCTTCATTTTTAAAATAATTCTGGATATGAAGAAAATCCCGGAAGGTCATGGCAAGCCCCAGCGAATCATATAGCTCCCTCAGCCTGCCTGCTTCCATATCCCGGAATCCGTCAAAAATGATCACATCCTCCGGTTCTTCAAACTGGCCGATCAGCGTCTCCGGCTTCGTCTCCTCTGCCTCCCTCGAATCCACCGGGTTGATGCAGTGCTTTTTCACCGCTGCAAGCCCTTCTTCCGAAATACACCTGTCATCCTTCCCATGGATGATATAGGTGACTGCCGTACGGATCACCGGCTTCTCATCCTCCTTGATAAACTGCACGCACTGCTCTGCCGAATCTGCCCTCTGGTCAAACTGTCCCGGAAGGTATTCCACAGAGAATACGCTGTCTCCCTGCGTAACCGGCACCTCTTCTCTCCATAAAATATCCACCGGCGGCTCTGCAAAAATGCCCTTGCAGGCCTTCTCGAAGATCTCATCCGAAAGATTCTCCACATCATAACGGATCAGGACCCGCACGCTCTCCACATCCTGGATCCCCAGATATCCCTTCATCTCATGCAGCAAATTCTTTGCCTGGATAGCATACTCTGATTTTTTTTCAACAAATACCCGTTTTACACTGCTCATAAAACTTCCTCCATCTGTTTGATTGGTTTACACCCGCAGGGTATCATACCCTTTATTCTCTATCATAACATGTTTTCTGTTATAACTGTAATGATATATCTAAATTCTTCTATAAGTTTTCCTGATCATCCATCCGCCTGCCATCACGCCAAAAAGAAGTAATCCTCCGATAAAAAAGCTGCCGATGCGGATAACAAAATCGAAGAAAAAGCCTTCGGGAAGCATACGGATCATATAGTCACTGGCCGAATCAAACATCCACAGGTCATTATCAAAAAATATTTCATGAAATATAGTAAAATATTTATTAAAATCTGATGCAAACAGACACCCAAGGATCACGGTCAGCACGCCAAAAACCCCCAGCGATATAAAATATGCCCTTGGCAGGATCCTTCCCAGGTCTGCCTTCCATGCGATAAGAAGGATCACCAGGACCACCGCTGCTGCAAGCAAGTAATTCCTCAGCCTCAGGCCCCCAAGAAACAGATCCTTCACCTCCCCCATATGGAACCGGTCCTGCCCGTTAAAGAAATCCTGCTCCCGTCCGTCTACCTGCGTGATCACAGACAGTTCCTCCCGTTCCCCGATCAGGTACGCCATCATCTTATCCGTCACATCCATAATATCCTCCATCTCCATATGAAGGCTCTCAGCCACCTGATATTTCTCATACTCTTTCTCATAAAAGCTGTAATCTGGATCTCCATACACCGCAGCCTGAAAACTGGTAAGTAAAAGCGCTATGATCAAAATAGCCATCCCAATGACAGCCACAATATTCTGTAGTTTCTCCCTGTTCATCATCGCATCCCTTTCCAAAATTCCCGAAGTTTTTCTGTCATTGTGTCAATATTACACAATTGGATACCACTCCACTCCCTCGGAAAAGTATTCCGGTATCTCTGTTCTGAAAATCTTACGTCCAGCAGCAGGATCACCCCTCTGTCTTTTTCTGTGCGGATCACACGTCCCGCCGACTGCTGTACTTTATTCATGCCCGGATATACATAGGCATAGTCAAACCCATTCACCCCTCTGCCGTCAAAATAATCTTTTAACAGTTCTCTTTCCCTGCATACCTGGGGAAGCCCCGTCCCCACTATGACCGCCCCGATCAGTCTCTCGTCTGCCAGATCGATCCCTTCGGAAAAAATCCCTCCCATAACGCAAAAGCCTATCAGGCTTCCCGTCCGTTCCTCCTCAAATCCCTCCAGGAAAATCTCCCTTGCTTCCTCCGACATATAAGGCGCCTGCACCAGGCAGCGGATCTTTGCCTCATCCCCCAGTTCTTCCACCCGTTCCTGAAACGCCTCGTATACCTGCTCCAGAAAATGATAGGACGGGAAAAAAGCCATATAGTTCCCCTGCTTTACCATTGCCGTTCTGTAAAGATATTCCGCATATCTGCGATACATCTCCACCCCTCTGAGCGTATATTTTGAACTCACATCCGTTCCCTGAAGTATCAGCTTCTGGTCTTTTGAAAATGCTGTCTCTGCATATACCGCATAATCATCCTTCTCTGTACTGAGAAGTTCTTTGTAATAATGAATTGGAAGCATCGTCGCGGAAAAGAATACCGCACTGTTACCCTTTTCCAGGTATTCCTTCAGGTTCTTTGCAGGATTCACACAGTACAGCCTTACCAGAAACCTTCCGTCCCCTGCGATCTCCGCATAAATCAGATAATTTTCATCCAGTTTCTCATAGACGCTGATAAAAGCCCGCACCTGAAAATACAGCTCCAATACGTCTTCCCTTACCGTACTCTCCTTGTACTCTTCCAGGAACCGCTCAAGCTCCGTCATTACCGCAAGAAGCTTCAAATATATATGTGCGGCGCTGTTTAGTACCGTAATCCCGTCACATTCCCTTTTCAGCTCCAGCATCTGCTTATTGCATTCTTCCAGGCGTTTTGACAGACGCACATCCAGCGTCTTCACCTGCCGCCTTACCCGCAGGATATCTTCCTTATAAAGGCTGGCGCTGTACATCTCCCTTCCCCGCTCCACCAGATTGTGGGCTTCGTCGATCAGGAACAGATAGCTCCCCTTCACGCCATCCCCAAAAAAACGCTTCAGATGGGCATTTGGATCGAACACATAATTGTAATCACATATGATCCCGTCCATCCATAAAGAAACATCAAGCCCCAGTTCAAAGGGACATACCTTCCACGCCCTCGCCTGTTCCTCAATCACCGTCCTGCTCATATCGTCCCGGCTGGTGACCAGCTCATAGACTGCATCATTTATCCGGTCATAGTGGCCCTTCGCATAGGGACAGTAATCCGGATTACACTCCGCCTTCTCACAAAAACAGATCTTCTCTTTCGCTGTAAGGGTAATCACTTTATATTGCAGCTCCTGCTTTTTAAGAAGCTCAAATGCCTGGCTTGCAGCCGTTCTGGTAATGGTCTTTGCCGTCAGGTAAAAAACCTTCTCTCCAAGCTCTTCTCCCACCGCCTTCACAGCAGGGAAAACCGTCGCAATGGTCTTCCCTGCGCCAGTAGGCGCCTGGATAAAAATCTTCTTCTTTCTGAGGATCGTCCGGTAAACAGAAGCTGCCAGTTCCTTCTGTCCCTCGCGGTAAGTATAGGGAAAAGCAATTTTTTTAATCGACTGATTGCGTATCTGCCTCCACTCCGTCTGGAACCTGGCCCATTTCTCATATTCCAGTACCAGGGCATGAAACCATTCTTCCAGTTCCTGCCTTCCGTACTCCTGCCGGAACCGCTTGATCTCTTCCGTCTCCATATGGCAGTAAGTCAGCTGTACTCCGATCAGATCCAGATCCTGCTGCATGGCGTAGATACAGGCATAACATTTCGCCTGTGCCAGATGCACGGGAACCGGCTCTATCAGATGGTCCAGATCCAGAAATGTCCCTTTGATCTCATCAATACAGACGGTATCCTCCGTAATGATCCCGTCTGCTCTCCCTTCAACCTGAATGCTGAACTGATCAAATTCCTTCATATAGCGCAGGGTGATCTCTGCCTGATAAGAAGCGCCCATCCGGCGCTGGATCTTCCGGTGGAGCTTCGCGCCAAGCTGCATAGCGTCCTTATCCTTCGCCGCTATTCGGTTGTCGATATCACCGCTTCTTAAAATAAATTCTACCAGATTGCGGACAGATACCTTCACTATCTGCTTATCCATAACTGCCTGTCTCCTGCTTTCAGACCAGCCTTCTTTGTCCAGTCTTTGTATACATTCTACAACAATTATGATATCCGTGCAATCAGAGAATGAACAGGGCTGTCTGACGCTTTAAAGGATCCTGGTCCACAGGCGCAGGCATTCACGGCTCCAGCGGCATAAATTCCACCATATTCTTCCGGTACCAGAGAGGAAGATGCCCCATCTGGCAGCCTGGATTCTTCCGTTCCTCTATCCCAATAGATGTTGTAAATTGGCGCCACAGCCTCCGGAAATCCCCTTCTTCTGCCGAAAAGCTGCTGGCCATCTGTTCATTGATCTGCTCTCCGCATACCAGTATCCACTGTTTGTCAGCTTCGTGTACTGCATACTCCTGGTGTGTCTCATCATAAATCATCCAGTTCTCCAGGCAGAACCGGTCTGCAAAATGAGGCGCGACACAGGTCAGCACCCGGTTCCCCGGTTCAAATCTCGCAAACAGGATACCACTCTCCAATTCCCCAAACCGCAGGAACTGGAGCCACCTGTGAACCTCATCTCCAACATTCCTGCTCAGTTCAAATACCTTCTCCACATATGCATTCCCCAAATGATCCATGATCCTTCTGCTATCCGTGATCCTTCTTGCTTCCAGCATCGTTCCCAGAATTGCATCTCCCTTCATGGGATCTGCCGAAAGCGCCGCCTGATACAAGAGCTTATAAGCATACCATCCAAGATTCTTAAGGATCAGGCGTTCCACCGCCCTGGCTTTCTTCTCGCTCTCTGCAACCTCTGTATACTCGCAGAACAGTTCCTGCTCCATACAGCCCCTGAACCGGATACCGCATTCGCCCGCACCGTCCACCACCACAGCCTTCCAAGCATCATATAGTGCAGACAGCAGGCCCGTCACTTCATCATTGCATACATAAATTCTTTTCATTGATCCCACCACCAAACCTCACATCATCAAACAGGGATAACTGCCGGTATGTCATCCCCCCTGCGCCCTCCGGAAGCTTCTCTGCCGTATTCAGAAGATTCCTCGCAATATAATCCTCCTCCAGCTTCGTGGGGTACATCATCTTCCCGTTACAGGTCAGAAAATACATAGCACGTTTCAACACCACGCCTATCTTCTTCAGATCCGTAAAATCCAGGTTCCCCATTCTTCTGGCGCGGACGATCCTCTGGGCGGAACGGTATCCGATCCCCGGCACTCTCAGGAGCAGTTCATAATCCGCCCGGTTCACCTCCACCGGAAATACTTCCAGGTGCCGGAGCGCCCAATTACATTTGGGGTCAAAAAGCACATTAAAATTCGGTTCTTCTTCCGACAGGATCTCCTCCGCCTCAAAATGATAATACCGGAGCAGCCAGTCCGCCTGATATAGCCTGTGTTCTCTCAAAAGGGGCGGCCCGTCTCCCGTTCTTGCCGGCAGCGCGCTGTCATCATTCAAATGGACAAAAGCAGAATAGAAAACCCGTTTCAGCCGGAACTTTTTATATAAGGACTCTGCCACATGAAGGATCTGATAGTCCGATTCCGGTACCGCCCCGATAATCATCTGCGTACTCTGGCCAGCCGGGACAAATCTGGGCGCATTCCGGTAATTCCGGATCTCATAGCAGTTCTCGGCAGCCGCATTCTGTACCATCCTCATGGGAGCCAGAATATTCTTCCTGGTTTTGTGAGGAGCCAGCCTCTTAAGCCCTTCCGCTGTGGCAAACTCCAGATTCACACTCATCCTGTCCGCCAGAAAGCCAACTCTCCTCACAAGCTCCAGGCTTGCACCGGGAATGGCTTTTACATGAATATACCCCTGGAACCCCCGCTCCCGGCGCAGCTTATAAAGCGCCGCATAAATAAGCTCCATCGTATGATCCGGGCTATGGACCACCCCGGAACTAAGAAACAGCCCTTCGATATAATTCCTCCGGTAAAACTCCACCGTCAGCTCACAGACTTCCTCCGGCGTAAAGGAAGCCCTCGGTACGTCATTGCTCCGGCGGTTCAGGCAATATCTGCAGTCATAAATACATTCATTGGTAAACAGGATCTTCAGCAGGGAGATACATCTCCCATCCGCCGCAAAACTGTGGCAAAGCCCCGCTTTTACACAGTTCCCTAAGCCTGTCCCGTCATTCCTGCGTTCAGTGCCGCTGGAAGTGCAGGCCACATCATACTTAGCTGCATCCGTCAGGATCTGAAGCTTCTCCATCACCGGCATATCCTCTGTAATCCTCATACCCTTCTTCCCTTACCTTTCCCACGTTTATCCTCCTGCACCTTAAGACCACCACTGGCGGCTTCTTCCGAATACTTTGGCAGCCCCGGGACCTGCGTCCGCCAGCTTCCCTGTCTGCTCTGGTTCCAGAAAAGAACGCGTGTTTGTATATTATTATAATACAAACACACGTTCTTTTTGTCAATAACTATTTTCTGATTTTTCAATCTCTTCTGATTTATTCAGGAAAATCTCTACCTCAAACCCCTGCTTCTCCCCATGCCCGAATTTCACGCTTCCTCCGTGAGCCGAGACAATCTGCTGTACGATCAGAAGCCCTAGCCCGTGCCGCTGCTCCGGGGTCCTGCCGCTGCTTAGCATATAATGGGGCGTATCTTTGAGTTTCTTTAACTGCTCCTCCGTAACCCCTATGCCGTCGTCCGTAATGGTAATGCAGATCTGCTCCCCGGTTTCTGACAGCCTCATCCATATATGACAGCCCCCCGGATTATGGATCTGTGCATTTTGCAGGAGATTCGTTACAGCGCGCTTCAGAAGTTCCTGATCCCCTAAGAATCTTTCCGCACAATGGGTGTCAGCGCTGACAGCTAACTCCACCGGATAGTTCCCGTCAATATCCAGATTCATAAAATAAACGGCTGTTTCCCGTAACAGGGTTATCAGGCTGACTGGTTCCATTTTCACTGGCTGCACGTGGTATTCCAGCTTTGACGCCAGATTCAGATCATTGACCAGATTTTTCATACGGAGGCTCTGGATTCGGATAATCCCGGCCTTCTGCCGGTACTCCTCTGTTAATTCCCCATCTTCCTCCATTTCCGACGCGTAGCCCATCACCATAGATAACGGGGTCCGGATGTCATGGGAAACACCGGAGATCCAGTCTGCTCTTGCCTGCTCTTTCATCTTTAATTCATACTCCTGCCCCCGGAGCCTTTCCGAAACCCGGTTTATAGCAGCCGCCAGATCCGAAAGCAGGCCTTTCTCCTTCACATACACGTCCTCCCCCTCCGGCAGCGCCTGAATACCCTGGACGATCGGTTTCACAGAACGCAGGATTCCGGATGTCACAATCAGATAGATCAGAAAAATAACCGCCAGGTTCGCCCCCAGAAATACAAGAACCGTCCGCGGCAGATTTTTGATCATATTCAGGTTAAAGGTGGGATACAGTTCCTTCCAGTACCGTTCCTTGGGATTCCCCACAACGATCAAGTCCTCCCCCATAGCCGAAGTGGTAGTAGGGTAATCTTCAATGTATCCTCTGGTATACCAGGAAATCTCCGCAGCAGAATAATGAAGCGGTATCTCCGGCGGCAGATTCTCACTGTGCCAGATTACATCTCCGGTCCCATCCTGTATAAGCACCGCCCAGCAGCCAAGCTGCTTTAGCATCTCTTTTCCTTCCTCTGATAACTCATAGCCGCCTTCTTTTCCCGGTGTCAGATATTCCTTCATCTCCGACGCCGCCCTCCAGCCCCCTGCCGATTCGCTGTTATTCATGATCAGGGTAACCATCAGCACAATATTCAAAACCAGCACCACTATCAGCGATAGGATCAGAGTGATCACAAACCGCTTCATTAACTTCATCACACTTTTCATTTCCTGCCACTTCCTCTGTCTCTTACCTTCATGACCCGCCGCCGGCAGCTATATCAGCTCTTTGAGATAAGCTTATACCCCAGCCCTTTCACCGTGATCAGCGACACCGGCTTCGACGGATTCTCTTCAATCTTCTCCCGGATCCTCCGGATATGTGCCATCAGCGTGTTCTCATAGCCATATGGATTATCTCCCCATGCCGCCCCGCACAACGAATCGATCGTTACAATCCTCCCCGCATTGCGCCCAAGCGCCTGCAGGATCGCATATTCCTTTGCAGTCAGAGCAATCTTCTCACCCCGGCGTATCACTTCTGCCCGTTCAAAATCCACCTTACAGTATGCCAGTTCCAGCAATGGATTGTCTTCCTTATAAGTACGCCGCAGGATTGCCTGGATACGGAACAGCAGCTCTCTTGGGAGAAAAGGTTTCACCACATAGTCATCCGCTCCCAGCCCAAATCCCCTGATCCGGTCATCCTCTTCGCCCTTTGCTGTAAGGAACAAAACCGGGATGTCCAGGAAACTCCTCATTTCTTCCAGTAAAGAGAAACCGTCCCCGTCCGGCAGCATCACATCCAGAATTGCAAAATCCGGCTTCCAGGAGGCGCTAAGCTCCAATGCCTCCCTTACTGTTCCCACAGCTTCTACCTGTCCATAGCCTTCTTTCTTCAAAATGGAACCAATCATCAGCCTCAGTCCCTCCTCGTCGTCTACTAATAAGATTTTCTTACTTTTTAAATAACTAATCCCCATACCGCCGTACCTCTTTCTCTCCTGTTCTTCCTTCCGTTTATAGTAAAATGCAAAATCCCGCATAACCATATCCCTGTTTTCCCCTATCATACCACGTTTCCCTATGCAAATCCTCCCAGGCAGAAAAATGTAAGGAAAATGTAAGGTTGCAAAAAGGTTCCTGCAAGGTTCGCGCTTTATACTGAATCTATCAGCATACAGAAAGGAGAAACGCAATGAATATTATTGAAACAAAGCAATTAACCAAATCTTACGGACGCTTCACCGCCGTATCCGGGCTCAATCTCCATATTCCAAAGGGTCATATTTACGGCTTCTTAGGACCGAACGGCGCTGGGAAATCTACCACCATGAAAATGTTCCTGGGACTTGTAAGCCCTACTGCCGGTTATGTTACCATCGGCGGCAAGACCTTGTCTTCCGGCCGTATTTCAATCTTAAAGGACATTGGCTCCCTGATCGAAGCCCCCGCCTTTTATGGAAATCTTACCGGAGAAGAAAATCTCGACATTGTCCGCAGGATCCTGGGGCTGCCCAGTTCCTCCATTGACGGGGCGCTGGAACTGACGGGGCTTAGCCAGTACAGGAAACGCCAGGTGAAAAAATACTCCCTGGGCATGAAACAGCGGCTGGGACTGGCGGAAGCCCTGATCGGCAGACCACCAATCCTGATCCTGGATGAACCCACCAACGGTCTTGACCCGGTAGGGATCCATGAGATCCGGACGCTCATCCGCTCCCTGCCAAAACAGTATGACTGCACCGTGCTGGTTTCTTCCCATCTGTTAAGTGAGATTGAACTGTTAGCAGACGAGATCGGCATCTTAAATCATGGCCGCCTGTTATTTGAAGGAGCTAAAGAGGCATTACAGGATTATGCCTTTCACGCAGGTTACCCCGCCGATAACCTGGAAGAAGCCTTCCTCGCCATGATCCAGACTGACAACGCGGCCAGAAAGTGGGGTGATTCCAAATGATTTTTGCCCTGGAACTAAAAAAACTCCGCCGGACAGGCTTCGCCCCCATGTTCCTTACCGGCGGACTGCTGGCGGGAGCCGTACCCCTGGCTGACATGGCCGTCAGAGCTGAAACCTTTACCAGCCTCCCGGGAGATTCCTTTCCAATCCTCATGAATGCCAACTGGGGCATGATGGCGCAGCTTACGATCCTTCTGATCGTCTGCGGATGCTGCCTCGTCTATCATACCGAATATGCTGACCGGGGTGATTTAAAAATGCTCACGCTCCCGGTAAACCAAGCCGGTTTATTCTGCGGAAAATTTGGCATCATGACGTTATTTACCCTGGCAGCCCTCGCTTTGCAGAGTATTGCGCTGGTATGTTCCGGCATTTACTGGTTTCCTGGCCGGGCTCCAGCCATTACAGAACTGCTTACAGGTATAGGTTATGAGCTGGCTATGCTCCTTCCGACCCTTGCCCTGATGCTCTTTACTGCCTCGCTCTGCCAGAATATGTGGATCAGCCTGGGCGCAGGCGTCATCCTTACCTTTCTGGGTTCCATGATACACGGGGAACATTTTGGGCTGACTATGATCCCCTTTGCGGCTCCTTACCGGATGCTGCATGCCACTCCACCGGCAGAAATCAGATCCAGCCTTATTATCTGCGCCCTGCAGACTCTGATATTCCTGCTTATGGAAATGATCTATCTGCATAAAAGGAGGCTGACAGCATGAAAAAAACTACAATTCCAAATACCGGCTGCAAGACATCCCCAGGCATGGCCGCACTGCTCCGGATCGAACTAATAAAAATACGCAGATCCCATATTTTCTGGATCCTGCTGATCCCGGCAGTAATCATGTGGATTCCATCGGCGCTGAATGCCGGTGTGAATTTCCGTATGGATCAAATAGGGATCTCCCCGGAACACAACTTTTTCATCCAGGGCTTTATGGGAATGGCATGGTTTATGATCCCTGCGGCTCTCATCATCTGTACCGTACTCCTAAACCAGACAGAGCGGTCAGATAAAGGCATTGTAAAAATGCTGTCTCTCCCGGTTAATGCAGGACTGCTTTGCCTTGCAAAATTTCTGGTTATGCTGTTTCTGATGACGGTCCAGATGCTGCTTACCATCGTCTTATACTATACAGGCGCCTTTTTAGCTTCCCAGCTGGAGAATTATGATTTTGTGCTGAGCCTTCCTGATGCGGCAGGCTGCGCGGCCAGAATCTACCTTGCCATAATCCCTATGGCCGCCTTCTTCTGGATGCTCGCGGTACTGATCCAGACTCCCATCTTCTCAGCAGGGATCTGCCTGGCCTCTGTAGTACCAAGTGTCCTGATGCTGAATACGAAGCTCTGGCCCTTTTATCCGATGGATTATCCATTCTACATACTGATGACGCAATACGGGAAGTGGGCAGAAGGGGTCTTTACTGCAAAAATCCAGTGGATACCTATGCTTCCGGTAGCCGGGGCAGTCACGGCGGTATGCCTGTTCATCGCCTGTATCCGGTTTGGGAAAGCGGATATATAATAAAATTTTGAAACTATATTAAAGGAAAGGATTTTGAAATTATGAAAAGAAAAATTTTTACGGCTATTTGCTCCCTGATGATCCTGATCCCCTGGAGCATCCTGCCGCTGCGCAGTTTCCCCTGGGCGCTTAAGCCGCCTGTGGCAGAGATAATGATTTCTGGATATGCAGCTTTTATGATCTTCAGTGGGATTTTTACGATCCTTGCCTATACCCGGGCACATATCCGGCATACCTGGATGAAGATCTGTGTTGTTATAAATGGAATTTATATGGCTGGCGGGATCACTGCGTTTTTGATGATGCTTCCCGGCCGGATCTAAACAGTGAGCGGCAGTACCCGGACGCGGCCATCCGTAACAGATGAATGCCGCCTGAGTGGGGCAGCATTCATCTGTCACGGATGGCAGCTGTTTACCGGTTGCTTTGCAAGTCGGCACCATGCCATTTGGCTGTCTGACGGCATGGCGGAGATAGATTAGTTCATAACGCTGTCTTCTAGCTGCGTTGTGAACCAATGTTACCCCATTAAGGGCGTTAAATGACCAGACGGTATGATAGTCAGAGCGCAGGGTAGTCATTAAACAGCGGATGAAAACAGAAAATACCCTCTAAGCAGACAATTCAGAAGCGTTTTTAATGAAGATGAAATAGCAGGCTACGGAATCTTAGCCACGAAGGCATTCCTGAGTGGCTTAGCTTCCGTAAACTGGTAGTTCATCGTAATGTTGCTTCGTCTGTATAGAGGGTATTTTCTCCGCAGCCGGATATTCTTTCTTTACAATTTATTTACCGCATTCTGCAGATACTGGTTATCGATCTCATAGAACCGCTCCGACTCTACTGCTTCCGCAAGCTCTGCATCAACCGGCATCTTGCCGAGCACTGGAAGTCCCAGCTCTTCGGCGATCTCGTCAATGCGGCTTTTTCCGAATACAGCAATCTCCTTCCCGCAGTCAGGGCATTTCAGATAACTGTAATTCTCTACCACCCCAATCACCGGAATGTTCATTGTCTGAGCCATATTATAAGCTTTTCTTACGATCATCCGTACCAGCTCCTGAGGTGAGGTAACGATCACAACGCCGTCCACTGGCAGGGACTGGAAAACCGTAAGCGGCACGTCGCCGGTTCCGGGAGGCATGTCCACAAAGAGATAATCCAGCTCTCCCCACATCACGTCTGACCAGAACTGTTTTACTACACCTGCGATCACCGGCCCTCTCCAGATAACAGGATCATCCTCATGCTCTAACAGCAGGTTTACAGACATGATCTTGGTCCCGTCTGCCGCCTCACAGGGAAAGATCCCCTCGCTGCTTCCCTTCGCCGCCTCATGGATTCCATACATCTTTGGAATGGAAGGGCCTGTGATATCCGCATCCAGAATTCCTACATTATACCCCTGCGTCCGCATCATGCGGGCGAGAGATGCTGTTACCATAGATTTACCAACGCCGCCCTTACCGCTGACAACGGCAATCACCTTATCGATATGCGAAAATGCATTGGCCGGCTCACTGAAATCCTCCGGTTTACTGGTACATGAATCTGCATGGGCACAGCCCGCACAATCAGACGGCGCACAACCGTTTTTCTGCTGCTCTTCCATCATTTTTTTCCTCCTGACATATCTTAATTCTATATCTTTCCATGAATATGCTTTTAAAACTTCTCTCTAT
>CAZGVY010000035.1:3004-14466 GCA_964529215.1 uncultured Mordavella sp. | reverse complement strand
ATGCCCAGAAAAACAGATATTCACTTATTTTTTTCATGAAAAACGTCCTCGCTATATTTCTTACTATCTATATAGTCTGGACATTTTTTTCAAAAATATGGGTGGTAGATTCAACCATTCCTTTCAGGCCTTCGTACCGAGATAATAGAATCCCTTGCATTCATCCAGCCTCACATCCACAAGCTTTCCAATCAGTTCGCTGCTTCCCGGAAAATGTACCAGGAGATTATTCCCAAGCCTGCCTGTTACCAGCGAATCATCATGGCTGTTCACCGATTCCACCAGGGCTGTCATGATCTTCCCGGTATGTACACTGCATACTTCTGCCGAAATACTCTGGACTTCTGCAAGCAGACGGTCAAAACGGTCCTTCACCGTCTCCGGCGGGATCTGGTCTTCCATCGCAGCGGCAGGCGTTCCGGCCCTCTTAGAATAGATAAATGTAAAGGCGCTGTCATATCTTACCTTTCTTACAACGTCCATTGTTTCCAGAAAATCTTCCTCCGTCTCGCCGGGAAATCCTACGATAATATCCGTTGTAAGAGAAATATCAGGAATAGCCTTTCTCAGCTTATCAGTCAGCTCCAGATACTGTTCCTTTGTGTACCTCCGGTTCATCTTTTTCAATATCTTTGTACTGCCGGACTGAATGGGAAGATGCAGGTGCCGGCATATTTTTTTGGAATCCTTCATCACCTGGATCAATTCCTCAGACAAATCCTTCGGATGGGAAGTCATAAAGCGGATCCGTTCGATCCCGTCAATTTTTTCGATCTCCCGGAGCAGGCCGGCAAAAGTCATCGGGACCTCAAGTGTTTTCCCGTAAGAATTAACATTCTGTCCTAAAAGCATAACCTCTGCAACGCCGTCGGCTGCAAGCCGCCTGATCTCCTCAAGGACCGCTTCCGGCTTCCGGCTGCGCTCCCTTCCTCTTACATAAGGTACGATGCAGTAGCTGCAGAAATTATTGCACCCAAACATAATATTCACGCCGGATTTAAATGGGAATTTCCGCCGGACCGGCAGATCCTCAACGATCTTGTCCGTATCCTTCCAGATGTCAATAACCATCCTTTCCGATTCAAAGCAGGAAGTCAATAGCTCGGCAAATTTATAAATGTTATGGGTTCCGAAGATCAGGTCTACAAAGCCGTAGCTTCTTTTTAGCTTTTCAACGGCCTCCGGCTCCTGCATCATACAGCCGCACAGCCCGATCATCATATGAGGCTTTTTCTTCTTTGCCCGGCTTAGCTGTCCCAGGTGTCCATACACGCGCATATTCGCATTCTCACGGACCGTACAGGTATTGTAGATCACAAGATCCGCCCTGCTTTCTTCTGTTTCTTCCTGGTAGCCGATCTTTTCCAGTATTCCCGCCAGCTTTTCAGAATCCCTGGCGTTCATCTGGCATCCAAAGGTCGTAACGCAGCAGGAAGGCCTGCGGCCAAGCTTTTCAGCCAGCCTGTCAACGTACATTCTGGCTTTTTCTATGTAAAAATACTGACGCTCCGGTTCTTTTACAGGTATATCGTCATATGAACTGGCGTCTGGATTCATCATATTCATATTCAATTCCTTTCAGTTTTTCAATCAATGCCTGCTGATCCACACAAAGATCTTCACAAAGCGCTTCCAGTGAAGGATACATATCCCGCAGCTTTGTATTTACCACACTTAACAAAAGCACCGGATCTTCTGGCAATTGCCGCATCTTAATTCCCCCTCCTGATCTTATGTTTTTTCTTTAACTCTGTTATCGTGCCATCCGCTTCCTGGATAGAAATATGGTCTAACTGTACCGTAAGATTACGTTTTACAGAATCAATATATTCCCGCCGCAAAAGGGTCTGTTCTTTCTTCTCGGCTTCCGTCAGCCCTTCGGCTTTTGACCTGCGGTAGAGTTCGTTGATCCTGGCAATTTTTTTATCATCCATCTCAGCCTGATTCCTTTCCTTTCGCATTGCTTTTTACATCTTACACTAAATCAGGGAGCCAGGCAACCAATTTCAGGATTTTAACTGCTGTAATTCTCCAGGAAGCCATATAATTCCTCAATATCTTTTATATATTTCCCATTTTTCACTTCGTTTTGAAGCAGGACGGGAAGCTCTTCAACATCAATGCTTGTATATTCATAAATGGTCTTTTTATCACTGAGATAAACGACAACATATCCATTTTCTTCCAGGAGATAATAGCTGTAATCCTCCGTTGCTTCTCCCTCGGCAGCGACGCTGTCTATATTCTCCGGCTCTTTTGCTTCAGGCAGGACTTTTTCCTCCTTTGCGTGCTCCACCGCTGTATAATAACTGATCTGATATGCGCCGGATATCAGCAGGATGGCTGCAAGGCCGGCGATCAAAAAACCGATACTATACTTTTTATTATTCATACGGACATCTCCTTTTTTCCGCAATTTGGATCTTTCTGGCTGGCAGATCCTGTAATATAGTATCGGTTTATTTACAATAATTTATTCAATTTTGGATTGATTTCAGTTTTTGCGCAGCAGGTGGAACCTGGAAAGCATACGGACGATGCTGCTTCCCTTCGGCACCATATAGAGTTCCCGTTCCGACACGCCTCCGAGAAGGATCAGGCACACTCCGTATACTACTACCGCCACGAGAAGCGCGAATACTGTAGCGATACGCTCTCCGGCAAACAGTTCAAATAACAGATGCACAAGCCTGGCCGCCCCGCTCATGAGGAGTGCAGAGATCAGGGGAATGATAAAAGTCTTCTTATATTCCTGGACATAACTGCAGGCAGCGCGCAGATCTCTCGCATTCAGGATACAGATCGCCAGGGCGAATATGATCTTACTTGCCACGATCGAGAAGATACTCCATTTGAAGGCCACCAGCATAATATATAAGGCGATCAGATGGATGACCAGGGAAATTGCCGCATTTTTCACCGGCTTTAACATATGATCCATCCCCTGCAGCGCCGCATTGGTTACTGTGGAAAGGCAGAAAAAGACAACGGACACTCCGCCGATCTGCAGCAGCCGCGCCGGGATCGTATTATCCTGTGTAAAGTATAAAAGATCCAGGATGGGTTTTGCCAGCGTGATAAAACCCGCTGCACAGGGAATGGCGATCAGCATATTAAACCGGCTGACCAGCTCGATCTTCTCATGGATCTGCTTGCGCTTC
Organism: uncultured Mordavella sp.; assembly: GCA_964529215.1. Lineage (GTDB taxonomy): Bacteria > Bacillota > Clostridia > Lachnospirales > Lachnospiraceae > Claveliimonas. The sequence continues at coordinate 11,305 of CAZGVY010000035.1, read as the reverse complement.
CCGGTCTGGATCGTGGCTACAAGACTTGGCATAAAAGACGCCGCCAGCGCGCTTGCCACGCTTAAGGGAATATTCGTCATGGTATCATACTGCCCGCTGAACATTCCGAGAAGTTCGGTATACTCCTTTGCCGGTACTCCCTGGATCGCCATAATATTTGTAAATACCACCTGGTCAAGCAGATTACTGATATTATAAACCGTTGCGCTGAGTATGACCGGAGCAATGGTAAGTAAAAGAAGCTTGCAGATATACTTCCCGCTCTCACGCTTGTGCCCCGTGTCTCTCCGCATCTGCCTGCGCAGGATCTTTTTATATGCTCCAAATACAATAACCAGAAACAAAAGCGCCACAAAAGCTCCTGTTACGGTTCCAAGAGTCGCGCCTGCGGCCGCATAAGCGGCTCCATAGGTCTTTTTCCCTGCTCCGGAAGCCATGCCCTGTCCCACCTTAAGAAGCATGTATGCCCCGGTAATGCTGACAACTGCATTGACGATCTGCTCGATCGTCTGGGAAAAGGCCGTTGGCATCATCGTTCCATAGCCCTGGAAAAATCCGCGGAATACTCCCAGCAAAGCAACGATCAGGATACAGGGCGCCAGAACCCTTAACGCATAGACAGACATATCAACCTTCATGATGTCAGACGCAATAAAGTCCGCCCCGAAAAACACGGCTGCCGCCACCACTCCGCCGGAAACAAGCGCAAAAGCCATGGCTCCTTTATAAACCCGGTATGCATTTTTATACTGACCGGTAGCTACTCTTGCAGATACCAGCTTGGATACCGCCATCGGAAGGCTGTAAGAGGTAAGCATCAGGGCAAGATTATATACCTGGAATACCACGCCATAATAGCCGTTTCCTTCTGCTCCCATAATATTTGTAACAGGGATCCGGTAGGCCAGCCCGATTATCTTTGTAATTAATGCAGTCGCCGCAAGGATCGCCCCCTGCATCAGAAAACTGTTCTCTTTTTTCTTTGCCATAGTCTACTCCACAATCTAACACTGTACAAAAACCGTATATTATCTGAGGATCCCAAGATTTCCAAGGATTTTCCTCTGTTTATCTTCCATCTGGTTTCTTTCATCCTCGTTTATATGGTCGTAACCAATTAAGTGTAACATAGAATGGGCAATTAGAAAAGCATATTCCCGTTTTATTGTATGGCCGTACTCCTCCGCCTGGGAAATCACTCTATCCTTTGATACGACAATATCGCCCAGGATCAGTTCCCCGGTCTCAGGATGAAAACAGTCTTCCTGCTCCTCTAAAAAATCAAATTCTCCCGGGACCTCATACTCTGTCATGGGAAAAGATAAAACATCCGTCGCCTGGCTGATATTCCTAAATTCCTGGTTGAGCTTCCGGATCTCACAGTCTGTGGTAAGTATCAGCGTAACCTCTGCCTCATAAGGGCATCCGGCGTCATCAAGGACAGCTTCCGCAACCTCTCTGGCCAATGCTTCACACGGAAGTGGAAGCTCCTCCGTTCCTTCTTCTTCAAAATAAAGCGTCATTTTGCTTCTCCTTTGTATGATTTTTTCCTTCGTTCTCTCGTTTTCGTTCTTTTTGATTCATAGTCTTCATATGCCTTAACAATCCTCTGTACCAGCGGATGCCTTACCACATCCCGGCTGCTTAAATGGCATACGGATATCTCCTGGATATTTCTCACCACAGAAACCGCCGTATCCAGTCCGGAGACTTGTCCCGCGGGCAGATCCTTCTGGGTAGAATCCCCGGTGATCACTACTTTTGATCCGAATCCAATCCTGGTCAGAAACATCTTCATCTGCGCCGGAGTCGTATTCTGCGCCTCGTCCAGGATAATAAATGCATTATCCAGGGTCCTTCCCCTCATATAAGCAAGAGGCGCCACTTCGATCAGCCCTTTTTCTGAATTTTTCAAAAAACTGTCCGCTCCCATGATCTCATACAGTGCATCGTAAAGAGGCCTTAAATACGGATCGATCTTACTCTGCAGATCACCGGGAAGAAATCCCAGCTTCTCTCCGGCTTCGATCGCAGGACGGGTCAGGATAATACGCCCGATCTCATTATTCTTAAACGCTGTGATGGCCATTGCCATAGCCAGGTAAGTTTTCCCTGTTCCTGCCGGCCCGATCCCAAATACGATCATCTGCCTGCGGATGGCATCGACATATTTTTTCTGGCCAAGCGTCTTAGGTTTGATCGGCTTCCCCTGCAGGGTATGACAGATAATATCCTCATCGATCTCGAGCACCTTTCCTTCTTTATTATCCATGGAAAGGGCAAGTGTATAATCCACATTCTGTTCCAGGATCTGGTTGCCTCTCTGGGAAAGTTCCGTCAGCTTAAGAAGCACGCTTTTCGCCTTCGTGGCCGCTTCCTCTTCTCCCAGTATCTTAACCGTATCATTCCTCGCGATCAGGGTGACCCGGAGCGCCCGTTCAATTTTCTTTGCATGGGCGTCAAACTGTCCAAAAACATTTGCCTGGTGAATTGCCGGTATATCAATCGTCGTTTCTATCATCCCCATCTTTGGTCTCCTCTGCTAAACTAAGCGGCTTCTCTGACGCAATATCTGTGATCACAGTCAGTGTTCCCTTCGCTTCTGCCTTTTCTGGCTCTGTGTATATTCTAACATTATTCTCAATAATTACTACCCCCTTTTTTTCAAGAGCGTCCGTAAAACGCTTAAAATTCCTGCTTAAAATTGCCTGCAGCTGGGTCTTTTCATACTCTGCCTGACGGGGCAGATAGGGAATGGTCACCCGTTTCCCCCAGGAAACCGGAAAATAAAAATACTTTCCAATCCGAAGCCTGTTCTGAGTCGTGAATACTTCTGAATCTGCAAAGCTGTTTCTGTGGCTGCCAAGCCAGAATACCGTATTGCCTAACCGCAGATACAATTCCTCCTTATTCTGAACCGTATATTCTTTCTGTTCATATTCTGGCGCGCAGCTGTCCTGATACTCCATGGTTACCTGCGCCTGAATATCTGCCTCCGACCGCTGGAATTGATACCCTGCCGTCTCTCCCGCATCATCTACTACCGGGACGGCTCCTGTTACCAGGACCTCACCCTTAGAGACCTTCTGTCCTTCTGCAACGCAGGGGATTCCCTTGCGCACGATCATTTCCGTGATCACGCCGTCCTGGCCTGCAACGATATCTACGCCCTGCTCCGGCGTACCTTCTGCGTCCTCCGCTTCCTTCTGAAGCTCTTCTTTCTCACCGCCGGTATCCTCTGAATCCTCATTTTCTTTTACCTGTACCACCAGACGGCATCCATCGGTAGAAGCAGAAACCCATATGATCTCATCATAGGATTTCCGGATATCCTTGACGATCCGGTCACAATCCACCTGGGACAGCCGCATTCCATGCTCCACGCCCTGTCCCTTCAGAAATGCAAGCAAAGCCTCGTCCGTATACTTACGGTTTCCTCTTATATCAATGCTCCAGACAAATAAAGACAAGGTGTAAATAAGCGCCAGGCAGAGGAAAAAACCGGCAAAGAACACTTTTCTTTTCCGATAACGGAACAGATAAAAGGGTAACCCGGCACGTTCACGGATGATCACCTTCGCGCCAGTTTTCCTGATCACAGGCTTCAGCCTGCGGAATCCTGAAACGGTAATATACATATCATAAGAGCCCTGTACCGGAGTAATGCCCCAGATATAGATCCCTCTGTGGCTGCAGGCATTCAAAAACCGTTCCGGCGAATAGCCAAGCACTCTTATTTTTAAATATCCTCTTATATATCGATATATGGACAGAAGCAACCGCCTGTTCACTCCCCTTAATTTACATACTTAATTTCTGTAACCTTTCCGGTAATTTTCATCTCATCATTGGTATAATATTCAATCTGCAGTTTTCTGCCCGATATCCGGATCTGGCCAATTTTGGTCTGTATACGGATCATAAGATCTGTATATTCCAAAATCCCCCTGTAATTTTCCACTAACAGCTCCATCTGTCCAGTCACCGTCAGGATAGGAGCGCCCAGGATCACATCCTTCGGCATCCCGGATACATCCGACATATGGCCAAGAAGCCTTTTCTCACCAGACGCCCAGTTTTTTTCTTTCATACAGAATACCCTGCCGCCTGCAGTCTTTCCCATGTATTAAGACATGAAAAACCGCACATAGTTTTATCATATTCTATGTGCGGCCTCTTTCACTTATACATTGTCCCAGAGGAGAACCCATGCGCTGTCCCCCGGGTCTTTACCAAATTACGCAGGATATCTGCACAAGGTTTTCAGGCGGTAAGCTCTCTGGCAAGCGCCTCGATCTGTGCAGATGTATCTTCTTTTACCCCGGATCTTACCGTTACGACAGATTCCGCCCAGGTGAGATCCTTATGATTCTCCAGCATGGCTTTCATCGTTTTGGCAGCGGCCGGCGCCCAGGAACCGTTCTCTATCAGCCCGACCATACGGTTCTGGAAGTTCCGTTCCTTTAATCCTTCGATAAATGTATGCATATGTGGGAAAATACCTCCGTTGTAGGTGACAGACGCCAGTACAAGCTTCTCATAGCGGAAAGCATCTTCGATACATTCTGCCATATCCTCTCTGGCAAGATCAGCAGTCACTACCCGCGGGCATCCGTATTCTTTTAACTTTTCTTCTAAGAGTTTTACGGCCTTCACTGTATTACCATACACAGAACTGTAAGCGATCATAACTCCTTTTGTCTCGGCTTCATAGGAAGACCATATATGATAAAGCTTCAGATAATACTCCAGTTCCTCTGTCAGAACCGGGCCATGCAGCGGGCAGATGACCTGGATATCCAATGCAGATGCCTTTTTCAGCAGAGCCTGCACCTGAGCGCCATATTTTCCAACAATACCAAAATAATAACGCCTTGCTTCACATGCCCATGCCTCATCCACATCCAGAGCGCCGAATTTGCCGAAGCCGTCTGCTGAGAATAACACCTTATCCAGGCTGTCGTAAGTCACCATGACCTCCGGCCAGTGTACCATAGGGGCAAAGACGAAAGTCAGCTCATGCCGTCCCAGCGAAAGGGTACTGTTATTCGCCACGGTCACCTTCCTGTCCTCAAGGTCCAGGCCGTAAAAATTTGAAATCATCTGGAAGGTCTTGGCGTTTCCTACAATCTGTGCCTCCGGGTATATCTCCAGGAATTTTACGATATTAGCGGAATGATCCGGTTCCATATGCTGGACGATCAGATAATCCGGCTTTTTGTCCCCGGTGATTTCTTTTATATTCTGAATCCATTCCTCTCCAAAATGTTTATCGACAGAGTCCATGACGGCAATCTTTTCATCCATGATCACATAGGAATTATACGCCATACCGTTCGGAACCTCAAACTGTCCCTCAAACAAATCAATCTTATGGTCGTTCACGCCTGCATAATAAATATCGTTTGTAATATTTTTCATCTTGAATACCTCCTCATTGACGGCAGTATATACCATCCATTGCGACAACCTATATTCTATTTCAGGCAATATTATTTGTCAAATATTTTTTTCCTTCTTATGCTATCTCATTGCCGCTTTGGCCAAGGATCCCGATCAGCGTCTCAAATAATGTCTCGATATCGATCGGTTTTGCAAGATGTCCATTCATCCCGGCTTCCAGGGCTTTGTCCCTGTCTTCCTCAAATGCATTGGCTGTCATCGCCAGGATCGGAAGCCTCTGGATCCAGCGGGCAGGCATCCCGCGGATCTTTCTTGTGGCTTCATAGCCGTCCATAACCGGCATCTGGATATCCATCAGGATCATGTCATAATCATTTTTACCGGCGGACGATATTTTATTCACTGCAACTGCTCCATTCTCTGCCGTATCAACGATCAAGCCTTCCTCTGTAAGGATGTCCACTGCAATTTCCCTGTTCAGTTCATTGTCCTCCACCAGAAGAACCCGTTTTCCAAACAGGCTTTCTTTTTTCCCGCAAACAGTCTCTTCCTTCTGTTCTTCATAATCTCCAAGAGAACTTAAAAGAGCCGTCCGGAGCTGCGTGAAAAACAAAGGCTTCTGGCAGAACGCCGTTACCCCTGCCCTTCTTGCTTCTTCTTCTATATCACTGAAATCATAAGCGGTTAATATATAGATAGGTACCTCATCCCCTGCGATCTGACGTACCTGGCGCACCACCTCTATCCCGCTCATATCCGGCAGCTTCCAGTCTACAATATAAGCGGAAAAGTTTCTTCCCATTTCCTGGGCATATTTTGTGTGCAGGATAGCCTCTTTCCCGGACATCGTCCATTCTGGCTCCATTCCGATTTTATCCAGCATCTTTGCCACACTGTCGCATACATTATAGTCATCGTCCACCACCATTGCGTGAAGCCCGGCAAGCTTTTCAATCCTTGGCTCCTCCAGTTCGTGATCCATAAGCCGTAAAGGAAGCTCTATCGTAAATACAGTACCTTTTCCTTCCTCGCTTTCCACAGAAATACTTCCGCCCATGATCTCGATAATGTTCTTGGTAATCGGCATTCCGAGACCGGTTCCATCTAACCTGCTGACGGTAGAGGTCTGTTCCCTTTCAAAGGGTTCAAACACATGAGGCAGAAATTCTTTGCTCATACCGATACCGGTATCCCGGACAGAGATCACATAATTCCCGTAATTTGCCGATGTCTGGGGCTTCTCCGCCAGACGGATAGAGATCATTCCTCCCGCCGGGGTAAATTTGATCGCATTTCCCACTAAGTTCAAAAGAACCCGGTGTATCCGCGCTTCATCTGTATATACATTTTCATGAGCCAGATTCATCGTGTCAATAAACAGCTCCAGTCCTTTTATCCGGATCTGTTCATGGATCATATTCATAAAATCATGCAGAATAGCCGGAAGGCTTGCTTCCTGTTCCTGGATATGGATCTTACCACTTTCAATCCTGCTCATATCCAGGACTTCGTTAATAATAGAAAGCAGGTGCTTGCTGGAGGCAGTTATCTTCGCAATACAATCCTGAACCCGGAGCTTATCGTCGATATGGGCAGCTGCAATTGCAGAAAATCCCACAATAGCATTCATCGGCGTCCGGATATCATGGGACATATTATTCAAAAACAGGGACTTGCTGGCATTCGCTTTATTTGCAGTCTCATAAGCCTTTTCCAGAGTCTCTCTTGCTTCCAGTTCCTTTTTACGCTCGATACTGATATTTTCTATTACATATTCCACCTGTACCGGAATGCCAGACCCGTCCCGGTTTACCACGATAAAACTTGCGCGGTACCATTCCTGGTCTTCGCTCAGATATTCCAGCGTAATATGCTGTTCCCCGCCAATCCTTTCTGCCAGTGTATCAAGCTCTGTAAATCTGCAAAAACTTTCCCGGCAGCTCTTATCGACCAGTGTATCTGCAAACCAGCGGAACGCACAGGCCGCATCGCCCTTCGCTCCCAGCGCCTTTGTGACATAATCCAGCCCTCTGATTTCTGCGAACTGCCTGGACACAAGATCGATATAGTAGTTAAGCATATAAATCTCACTCAGTGCGCCGATGATATCTGAGAGCATCCGTTTGCTGCTGCAAAACTCAAGCTCCTGCTGTTTCATAATAGAAATGTTCTGAACAATGCCACAGACCTTCTCCGGCTTTCCTTCCCCATCCACTGTAATAACCGTCATAGTCACAGTACACCAGTTCTTACTGTCAATACTGCTAAAAGATGCCTGCGCAGTCTCCTCACCCGCGTCTATCCTGCGGTACATTTCATAAAAAGCCTCCTGCGTAGCAGGGTGGACAAAATCATCCGCAAAACTTTTCGGCATATCCAGATATTCCATCCTGCAGCCATACATCTTAGCTGCTTTTTCATTCATCTGAAGTTTTTTCTCTTTTGGATAATACCAGAACATGCAAATATCTGTATTCTTGACTGCCTTCAAAAGCCCTTCCTGCTCTTGAAGTACTGATGTCTTCCCTGCATCCATGTACTTTACTCCTCCTGTGTAAAACATTTTGTGTACTGACTGCCTGGCAGTCAGTACAATTACCTGTTTAGATCCCATTAAGAAAACTATACCGATAATTATAACACAAAACATGTGAAAAAAACTACTTTTATGCTAAATATCTTCCCACTTATATTTCGGCAGCCAGCATGTTGCCCTGCGAAATCCATATTTTTCATCTGGTCTTTCTATATATACTTTTACAGTTCCATCTTCTTGCATATCAGAATGAACAATCTCCGTTTCATCATTTAACGTCATAAGTGGATACATCATAGGTGTTCCCTCCTCTAAGATAATTCTTTTTAAAAGTATCAAGATTTTCCATATTATTTTTCTAG
>CAZGVY010000035.1:0-2994 GCA_964529215.1 uncultured Mordavella sp. | reverse complement strand
GGCAAAACATAGAAATAGTTACTTCCTTAAACCCCTCATTTACTTATGATACGGCTCTCCATAACAAATGCAAGTGATGTTTCTACTTAAAAATCTAAGAAACCGCTTCTAATTCGGCAACCTTATCAATATAGGTTTTCATATCATCAATATACGTGTATGGTGCATATTCCGGATACAGCTCAGGCGAATCTAAGACTACAATCTGTACATTTTTTTTACGTATTGCTTCTAAAGTCCCTGGAAGGCATCTCGCTTCATTTGGCGTCTTGCAACTATATGCGATACAGCCTTGTTTGTCAAATATTTTCGCAATAACATAGATCTTTTTATCTCCCATTTTTAGCACCTCGCACTTCTTCTAATTTTTCTACAAACTCCCCTTCTATATGAATTTTATTCCCTACATATAATTGATACATTGCTTTTCCAATGTCTGCATTGTCATATTTATAAATATATTTATGACTCCATATATTATATTGGAAATCCGTTCCGCACCATAATTGGATTTCTATCGGATATGCTCTGTTATCTCTTTGATAGTATAGATGTACCGCCTTATATCTTGTATAATCCGTTCAATAGGCGTTTTACTTAATGAAATTCATACTGTTATTATACTAATAATCTTTTCCATAAACAATCTTAACTTCTGCATCTGCTCAAAACCAATAGTTGAAATTCTGCATCCTAAAGTTATTTTTCGATGTACAGACTATCCTAAATAGCTATTTTTATATCAAACATAAGAATTCCAGGTTTTAATTGATTCAGTCTATCTTCCTTCCGGTATAATCCAAAGATAAAAACCGCATTTATTTGTGATAGGGTTCACCATGAATAATGCGGAAGCTCCGATAGATCTGTTCCAGCAGGATTACACGCATTAACTGATGGGGAAATGTCATCCTTGAAAAACTCAGCGCATAATCGGAACGGCTACGGACTTCCTCAGATAATCCAATGGAACCGCCGATGATGAATATTACATGGCTGATCCCACCGATTCCCAGTTTCTCTATTTTACCGGCCAGCTCTATAGAATCCGGCATACTGCCACTGATTTCCAATGTGATCACATATGCGTCGTCCCGGATTAGTTTCAGGATCCGTTTTCCCTCCTTATTCCGAATTGCTTCTTTCTGGATTTTGCTGGCATCCTCCGGGATTTTTTCATCAGCTGTTTCTAAAATCTCCAGCTTACAATATCTGGACAGGCGTTTATGATATTCCGCAATGGCCTCTCTGAAATATTTCTCTTTTATCCTGCCGACAGTTATCAATGTGATCTTCATTGCTATCTTATCTCCGTTTCCTAATGTCCATTATAACAAAAAGCTGATGTACTAATCTCTTAGCACTCAGCTTTTTTACTACGCAAGTATATCAATATTCTCTCCAAGTCCCGGCGCAGATGCCGCTATCATCTCGTTCAACGCCTCGCCGGTAGCCTCGGCTGTATCCAGAATCTTGCTCATTACTGCAATGCTGACATTCGCGCTTACGTTATAATCAGCCATCGCCATTGATAATGCTGGTATATCCATACTCATCACCTCTCCTGTTTTCATGATATCAAATAGGAGATAAAAATGCAAGGATTATTTCCCGGACAAATACTCGTGGATCCCCTTCGCTCCGGCTTTGCCTGCGCCCATGGCAAGGATTACCGTAGCTGCTCCGGTCACAGCGTCTCCGCCTGCGTACACCGCAGCTTTTGAAGTCTGCCCGTTTTCTTCTTCTGCCACAATACATCTTCTCCTATTGGTTTCCAGGCCGTCCGTCGTAGATGCTATCAGCGGATTTGGAGAAGTTCCCAGAGACATGATTACCGTATCCAGTTCCATTGTAAATTCAGATCCCGGAATGGGAACCGGCCTTCTTCTTCCTGATGCATCTGGCTCGCCAAGCTCCATGCGGATCACCTTCATGCCTCTGACCCATCCGTTCTCGTCCACAAGAATCTCTGTAGGATTCGTAAGCAGGTCAAAAACAACGCCTTCCTCCTTTGCATGATGCACTTCCTCTACTCTGGCGGGGAGCTCCGCTTCACTTCTGCGGTATACGATATGTACCTCTGCTCCCAGACGGAGCGCAGTTCTTGCGGCGTCCATAGCCACGTTGCCGCCGCCAATAACTGCAACTTTCCTGCCTGCAGCGATCGGGGTATCATATTTCTCATCAAAGGCTTTCATCAGATTGCTTCTTGTCAGATATTCATTGGCCGAGAAAACGCCATTAGCTGTCTCGCCAGGAATCCCCATAAACATCGGGAGCCCGGCGCCGGAGCCGATAAATACTGCCTCAAAGTCCTCCTCTTCCATCAGCTGATCGATGGTGGTGGATTTTCCAATGACCACATTCGTCTCGAATTTAACGCCCAGTTCCCTGACTTTTTCAATCTCCTTTTTAACCACTTTCTCCTTAGGGAGACGGAATTCCGGAATTCCATATACCAGTACCCCGCCAAGCTCATGGAGCGCTTCAAATACAGTCACATCATAACCAAGCTTTGCAAGGTCGCCGGCACAGGTCAGTCCGGAAGGGCCGGAACCAATGACAGCCACTTTATGCCCGTTGGTTTTTTCTGCCTTTTCGGGCTTGATATCATGCTCCAGCGCATAATCTGCCACAAACCGCTCCAGCTTTCCAATGGACACCGGATCGCCCTTGATGCCGCGGATGCATTTGCACTCGCACTGTGACTCCTGGGGGCATACGCGTCCGCAGACAGCCGGAAGTGCCGAAGACTCGCCGATCACCTTATATGCGCCCTCCATATCTCCGTCTTTTACCTTTGCAATAAATCCTGGGATATTGATCGCAACCGGGCAGCCAAGCACACACTGTGCATTTTTACAGTTCAGGCAGCGCGCCGCCTCTTTCATCGCTTCTTCTTTATTATATCCGTAGCAGACCTCTTCAAAATTCCCTGCGCGTACCTTCGCATCCTGCTCTCTTACCGGTACTCTTTTTAATACATCAGCCATT
>CAZGVY010000034.1:0-14865 GCA_964529215.1 uncultured Mordavella sp. | reverse complement strand
TTGCCATTTAACTCAGCAAGCGCCTTCTTCGCCTCCCCTAGATCGATCATAACTTCAAACTCTTTTTTTACTTCCACGATATTCAATCCGTCAATAACAACCTGGTACATCGGCATATCTGCCACATAATCTCCTGCCTGTATATCACCAGCAACATACTCTGGAATGGCCGGATCGATCTCCGCCGGTACTCCCTGAATCACAACCAAATTCAGCGCCTCAGTATTTGTATTCTCATCTCTTTGATACCGTGCCACAATCCTGTCTATCCGTTTCATTCCCTGAGATCCGTTTATAATAGTCACAGAATCATACGTATTCTTTTTTATTGACGCAGCGCATCCCTGGTGCATAATAACACCGTCCCGGATCTTAATTTCATTATTTGTCGAAACCTCAGCCTCCATCTGCATCCCTGTACTCAATACATAAGACTTATTTCCCACGATCCCTATATTGATATCCCTATCCTGTTCCGATGTAACGTGTTTCTTCCCGGTATATCCAGTAATAATCTCCACTTACGCCTCTCCTTCCAGCTTATATTCAATCTTTTCTTTTCCTTCAGCTACCGTCCATATTTTCCTGCTTATTGGTTTCTTCACGCTTATCCCAGTCAGATAATCTCTTCCTCCAATGATATCTCCCAAGTCAATATTTCCTTCCAGCTTTTCCATTGTCATGTTGTATGTCATTCTGTTTTTCGCTGCTTCCAGTTTCTCTATTCCGTTTTTCAGAAGATCCTCCTGCTCTGATCCGCTACTGTCATATATTTCCGCTATTTCGGAAATGCCTGTAAAGTACTGCTCCTGTCCCACTTTTCCGTCGCTGTCCACATACAGATGAATCACAAGCCTGTCCTTTAGCTCTCCTTTCCCAAGACAGATCAGGTGATTTACCCCCCGCTTGTTATCATCGGTTGTAAAATTCATATTATTGTCATTTGACAATTCATACTCCGAAGAATAGTCTACTATTGGTACTGCCTGTACCTGTACATATCCGTTTTCATTGATATCCCCCTGCCGGTATTTAATGTCCAGCCTGTATCCGACCGATTTAAGCATCTTCACAAGTCCTGCATGAAGCGTACAATATCTGTCAAATTGATAATTATTTATATATACCCCCGTATCTTTTTCAATCCCATAAAATAAACCCGGAAACTCTGATTCTACTTTCGATCTGATAATAGCATTTATCTCCCCTGATGCAATGGCATAATCCTGTCCCTTAAGAGGCTGTATTACTTTCTTTGTCATCATTCCACGCCAGGTATACCCTTTAACTTTTATGTTGTTTGCTGCTGTATCCGTAGTAATTTCACTTACTATTCCGCCATATTCTGTCTCAGGTGACACCATCCTGCACCCGCACTTCACACTTCCGTCCCAGTACCAGCGTTTAAACTCTAATTCAAAATCATTAATGCTGTCCTTTTCTTCTGTCCCAATTTCGAAGTCAATATTCGCGTTCAGCACGTAACCTAATTCTTTTCCATATATGTCTGTCCGTATGAGATCCACTCTGGAACGCTCCTTTCTTTGTATACGATAATATCGAATCCAAACGCTCCGCTCCAGCTTATGGACAGATCTCCATTTGGTATCAGTGTGAAGACTGAGTTCTCTTTTCCCCTTTTATGGAATATGTTTTGAACCGTACCATTTGCCAGATACTTCATTACTGTTTTCTTCCTGCTGTCAATAATGATGTATTCATTCCTTTCAAGTGTATCAAACACCTGATATACTGTATTATCAATGGTAATGCGCGGGTTTGCACACGGCCCGTATATAATCAATTCAAAATTACTCGCCCTGTAATGTTCAATATTCCAGTGTTCTGTCCCAATAGCCGGTTTTGAATAATCATATGAAAAATCAAACGGATACTCCAAAAACTCGTATTCTTCCCCTTTATCGTCTTCTTCCTTAAAAAAACTCCTTTTTTGTTCCTCTGACCAGAACGGATACGGGCAATATATTTCTACTTCGCAGTCCGTCCAGTCTTTCCGAACATTCGATACTTTGTTGCTTGCAGCCTTTACAAAGCACTTAATATAATAGCCACCAAAATAGATTCTTCCAGGAGTAAGATTAACAATGTCATATTCAAACGCGTTTGTCAGTTCGTCCAGCATGGCTTTTCTTGCATCTAGCTTTCCTCTAATTGTCAGCGTAATGGAATATGTAACAGCCTTTTTCGAAAACCCATGTACATCATCTCCTGTTTCCATTTGAGTTGCATCCGGTTCCCACTCATAACTATGAAAATATCCTGACGTTGCACGCATTCTGTCCCCGATCAGGTTATATTCCTTCCCATTAGAGCATACATATTTTATTTCAATCATCCGAATACAACCCCCAATTCCCTGAGATACCTCATAACTTCCCTGTTATTTGCAATAAATTTAGCGTCTTTATTGCTTTCAATCAGTACCTTCATAAGGCCAATCATTGCATCGAATCTTTCCAGTATTCCCTGGTTTGTTTCTCCTCCCGCTATATTCCCCCTCAATGTATATGGCATATCCTGGCTGAACGGTGTTGCTGTTGCGCCCCACAGTTTATCCGCTGCTCCTGTCACAAGTGCCAGATTTCTTATGATTCCTCCGGCAAATCCTTTATCTATCATCTCACCGACATATATTCCCCATCTTGACGGAGAATGAATCCCGAAGAAACTCAGAACATTATCTTTAAAACTTCCAAGGATTCCTTTTACAGCATCCCATAACTGATGGCCTGCGCTTACAATACCTGACTTAATCCCGCTTATAATATTTCTTCCAATGCTTCCCCAGTCCACATTCGAAAATGCATTTCTGATTCCGCTTATAATCGCCGGTATCTGTCCTATAAGCGTAGGAATCGCTCTCAGTAACCCTGCTGCCAATTTACCAATAATTTCAATTCCTGACTGCAGAATCTGTGGCAGATTCTGTGCAATCGTCGTCCTGATCTGTAAGATCATAATTGCTGCTGATTGTACGATCTGCGGAAGATTTGCAACAATTCCATTAACCAGGTTCAGGATCAGTTCCCCTCCTGCTTCCATTACTGCCGGAAGCATCGGCAATATGGATTCCAAAAAACTTGACAGAAGCGTTCCTCCCATTGTTATCAATCCCGGAATCCCCTGCAGGATCCCATTTGCTATATTCGTTACAATACTGACTCCCTCTTGTAAGATCTCTGGCAAGCGTGCCTGTATGTCACTTATTATTGAGCCTGTGATACTCCCATCTGTGCCAAGTATCTCTCCTGCTGCCATATTCATCCCTGACTGAAGGTTTGTTATAAATCCCTGCGCTATCGCTCCCCAGTCTGCGTTTACCAATGCCGTTCCAAAGGAAGCCACCAGATTCAGAGCCGCTTCTGCCAGATACGGAAGATTCGTAAGGATTCCTGTCACCAGGTTCCCTACAAGCTGCGCCCCCTGCCATACCATCTTATCTGCGTTATTCGAAGCAACATTAAGGTTCTGCACGATGATTGATGTGATTCCTGTAAATAATCCCGGCACTGCTGCCAGTATATTCCCAATTGCCGGAAGCAGATTCCCTGCAAGAAATGTTGTCGTTGTTTCTCCCAATTCTTTTAATGACGGCCCAATGTCCATTCCAAGAGCGATCTCTCCAAGCACATTTTTAAATACCGCCTTCATAGAAGCAAAAGATCCGGATATTGTTGATGCTGCTTCTTTCGCTGTTGTCCCGGTTATATCAAGCTCTCCCTGGATTACATGTATCGCAGAATACACATCCGATAGGTTATTGATATCATATTTCACTCCCGTAATCTTCTGCGCATCAGCCAATAGGCGCTCCATCTCCGTTTTTGTTCCGCCGTATCCCAGCTTCAGGTTGTCCAGCATAGTATAATTCTGCTTCGCAAATCCCTGGTAGGCATTCTTTATATCTTCCATGCTGGTTCCCATTTTATTCGCATTGTCCGACATATCAGTCATGGCTATATCCGCTATATCCGCTGCTTTTGCCGTATCGTTACTCAGGCTGCTTAACAGGCTTGCAGAGAAGCTCGTGGTCAGCTCCATGTATTCATTTGCGCTCATTCCGGCCGTTCTGTATGCGTTTGCGGCATTCTGTTTTACCTTATCTGCGCTGTCTTTAAAAAGCGTCTCTATTCCTCCAAGGCTCTGCTGCAGTGCTGCTCCCTCTGTAATCGAAGCGCTCAGTGCTTTCCCTATTGCTGCTGTGGCAAGCACCTTTTTTATCATTCCGGCCATCTTGCTTCCAAATGAACTCCCTACTGATTCAGCTTCTACCCCTAGCTCTTTTTCCAGCATTCCTTTTATTCCCTTTGCAGTCGGGATAATCTGTATATAAGCCTTCGCAAGCTGTGTTGCCACCTATTTCTCACCTCCTGTAATTTTTTTCCATTCGACGTCAAATTCACGTCCCGAATCAAACGACATGATCTCTTTCTCACTTTCACTTCCCGTCAGCTCCGCAAGCAGTGACTTTGGCCTGTTTCTCCCATTCCTTCCGTCTTCTGACCATAACCATGCGATGAGTTTTGTATTATCTACGATTGCCGCCAGAAGCATCTGTTCAGGCGTTACGTGTAATCCGTATATTTTCATTTTGATCCGTGAATCATCCCTCAGCCCACATGAAAAGGCCGCCACCGTTTTACACGGAAGCGACCTATAGTCATAGATATGGTACGTCTCTGCCAGATCACAGATAAGTGCATCCTCATCCATATTGATCATGCAGGCGAGGGTCATTAGTTTTTTCCCTTGGAATGGAATGAAAGAATTTGTTCGATTTCTTCTATCATTTCTTTGGCCGGAACCCTTCCCTTCTCATTTCTTACATGCTCTTTCAATTCTTTCAGCTGTCTCTTTCCGAGTATCTTTTTTGCCGCGTCTGTAATCAATGACACATTTCCTTTATCGATCTCGCACAGCGCTTCCAGAAGTTCATAATCGTCTAGTTCTTCTTCGTCGATTTTGAATCGAAATCCACTATTCGTCTCCCCTTTAATCATTTATGCTCCTCCTTTTTTCTTGATATACTCATAATGTGTCCATCCTTCCCCATCCGGCTCTGCACTGATCGTGGTTTCGTATCCGATCGCTTCATTATCTTTATAAGTAATCTCTCCAACCTCCGTCACGCTTGCG
Organism: uncultured Mordavella sp.; assembly: GCA_964529215.1. Classification (GTDB taxonomy): domain Bacteria; phylum Bacillota; class Clostridia; order Lachnospirales; family Lachnospiraceae; genus Claveliimonas. The sequence continues at coordinate 9,708 of CAZGVY010000034.1, read as the reverse complement.
CTTGGGATCACAACTCTTTTTGCCGCACCTTTCATGATCACATCGATCACCCACGAGAACGGATCCGCTTCCGGGTTTCCTGCTTTAATTGTAATTCCCTCCTCAACTGTTCCCGTTACATTTTCATCCCCATATACCGTCTTAAGCACATCTACATTTAACGCTTCAATTAACTTGAATTTAAATGTGTCTTCCTTTCCTGTCTGCATATTCAAAACCGTATCGCCGCCCCATGCTTTCTGATTGTCGCTTTCCGAACTATTGGCATTTGTAACTCCGTCATCTGAACAATAGCCAAGTTCCTTGAACGCTGTATCCAGTGTTTCCTCTGTGCTTTTTGGCAGCTCTGTTCCGACAGGTGCCCTGAAAATAGAACCTCCAATTTTCGGTTTCCCGCTGCTTACCTTCTTTGTATCCAATACCCCATCCTCCTTTTTTAATAATGAACAATATCAAACACGGCCTGATATCTGTATTTTTTTCTTGCAGTATCCGTGTAATTATAATCACTGTTCAGACTACATCTGCTGATATCATCCAGCGTAACTGATTTCCTCATAGCTTTTTTCACTTCTTCATTAAGCGCTACCGCCCCATAAAGATGCGTAGAAAAAGACTGGATTATGAGAGTAGCATCATTGATATGATTTTCCTCTCCCCCTCCAGTCTTTTCAATCAATACATATTCTTTCGGCATCCCTGGTTTTTCTTCCATGAATGCCTGAACTGGCAGCACGCTGTTTAAATAATCCTGTATTATCTTTTCAATCATCTTACTTCAGCGCCTTTAAAATCGTATTTTTTTCCATGTTCTCTTTTTTTGCTTCCCCCGTGACTGCTGCCACCTCTGAATTGCACCTGGTCTTTCCTACCATGCTGGTAACCTCATACCCTGAACCAAGTCTCGAAAGAGCTGCCTGTGCATATTCTTCGCAGATCGCCTGCATCTCCTCTGACTTTAGCAGGCTTCTTATGCCACTTCCGTTCAATGTAATTCTTCCATTTACTTTACCCATACCGTTCCACCATCCACTTCTGATTCCATTCCAGCGGTATATTCTCCTCAATTCCCATCTGCGGAAATCCGATTACCCTCCACATTTCTTCAAAAAACTCTACTCTGTTATCTTCCCATGTGTGTGTATCTCCTTTTGGGATTGCAAGATTATATACTGCCTTCTTCCCGGTCAGGTTCTGCATATCAAGGATCTCGCTTACACTTGCCGGGGCCACAAGAACATTCTCCACCGTTACTGGATTCTCCCTGTATACTGGATGTAGAAATTCATCTTCTCCGATCTGCTCCTTTTCATACAGAATTACTGTTATCCCCTTGATCATCGCCATATAAATCTATCACTCCATACCGCTGTCTCTGAAGCCCCAGCCTGGCAAGCTCCGATTTTTTAATGAACAGTCCTCCGCCTGGCACCAGATATGTCCCAGAAGCCGAATATCCCAATGCAGACTGCGTGAACTGCGTTACAGGTTCTGAATCTGTCGACGTCATTAGCGTCCTTGCTACAACGTCAACAGTTACCGATTTTATTACATTTGCAAAATACGGTTTGTCCACTGCCATTGTATCAAGGTCTTTCCCTACTTTGTCTGCTTCCATTCTTAAACTGTCTGATACAATTTCCAGCAGCTTTTCAGCTCTTTCCTCTTCCTCCGGCTTCAACGGCCTCCATATTTCATTTACGTCATTTATCGTTGCGAACGGTTCTGGCATCTTTTTTCACCGCTTTCTTTCTGGTAGTTTTGGGAGGCTCCTTCACAGCCTCCCATTCCCCGCCTGTAATCCTGCACGGGACGTCAATAATATTTCCTGTCCTTTTGTTTCTGTAGGTCATATTATTCACCCACAACCCTTCCGAAGTATTCAGGAACAAGAATCCCCCATCCGATATATACCTCTGCCCTGATATATACCTGGTTGTATCCTTTCAGGTCTTTTCCTGAATTGTCCGGATCTCCATACCGGATAATTTCAAGCGGTATTTCTTTCGAGAACCCCCACTTGAATGCATTCTGAAAGTCCCCTACAATTGCGTGATCCTTTACCGTACTGTTATAAACAGTATTATTTACGTCGCACGCCATCCCTCCTAATGATTCCGGTGATGCTCCGAACCTGAACTCTGGGTACTGGCGTACACCGTTTACTTTAATTTTTGCAAGATCTGCTCCCATTGTGCTTGAGAGCGCCATTCCCGTTACTTCTCCATCCGCTCCATGTACAACCGCAATGATCGTGTCCAGATTCTCATCACATGTAACTGCTTCATATCCCGTTGTCTGCGTCACTTTGCTGTCAAAATGGTTTGTTCCAATAACTGCAGATGCCTCTCCTGTCCTCGGATTGACTCCATGAAACGCCGCAATATCAAAACCTTTTGCTACTTTTTTCGCAAATCCGTCATTGAATGCGCTTAAAATCTGAAGTTTCGCCTCCTCGGAAGCATACATGAATTCATCTGATACTCTCGCACCGTATTCGAATTTTACTGGAACGATCGTAACCGGGTCTACTGTGATCCCGCCCTCTGATTTCTTTCCGTTCTCTGCCACGATATCAATTTCCTTGTCCATGGTGAAAGTAAACTCTTTCAGCCCGTTAAACGGGATCGGAGACTGTGCTGATAATCTCGCAAGGGAAGACTTCCCCCTCACTTTGTTTATTAAATCGGTTACTAATACCTGATCAAATAATGTTCTGCTTGCTGGCATATTTAATTCCCTCCTAAATTACTTAACATTTTTTTCATAGCTGCATTTCTCGGATCATCTTCTTTTGTCGGATCCGGGTTGTAGTCTGGATATGTCTTACCGCTTTTTAAAAAGCCTGCTAATGTCTGCGCATCTTTTTTCATATCTTCTTCGGTTTCTCCTGTAATCCGTCCGGCCATCTCGTACGGGATATTGTATTCATGGGCGATCCGCATTTTTGCCGAGCTGGTCTCGTAGCCCTTGATCAGTTTATCCTTTTCGGCCGCTTCTTCCGGCGTAAGATATCCTTCGTATTTCTTCTGTACATCATCAGGTGACAAGTACCCTTCGTATTTCTTCTGTACGTCTTCCGGCGAAAGATGGCCTTCGTATTCTTTCTTTACAGTTTCCCTTTCTCTTTTCAGACGTTCCCCGATTGCCCTGTCAAATTCTTCCTGTGTTGTAATTGGTGTAAATTCACTCATTTTTTCCTTCCTTTCCCCACTTAACCCGGTGGTATCGGTATTTTTGTATACAAAAAACGCCCTTTCGGACGTTCTTAGTAACTAGCTCTCTGCTTTTTATTTTCCTTACCCGAAGCACACTTCCATACTGCAAGCACAACGCTTTCTAATAACGCAATCTCTACACCATCCTTAATAGACTGGTAGCCAAATCCTCCATTCGATCCTATGGCGCGCTTTTTGCTATTACTTACAGACTGCGTAAGCGAAGGCTGGTTCATATGCGTAATTACTCCTGCTGACAGTTCCTGTTCAAACAGGCTATTCGCTGTGATGATTTGCTTTACTGTTGGAAGTAATGGTGCTTTCAGTCCGTATTCTTTCATATCATCTGCAAGCACCTGCTGGCCATTCGCCCCGTCAATAACTACTGCTGCCGGCTTCATGCACGAAAGATATTCTATCATCCACATATTCCCTGCTCTGATTGGACGGCAATCGATGGATTCTACAAATATTTTCTTGTCCACCGTCCTTACTGCTACAGACATCGCTACATTCTGGCCATCGTGCCCGAACTTTATTCCTGCATACAGGGCTCCTTCCGTTTTTGGAATGTTTTTTGCTTTTAACGCCTCCCATTCTGTCCTGCTGATTGCCGACTTTTGGTTGTACTGCAGCCATAATCCCAAACGCTGGATATTGAAGTCAATATCATCTGTAGTAATCTCGGCACGTATTTTCCTTTCCGTCAGGATTGTCCCGAGAGACGGATTCGTTTCATACCACGATTCTACATCGTCCGCCGGTCTTTGCTGGTCTACTGACCACTCTGCCCATCCCGAGTCAAATCCCCTTCCAGAAAGAACTGCTTCCCTGTACTTCACAAATACAGTTCCTGCTGAAACGACAGTAGGCGGTGTTCCCAGCATGATCGTCTGTGGGTTCCCGCTGTCAGACACGATATATTTCAGTGTCGTTTCCTGTGATTCTGTATATTCCTGTGCCTCGTCAATAATCAGAAGGTCGTATCCTTCTCCCAGTCCTCCAGACGATGTTCTGGTTCGGAACTCAATCACTCCCCCTCCAGCTGTGTATATATGCTCTTTTCCAAACGCTTTAAAAGACGAATCTATTAAAATATCTGCCTTTTCGCACATTTTTATAAGCCGTTCCCACACCGCATGGGAAGTGGTTGCCCTGTGAGCTGTATATAAGATGCGTTCACCATTCTTAAGCCCCCATAAGCACCTGGCAAGCACATTCTCTGACTTTCCATTTCTTCTCGGAACTGAATATCCATATTTCTGATGTACCCACAGACCGTCACTGTTCACGGCCATAATGTCACATTGTAGCAGCTGCTGCCATTCCATCAGCTCCAAGCCTGTTTGTGCATAGATATCTATGGCTTCTTGTCCCCGTGTTACCGAGTATGGAATTGTAACGGATTGAGTGGGTGTCTGGCGTCCTAGTCTTTTCTCTGCCACAACAACCCTCCTGCACTCATCATTTTATTCATATGCTAATTACAATCAAATAACATCACTCCCTCCTAAAATAGATATAAAAAAATACCACCTTCCAATTCTGGCTAGTGGTATTTATTATACTTTTTCACTTATTTCTTCCTTGATAACAGTTATAACCCTATCATCGATTCCCTTTTTCTCAATTTCAAAAATATACGCCGCACCGTTACCCAAAGCTTCTACCGGCCGCCCGATTCGACCATCTTTTAATCTATATCTCTCGTATAATTCAATCACGCTCATCACTCCTAATCGTCTACATGTGCCGTTGTTAGTCTCATTTCTCCATTTTCTTGATCATCAATCCATGCGGTCAATACTTTCGCTGTCTTTCCGTTCTTTCCTTCGATATCCATTACAACTTCATATGTTTCTCCCCATCCTCTATTTCCTTTTGGAATAGCAGGATAGTTTGCCAGGTTTCTATTTATTTTCCTTATCAATTCGTCTGCATCATCTGCTGTAAATCCAAGTGCCCTTTTAAAGACCTTTGCCTTATCTGGATCTTTATCTGGATTTAAAGCATATTGTGTGAACTTCTCTCTTGGAACAACTGCTTCTTCGTATCTTGGCAATTTTATTATACCAGTTTTTCCGTTTTCTCTCAACGCTTTCTGCATAGACAGAATATCTTTTTTTAGAGATGTCCTGTTTCCTGCGTTCACCAGTTCTTCTACAACATCCTCTGCTTTTCTTCCTCCAAAACTAACTCCTAAATTTCCGCTTTTGTAAAAATCCACCCCTATCTTCTTTGCAGTTTCCCTGAGTTTCGGTAAACTCATGCTATTCAAATCTCTAGCAGTAAGATTCCCGTCTGTTCCTATTTTCTTCCTTTCTTCTTTTCTTTCTATCTCTGTATCCCTGAATTCAGCCTCTGTTTCCTGTGCCTTTCTAATTCGTTTCTTCCTCTTATCCGCATCTGTTTTCTTCCTCAGCTCAGAATTCCTTATACGTCCTTCTATATCATCTTTATCACTCCGCTTTTTTGTATGTACATTCTGAACCTTCCCGCTTCCATCATCAAATTCCACGAGACACCGGCAATACTTATGCCTCCTGAACACATCATTCCCGGTGTCAGATACTTTTTTATACTCATATGTCCCTGCAAGGTTCGCACACCATTCACAGCAGTTTCCCCTGACTGTTCTGCGTATTTTAGGGCTTAGCCCCGCTTTATACTGAAAATCCGCATTTGCTCTTACCGCATCATCTACAATAGATTGCGTAAAATTTACGATTGCTTCTTTAAACATGTAAGAAACATCATCAAAGTTTTCTGTCTCTGACACGATATTCACAATCCCGTCAATACGGTCCTGGTTCAGTTCCGGCTTAACTGCCTTGATCCCTATTCCATTCGCCTTATTGATTATACTTTGTACTTGCATAGACGTATCTGCTGTAAGGTTGTAATTATTCTCCATTGACGGCTGTAAAATGCGCTGAGCGATATTGTAATACATCCTTCCATCAGGCAGCGCATCTGAGTATATGTGTTCCTGTAATGCCTGTGATAATATTTCACCTGTTTCTATCGCAAATTCATCCGCATCAGCATACGTTGCCGTTCCGGCCTTTATTTTTTCATATACAGTTTCAATTTTACTGCTTTCCTTGAATTTCTTTCGGAAATCCCCTTGAACCTCTTCCAGTAATTTAGGTGCGATATCTTCCATTATATTTCTCCGTTTAATATCTTTCTCGCTTCCTCATTATCAATACCTATTGCCGCTGCTATCAATTTTATAGCCTGTCCTTCTGATATCAGGCCTCCCGTGAACTGCGACATTATACCGATCAAACTCTGAGTCTGTGCTCCATTTAATTGAGTCCTTTGTACTGTTACGTTATCCCCCCCGCATTAACTTCTGTATTCGCCTCCACTGCAAATTTTGTTTTTTCTATCCCGGTTAGATCTCTTAAGTTATCTTCTCCTATATATCCAGGAATCGACTGATTGATCTTTATCACTCCATCTCCTATAACGCTTAATGCCGCCGCATCCGGCTCAAATACTGGCTCCCATTTTGGTTTTGTCAGATACATCTGCCTGCGCTCATACGGAAAGTCATCTCGGATGCATGCCGCAAGATACCCGGCATTGAGTAAACCCGTTCCGAATGTCCGTTGTGCCTTTTTTGCTATCAGTCTCAAATTTTCATGACTCGCCTTGATTGCTTCTGCGCTGGAAGGGTTTTCTGTCGGAAATCCGAGGTCGTCCATCGTCAGGCCTGTTTCTCCTGAAAAAAGTCCTGCCAGCATCTTTAGCTGTTCCATGTGCGGCGCCATGCTCTGCTGCTGGAACTGCCCAAATGATGGCTTGTCCCCATTGTCATCTTTCGTAATCTCAATCATGTAGGACATTGCTGACTTCCACTTATCTAACGGCTCAGCGTCTTGCGATGTCCCTACAACATATTTTTGCGGAAAAGAAAAGAACTCCGCAGATACTTCCGACCGTTTGATTGTCCTCATTGCGCTATCTACTATATCCATACATGCGCGGCTTATCCTGGAATGTCCAAATAACCGTTTTGAATCCGGCCTGTTAATTACCGGCACAAGCAGCGGATATGGTGCGTTATTAGGTATATTTTCAACCTTTCCACCCTGAATGATCTGTGTGTTTCCCGGTGTAAAATACGCTTCTATTGTCGGCGTATCCGCATCACTTCTTTCCAGTACCGCATATCCCTCTTTTAACATACCTGTGACCGAATCCATTACACCGGTTGCATACCTTCCGTCTATCACCTCTAGTTTTGGATATCCATCCTTCTCAGAAATGTACACGAACGAACAGGATCCTATGAGCGCAGAAAGAATTGCACTATCGAAAAGCGTATCTGGATTATTCATTGAAAAAATCTCATTTATATCGAAATTATCTTCTTCGAACTCCCGGAACATCAATCGGTCTGCTATGCTGTCAACTGATTTCCCGCACCACCCGAGCACCGTCTGAAATCCTCTTAGATTCGGCGGCGTTGATATTCCTAAATCTTTGATAGTATTTTTCATTTCATAATATATGTATCTTTTTTCAACCCTTATTTTTTTTACATTCATCCTGTCCTTTAGCGCATTTATTCCTAATAATCCGCTCATTTTGACGTCCTTTCTCGTTTAGCGTGTGTTTTTTTTCACAGTAAGCCGTGAACTACGTTCCTCCACCGTTAGGGGGTGGTATGCCCCCTATTTCATTTTCCTTTGTACTTTTTCCAATCAAAAGTGTGTGGCAGCACACGGTTGCTTATCGTTTCCTCTTTCACTGCTTTCCTGTCGATTAGTTTGTCGGATTTCTGCCGGTTGCAAGTCCAATGCGCAAGCTGTAAGTTGTCCAGATCTGACGGATGGCCTCCTTTTGCTATTGGTATGATATGATCAATGCACGGTGCCAATGGATGCGGATACTTTATATTAAAATCGACAGGCTTCCCGCATATGCCGCATACGGTCTGTGTTGCATATATCTTCTTCTTATTCTTTTCAAACGCCCCACGGTGCGTTCCGTCTTTGTCCGGCCGGTATCTGTTTGCCATTTGCATACTCCTTTAAATAAAAGAATCAGCTAAGCTATTGCCTGCTGCCCCTTCTGATTTAAAATTCCATGCTATCATAATAACACATAAAGTTGTCCTGTGATTACGGCTCTTTTAAAAATTTATCAAACCTTTCTTGACAACAGCCAGTAAAATTTTCTTCGTCTGTCATAGTACATATCCTTTCCGCACGGAATCCCTCTTACCTGTCTCAGGTATTTGTATGAAGCATAGTCTCTTGTTACTCCCTCAAGAATATAAGGATACAGTTCCGAGTCTGCTTCTATCGCCGTCTGTTCTATCAGTTCGCACTTCTCCATGATTTTTAATCTCCTGATCACCAGGCTTTCCGTCGCACTCCCTGTCCCACCGTTTCCACGAATACCTTCTGTACTTGCAATTCCCTTCACTGTATCTTTGTTGCATTTCAATTCTTCTTTCCACTCTTGATACTGCATGCAGAAATGATATAGCTCTAGGAATCTATGCTTGCTGATCTCATACTTCTTTTCGTTGATCGGCCTTACATCCGGCATCTGTTTCACGCTCCTCTTTTTGTTTTAATCTATTCCAGCTACTGTTATTCCTCCGGCCTGTATGGCTCTGGTAACGGCATCCAGGCATTTACAAATAATCCATCCGATGCATAGCTCTTATCTTCATCTCCAGGATAAAACGTACCGCCATCTTCATCTTCTTCATACCTGGCAATGTCTGCTACTGAAAAATTCTCAAATGACACCAGTATATATTTATCATCCTCCGGCAGCCGTTCCTCTAGCGGAATCCAGCCTGTCAGCAGTTTCCCTTGTTTCTCTAAACTCTGATACATTTCCCACTTATCAACGTCTTCGTCTGTAAGAAGCCTTGCCTTGAATATTGAATCAGGCAAATCAATTCCTTCATGGCGTTCAAGGTGTTCTACCACCTTTTCCAGAAGACCGCCACACTCTCCGTATACAAACTGAAGCCGCTCCTCCAAGTCCTTGTATCCCTGTAACTCTTCCAGCCAATCTGCAAGCTGTTCATGTTGTTTTGCACACTCAATACATTCATTTAATTTACCATCGTCTGGATTTGCATGACATAACATGCCTTCTGTATATTTTTCTTCCGCTACTTTTCTTGCATGTTCAATCGCTTGTTTTATCTCCATACCTTACACCTCCTCGAATCCTATTGCTCCTGCCTGTACGGCTCAGGTAGCGGCATCTAAGCAATAACACATTGATAATCCTCTTCATCATCAATCCATTTTCCATTCTCAAATTCCGCAATCCCAGTAAACGGCTTATCTTCCCCTACAATTTCCCCGTCCAATGTAGCAAGATAGAATCCGTCCTGCTCCGGCAGGCGTTCCTCTACTGGTATCCAGCCTGTTAATAATCTCCCATCCATAATCTCTTCCGGTGTCAGTCCGGTATCCTCGTATTCTGCCAGACGTTTCACGCATTTCTC
>CAZGVY010000033.1:0-15455 GCA_964529215.1 uncultured Mordavella sp. | reverse complement strand
TGACCAATGTGGTGACCGGTAAGCGTTATATTAAGAAGCTGGTAGAGGACGGCGTTGTGGACGGATGGGATGACCCGAGGCTGGTATCCATTGCGGCGCTTAGAAGACGCGGGTTTACGCCGGAATCCCTGCGGATGTTTGTAGAGCTGTGCGGAGTATCCAAGGCTCAGGGATCTGTGGATTATGCTATGCTGGAATATTGCATCAGAGAGGATCTTAAGATGAAGCGCCCAAGGATGATGGCGGTGCTGGATCCGGTCAGGCTTGTGATCGATAATTATCCTGAGGGTAAGACGGAGTGGCTTGAGGCAGAGAATAATCTGGAAAATGAGGCGCTTGGCAAGAGAAAGATCCCATTCTGCCGGGAGCTTTATATTGAACGGGATGATTTTATGATCGAGCCTCCTAAGAAGTATTTCCGGCTGTTCCCGGGCAACGAGGTGCGGCTGATGCAGGCGTATTTTGTGAAATGTACCGGCTATGAGACGGATGAGGCCGGTAATGTAACGGTAGTACATTGTACCTATGATCCGGAGACAAAAAGCGGAAGCGGCTTTACCGGACGGAAGGTAAAGGGTACGATCCACTGGGTTGCAAAGCCCTATGCGAAGCAGGCGGAAGTACGTCTTTATGAGAATCTGATCGATGAGGAGAAGGGCGTTTATAATGAAGAAGACGGGTCGATGAATATCAATCCAAATTCCCTTGAGATCCGTAAGAACTGCTATGTGGAGCCGAATTTTGACGGAGCAGAGGCATATGACAGTTTCCAGTTTGTGAGAAATGGTTATTTCTGTATTGATTCCAGGGATTCTGCGCCGGATGCACTGGTATTTAACCGGATCGTATCGCTGAAGAGTTCCTTTAAGCTGCCGAAATGATTCCGGAGCATTATTCCATGTAGAAATAGGATTTGCGGAATATGATATCCGGTTTTTTATGGAAGGAGAATACCCACGGCGCGCCAGATGCGCTGTGGGTTTGTTGTTTACGAGTATGAATGAACTGACAATTGACCTGGATCCTAAGGATAAGATGCCCCTCTATGAGCAGATATACCGCTATATCAAGGAAAATATTGTAACGGGAAGGATATCCTACCGGGAGAAACTTCCTTCTACAAGGCTTTTGGCCAGGCATTTAGAGGTGAGCAGAAGTACGGTGGAGCTTGCCTATGAGCAGCTTCTGTCAGAAGGATTTATCGAGTCGGAACCTTACAGGGGATTTTTTGCGGCGCAGGTGGAAGGGCTGGTCCATCTGGAGCAGGGGCGGAAGGTACATGTGGCGGAGAAGGCGGATAAAAAGGAAACCTGCCGGTTCGATTTCACTCCGAACGGCGTGGATCTGAAGGGCTTCCCATATAATGCGTGGAGGAAATTATCGAGAGATATCCTGCTGGATGACAAGGTGGAATTGTTCCGCCTGGGGAATCCTCAGGGAGAAGAGGGGTTCCGGGAAGCGATCTGTAAGTATCTGTATCAGGCCAGAGGGGTTAACTGCAGTCCCGGCCAAGTGGTCGTGGGTGCGGGAAGCGATTACCTGCTGATGCTTTTGTGCTCGGTGATCGGCAGAAATCATGTGATCGCTGTGGAGAATCCTACTTATAAACAGGCATACCGCATGTTCATCAGCCAGTCATACCGTGTATGCCCGGCCGGGATGGATACCTGCGGGATGAAGCCGGATTCCCTGCGTGGGACAGGGGCGGACGTGGCGTATGTAACGCCTTCCCATCAGTATCCAACCGGGATCATTATGCCCATGAAACGGCGGATGGAACTGTTGAAATGGGCGAATGGGGAACCGGGACGGTATATTATTGAGGATGATTATGACAGTGAATTCCGGTACAAAGGGAAACCGATTCCGGCGCTGCAGGGATTTGACGGGCACGGAAGGGTGATTTACCTGGGAACCTTTTCCAAGTCGATTGCCCCGGCTATCCGTATGAGCTATATGGTACTTCCGGAAGAACTTGTATCTGTTTACCGGGAAAAGTGTGGCTTTATCAATTCTACAGTATCGGTAGTTGACCAGCTGATCGTGCAGCGTTTCATAGAGGAGGGCTATTATGAGAGGCACCTGAATAAAACAAGGGCGCTCTATAAGGGGAGGCATGATATCCTGATCAAGGGGTTAGCTCCCCTTACGGGCCGCTGCAGGATCTCCGGAGAACATGCAGGAGTACACCTGCTTCTTACCTTTGACGGCGGGGAAGACGAGGAAGAACTGATCCGCCTGGCAGGACGTGAGGGGATCCGCGTGTATGGCCTGTCGGATTATATTATTGAGGGAAAGCCAGAGAAAGCAACGATACTTCTGGGATATGCGAATCTGTCGGAAGAAGAGATAAAAGAGGCGGCAGGAATCCTCTGTAAGGTCTGGGGATCCGGTCAATAGATATTGCAGAGAAATAGTTAAGGGAGACATTTTCTGGAAAATGTCTCCCTTAGTTATGACAGACCGCTTATTTTTCTGCCGGAGCTTTGTCTTCTCCGGTATCCTCTGCTCCGGTATCTGCGGGCGTATCTTCTGTTTCCTCTGCAGAGGAACCGTTTTCTTCATCCCCGGCCTGAGCTTCTCCGTCCTCTTCCTTATTTTCAGCTTTTGCGTCAGTATTCAGGGACACATATTCTCTCTCGGCTGCCGGGTTCAAATCATCGTCCAAATCAAAATCATCGTCAAGATCATCTAAAAAATCATCACCGCTCTTATCAGATTTGTTAAGATAATATATTACTCCTGCTGCTGCGGCGCCTCCAACTGCGGCTAATCCTAATAAACGCTTGAATATTTTTGACATGTGTTTATCTCCTTTCTTTGGTTTCGCATACAGATAGACTTATTGTAATACGTTTTTAGGAAAAAAGAAAGGGGAAGGATGTAAAAAACCGAAATATCATAACGGACGTTAGTAGTCCATTAAGTATACATTTATAAATGGTTCCTTGAGAAGGGAAGTAAAGTGTGCTAAACTTAGGCATGTGAGACGGAATAGGATATGTACTCGGATAGAAGGAGGAGTATATGGACAACAAGAGATTAAAAAAAGCCAAGGGAGGTTTATTCAGGATCATATTCAGCCGTACGGGACTGATCTTGCTGATGATTTTGCTCCAGCTTGCAATTTTTGCAGTGACAACGAGCATGCTAAGGCAATATACAGTTTATATTAATATGGCGTTTACTTTGCTGGGTATTTGTGTTCTGATCTATATTATCAATTCGGAGGCTAATCCAGCCTTTAAGATGACCTGGATCTTATGTATCATGGCATTTCCGGCGATTGGAACATTGTTTTATATCTATGTGGAGCTGCAGGTGGGGACCAGATGGGTGGGGGACAAATTAAAGACTCTGAAATTAGAAGAAAGCCCATATATGGTGCAGGAACAGGAAGTTGTAGAAGAGATCAGGGACAGCAAGCCGGCCATGGCAAATCTGGCATATTATTTATCAGATTATATGAAATTTCCTGCATACCGTAACACGGAGGTGACCTATTTCCCGCTTGGGGAAGATAAGTTCCGTGCGCTTATAAGAGAGCTTGAAAAAGCAAGAGCTTATATTTTTATGGAATACTTTATTATTGCGGAAGGGCATATGTGGAGCACGGTATTGGAGATCCTGGCAAGGAAGGCGAAGGAAGGGGTAGAAGTCCGTTTTATGTATGACGGGACCTGTGCGATCGCGAATTTCCCGTATAATTATTATAAGAAGGTTCAGAAGCTGGGGATCCAGTGTAAGATGTCGAACCCGATCATCCCATTCTTATCCACCGTACAGAACAGCAGAGACCACAGGAAGATCTGCGTTATTGACGGAAAGGTTGCGTTTACCGGGGGTGTGAATCTGGCGGATGAATACATCAACGAAAAGGAGCGTTTTGGTCATTGGAAGGATACTGCCGTAATGCTCAAAGGCGATGCGGTGCAGAGCTTTACGATGATGTTCCTGGAGATGTGGAACCTTGATGTGAAAGAAAAAGAGAAGTATGAGGATTATCTGACGCCGAAACGGACATGGAATACGAAATGGACAGGTTACGTGATCCCTTATGGAGACCATCCTTATGACAATGAGAATGTAGGCGAGGAGGTTTATTTTCATATTTTGAACCATGCTAAGAAATATGTGCATATTATGACGCCGTATCTGATCCTGGACAGCGAAATGATCACGACGCTTACCAGGGCAGCAAAGAGCGGGATAGAGGTGATCATCATTATGCCGCATATTCCGGATAAATGGTATGCATTTGCGGTGGCGCAGACCTTTTACAAAGAACTGATCCAGGCGGGCGTACAGATTTATGAATATACGCCGGGATTTGTACATGCCAAGGTATTTGTGTCTGATGACGATACTGCGACGGTGGGATCGATCAATCTGGATTACCGGAGCCTGTACCTGCATTTTGAATGCGGCGTGCTGATTTATAATAATCCGGCGGTGGGAAGCATTGAGGTGGACTTCCAGAACACCCTGGCACGCTGTCATAAAGTCAGCCTGACAGAGATACAGGACCGGCCTCTGAAGGCGAAGGTTGTCGGGCAGGTCCTGCGGCTGTTTGCACCGCTGATGTAAAATAATAATGTACAAAAAAATGGAAATATAGTATACTATAAGATGGCTGTCTGGTATGTGGTAAAGCAGTCCGGGCGGCTGTTTTGAATGGAATATTCTTATGATGTATAACACACGGGAGGAATCATTATGGTAAAAGCAGTAGTTGGGGCAAACTGGGGAGACGAAGGCAAGGGGAAGATCACAGATATGCTGGGAGAGCAGGCTGATATAATTGTCCGCTTTCAGGGAGGAGCAAATGCAGGGCATACCATCATTAACAATTATGGCAAGTTTGCACTTCATACACTGCCGTCAGGTGTGTTTTATGAGCATACAACGAGTATTATCGGAAACGGGGTTGCATTGGATATTCCAGTATTGTTCCGGGAGATCCAGTCGATTATTGACAGGGGTGTTCCGATGCCAAAGATTCTGGTATCTGACCGCGCCCAGATGGTGATGTCTTATCATAAAAACTTTGATGCATATGAGGAGGAACGGCTGGGAGGGAAATCTTTTGGTTCCACCAAGTCTGGGATCGCGCCTTTTTATTCTGATAAGTATGCAAAGATCGGTTTCCAGGTGAGTGAATTATTTGACGATGAACTCCTGAAAGAGAAAGTAGTACGTGTGGCTGAGCAGAAGAATGTACTTTTAAAGCATCTGTACCATAAGCCGGAGATCTTGCCGGATGAGTTATATGAAGAACTGCAGGGATACAAAAAGATGGTGGAGCCATATGTATGTGACGTATCGCTGTATCTTCATAATGCGTTAAAAGAAGGAAAGGAGATCCTGTTAGAGGGCCAGCTTGGATCTCTCAAGGACCCGGATCATGGGATTTACCCAATGGTAACATCGTCTTCTACGCTGGCGGCGTACGGAGCTATCGGGGCAGGGATACCCCCTTATGAGATCAAGAAAATAATTACCGTTTGCAAGGCTTACTCCAGCGCAGTAGGCGCGGGAGCCTTTGTCAGCGAGATTTTTGGCGATGAGGCCGACGAACTGCGGCGCCGCGGCGGAGATGGCGGTGAATTTGGGGCGACGACGGGACGCCCGAGACGTATGGGCTGGTTTGACTGTGTGGCTTCCAAGTATGGCTGCAGGATGCAGGGGGCGACAGACGTTGCATTTACAGTTCTGGATGTGCTGGGATATCTGGATGAGATCCCGGTATGCGTGGGATATGAGATCGATGGGGAGATTACGACGGAATTTCCGGTCACTCATCTGCTGGAGAAGGCAAAGCCAGTGCTGAAAACGCTTCCCGGCTGGAAATGTGACATTTCCGGAATCAGAAGATATGAGGAGCTGCCGGAAAACTGCCGGAAGTATATAGAATTTATAGAGGATCAGATCGGATATCCGATCACGATGATTTCTAACGGGCCGGGGCGCGGGGATATTATTTACCGTTAACCCGGGCTGTGGCGTATAAGTTTTTGAAAATGTGAATAATATAGCCGGTGTTGCAGATACTAGATTTTGAATCATTTATTAGTGAAGGAGGTATTTTGCGATGCCGGATTTAAGATGTACAGTTCAGACCTGTGCCCACAACAGAGAATTCTATTGTGATCTGGATCATATCCAGGTGGGCGGAGACAAGGCGAAGCGTGCAGTTGAGACCTGTTGTGACAGCTTTGAGGAAAGAAAGGGAGATTCTTACAGCAATGCGGTGAAAGAGGCTTCTCCAAGAAGCAGCATCGACTGCGAGGCCGTAGAGTGCATGTATAATGATGAATGCAAGTGCCATGCAGGCAAGATCAGCGTGGAGGGCAGCAATGCCTGCCAGTGCAAAGAGACAGAGTGCGCGACCTTTACCTGTACCTGCTAAGATCAATATGATCCACGCAGCAGCTCTGCCCTTTCAGGCAGGCGCTGCGTGGACAGCAGAAGGATGACGGGGCATACGGGGCGGAAGATGGTGAAAGAGTAAGCAGGGCAGAGTAATTACATAGCAGGAGTGTGTTTGATGGACGAAGAAAAAAAGAAAAAAGCAGACAAGGCGGCTGACATGCCGGAAGGGTATTACAGCAGCAGGCCGAAGCTTGGCAGGCAGCAGCCGGGGAGGCTGTGGCGTGAGATCAGCAAAGGTATGACCTATTTTGTGGTAATTGCCGCCGGGATCATATTTTATTTTATATTATTAAGGCTGACGGATCTATCTTTTGTCTTTATGAAAGCGATTGACGTGCTGAAGCCGTTTTTGTATGGAATGCTGATCGCTTTTCTGATGAATCCCATCGTCAGGAAGGTGGACGCCGTACTGGTCCCGGTGCTGGAGAAGAGAACGAAGGGCAGGGAGCAGGCGGAGAAGCTGTCGCGGACGGCTGGGATCGTACTTTCTCTGGTGGTTCTTGTAGCAGTGATCACAGCGTTGTTTAACATGCTGATCCCGGAGCTCTACCGGAGCATCCGGAGCCTGGTGTTCACGCTTCCAAGGCAGATCAATGAACTGGCTGACCAGATGAACGAATTTGTAAAGGGTGATTCGAGTATGGGACTGATGCTCCGGACGGTTGTAAGACAGGCTACGGAGACATTCCAGAATTGGCTGAAGAATAATTTCTTCCGTCAGGCGAATGACATCATGACGATACTGACAACAGGCGTGATCGAGTTTATCGGTGAGATTTTCAATGCATTGATCGGTATCATCGTTTCAATCTATATGCTGTACAGCAAAGAGATGTTTGGCAGGCAGGGGAAAAAAGTTACATATGCAATGTTTAGCGCCCGTCATGCGAATATTATCCTCCATGTTACGCAAAAAGCAAACGAGATTTTCGGAGGTTTTCTGGTTGGGAAGATCGTGGATTCCATGATTATCGGAGTCCTGTGCTTTGTGGGCCTGAGCTTTTTGAACATGCCTTATGCGCTTCTGGTCAGTGTGATCGTGGGAGTAACGAATGTCATTCCATTCTTTGGCCCTTATATTGGAGCGATTCCCAGTGCGGTCCTGATTTTGCTGGCGGATCCGGTAAAGGGGATATATTTTCTGATCTTTATTTTGATATTGCAGCAGGTAGACGGTAATTTTATTGGGCCGAAGATCCTTGGAAGTTCCACGGGACTGTCTTCTTTCTGGGTTATTTTTGCAATCTTACTGGGCGGGGGGATGTTTGGCTTCCTGGGAATGCTTCTTGGCGTTCCAACCTTTGCGGTGATCTATTATATTGTCCAGATGCTGATCAATGGAAGGCTTCACAGCAAGAATCTGCCTGAAGGTACGGAATATTATGATGAGTTCAGCTTTGTAGATGATTCCGGGAAATATGTGATTTCCAGGGAAACGCTTGAGAAAAAACGGAAGGAGGAGGATACATATGCCGATCCGGGTACAGAATGATCTTCCGGTTAAGGAGATATTAGAGCATGAGAATATATTTGTAATGGATGAACACCGGGCAATGCATCAGGATATCAGGCCGATCCAGATCGGGCTTTTGAACCTGATGCCCCTGAAGGAGGATACGGAACTTCAGATCCTGAGGTCGCTGTCTAATACACCGCTGCAGGTGGATGTGACCTTTGTGAACGTATCGGGGCATGTGTCGAAGAATACCTCAACCAGCCATATCCATCAGTTTTACCAGCCGTTTTATGAGATCAGGAACCGGAAGTTTGACGGTTTTATCATTACGGGCGCGCCGGTAGAGCAGATGCCTTTTGAGGAGGTTGATTACTGGGATGAGCTGACAGAGATCATGGACTGGACGAAGGAGAATGTAACTTCCACGCTGCATCTGTGCTGGGGAGCGCAGGCTGCATTTTATTATCATTATGGGATAGATAAGGTGCAGATGCCAGAGAAGCTGTTCGGGGTATTTCCCCACCGGGTCATGAACCGTAAGATCCCTCTGGTGCGGGGATTTGATGATGTATTCATGGCACCCCACTCAAGACATACAGATGTTCCCATCGGGAAGCTGCGGGAGGACGGGCGGATTACGATTCTGGCAGAATCCGACGAAGTAGGACTCTTCCTTGCAATGGCTGAGGATGGACGGCAGATATTTGTGATGGGACATCCGGAATACGACAGGGTGACTCTGGACGGGGAGTATAAAAGGGATCTTGGGAAAGGGCTTCCCATCGGCATACCGAAGAACTATTATCCGGAGGATAACCCGGAGAACAAGCCGCTGCTGACCTGGAGGGCTACAGCGAATAATCTGTATACGAACTGGCTGAATTACTATGTGTACCAGGCGACGCCGTATGATCTGTACGGGACGCCGTTCTAAGCCGGTGTTTTCACTGGGGTACAAATAAAAAAATGGAGATAGCGAGACTCGAACTCGTGACCTATACGTTGCGAACGTATCGCTCTCCCAGCTGAGCTATATCCCCATGTCTTTATTATATCAGTATTATTCTAAATTACAAGCAAAAGGTTAAGATAAGCCGGCTAAAAAATTGTGATTGCATAGTAAAAGTAATTATGTTATAATACTCAGGTGAATGTAAATCCATAAAGCAAAACTCCGAAACAGGAACGGTTTCGGAGTTTTACTATTTTTATGGGAAATGACGGGAAATCTTTTTTTTGTTTTGTAAATGACAGTATTCCTGTCAAACAGGGCAGAAGAAGATTGCCTGGCAATTGAAGGGAGAGAGAGAATGAGTTTTGCAGAAATTTTATCAACAGTCAACCAGTTTGTGTGGGGTCCCGTTATGCTTGTACTTCTAGTGGGAACAGGCGTGTTTTTGACGATCCGGCTGAAATTCCTTCCGTGGAGGAACCTTGGCTATGCGCTTAAGCAGGTGTTTAGCAGGCATGAGAAGACTGGAAGGGGCGAGGGTGATATTACGCCGTTCCAGTCCCTGATGACGGCTCTTGCTGCAACGATCGGTACCGGAAATATCGTAGGCGTGGCGACGGCTATGGTACTGGGAGGGCCGGGGGCTATCGTATGGATGTGGATCAGCGCATTATTTGGACTTTCTACCAAGTATGGTGAAAGCGTCCTGGCTGTAAAATACCGTCAGAAAAATGACCGGGGCGAGATGGCTGGCGGTCCTATGTATGCGATGCAGAACGGATTTAAGAATAAAAGTATTGGAAAGTTTTTTGCAGTGGCATTTGCGCTGTTTGCGGTACTTGCGTCCTTTGGGATTGGAAATCTGACCCAGGGCAATTCTATTTCAGGGGCTGTGAATACAACCTTTGGCGTACCGACCTGGATAACGGGTGCGGTTCTTACCCTTGCGGCGCTGCTGGTTCTGGTAGGAGGTATCCGGAGCATCGGGCGTGTATGCTCTGTAGTGGTTCCTTTTATGGCGGTACTTTATTTTGCCGCAGGCCTTGTGGTTATTATCTTAAATATCAGGAATGTTCCGGCAGGGCTGGCGCAGATTTTTGGTATGGCCTTTAATTTTGAAGCGATGGGTGGCGGCGTGGCAGGCACGGTTATTGCAAATGCGATGCGCTGGGGTGT
Organism: uncultured Mordavella sp.; assembly: GCA_964529215.1. Lineage (GTDB taxonomy): Bacteria > Bacillota > Clostridia > Lachnospirales > Lachnospiraceae > Claveliimonas. The sequence goes on along the minus strand of CAZGVY010000033.1, from coordinate 5,439 downwards.
TGCAAGAGGTGTATTCTCCAACGAGGCGGGTCTTGGCTCTGCCCCGATTGCTGCCGCTGCGGCAAAGACCGATTATCCTTCCAGGCAGGGGTATATCAATATGACCGGAACCTTTTTCGACACGATCGTAGTGTGCTCTATGACGGGGCTTTCCATTGCTTCTTCTGGAATGCTGGGACAGATTGACCCGGCTACAGGGGAAACGCTTACAGGTGCAAATCTGACGATCGCAGCGTTCCAGACCGGATTAGGAACAGCGGGGGGATGGCTTGTGACGGTTGGGATCACCTTGTTTGCATTTTCTACGATTCTCGGATGGGAATATTACGGTGAAAAATCCCTGGAATACCTTGCAGGATCTACAAAGCTGAATACACTGTACCGTATTTTGTTTTCTCTGATAGTCTTTGTAGGGGCAACTACACAGCTTCAGATGGTATGGGATATTTCGGATACCTTTAATGGTATGATGGCGATCCCTAATCTGATCTGTCTTCTTGTACTGAGCAATGTAATCGCAAAGGAATGCTTTGAGTATCAGGAGCAGGTAATTAAAAAAGTACATAAGTGAAGGAAAAGAGGGAAAGGATCATGGCAAAAAGGATCGCACAATTTGAGAAAGTGAGCTATGGGCAGTTTCAGGCCGCATGGAGGGATACATTCGGAGATACAGCTGAAAATGAGATTGAGGATATATATGAGAAGATCAGTCTTCCCCGGCGGGCGACCAGCGGGTCGGCAGGATATGATTTTTATATGCCGGCAGATATGGCGCTTAAGCCGGGCGGGACGGTTAAGATACCTACGGGGATCCGGGTACGGATGGAAGAAGACTGGGTATTAAAGTGTTATCCGCGGAGCGGGCTGGGATTCAAATACCGTCTCCAGCTCAACAATACGGTCGGCATTATTGACAGTGATTATTATTATTCTGATAATGAAGGGCATATATTTGCTAAGATAACCAATGATACAAATGAAGGGAAAACGGTGGAATTGAAAGCCGGGACCGGATTTATGCAGGGGATTTTTGTGGAATATGGGATTACGGTGGATGACGATGTGCAGACTGTGAGAAACGGGGGATTTGGAAGTACGACCTGAAAATATACTTAACAGGATACCGATAATGATTGCAGCCCGCATATTTTTCCTCTGTCTGGGTATCCTATCTGCATGAAAATGTCAAAACCTGTGGGTAAACCCGGGCAGATAAACATTGTCTGCCCGGAAGGCCCGGATTATGGGACGCCCGGAGGAAAATGTATGCATCATGCAGAAATGGAGGAATAGATATGCGGGAATACAGAAATGTCACGGCTTCACTTAAAGAAAATGTGGCTTATGTGAATGAAATACTCCCGGTGGAGGACAGTTTTGATATCGTACAGAGAAATATCGTCATCGGAGGGAAGGACGCTGCGTTTTATTTTGTGGACGGTTTTACGAAGGATGAATCCATGCTGAAGCTGATGGATTCTTTTTTTTCTGTTACAGAAGAAGATATGCCGAAGACTGCGGCGGCATTTTCCAGAAAGTGTATCCCTTATGTGGAGGTGGATATTACCGGGGACTTTGACCAGGTGTTCCGCAATGTGCTGTCGGGAGCGACAGGCCTGTTTATCGATGGATACGAAGCGTGTATCATCATAGATTGCAGGACTTATCCTGCCAGGAGCGTAGAGGAGCCGGATAAGGACAAATCCCTGAGAGGATCCAGAGATGGATTCGTGGAGACCATCGTATTTAATACTGCTTTGATCAGAAGAAGGATCCGGGATCCGCATCTGACGATGCAGATGCTGGAGATTGGAAGCAGTTCCCGGACGGACGTGGCGGTTTGTTATATGTCTGACCGTGTGGATCAGGAGCTGTTAAAAAAGGTGATGGATAAACTAAACGCCGTCCAGACAGACGGTTTGATCATGAATCAGCAGAGTCTTGCAGAATGTCTGATGAAACGGAAATGGTATAATCCGTTTCCGAAGTTTAAATTCAGTGAGAGGCCGGACACGGCTTCTGCGTGCCTCATGGAAGGGAAAATCGTGATACTGGTAGATAATTCACCGTCCGCTATGATCCTCCCGACTTCTATATATGATATGATCGAGGAGGCAAACGATTATTATTTTCCGACGCTTACAGGTATGTATCTGAAGGTTACCAGAGGACTGATCGCACTTCTGACGGTTTTCCTTACGCCGGTATATCTGCTGTTTATGCAGAACTTAAGATGGCTGCCGGAGATGTTCCGCTTTATTGTGGTACGTGATATGGTAAATGTCCCCCTGGTCTGGCAGCTGCTGATTTTGGAACTGGCCATTGACGGGCTGCGCCTTGCGGCGATGAATACACCGAATATGCTGAGTACGCCGCTGAGTGTGATAGCAGGTCTTGTGCTTGGGGAGTTTTCTGTATCTTCCGGGTGGTTCAATTCGGAGGTGATGCTTGCGATGGCGTTTGTGGCGGTGGCAAATTATACGCAGCCTAATTTTGAACTCGGTTATGCGTTAAAGTTTATGAGGCTTCAGCTTGTGATACTGACGGCGGTATTGAACTGGGCCGGTTTTCTGCTGGGCCTGGGCGTGATACTCTGCAGCGTATGCCTGAATAAGACGCTGACAGGAAGGAATTATCTGCACATCAGTAAAAACTGAGGACAAAATGAAGTGTCTGATTTTTGTTGATACCATAGAAGAAAATATGCTATAATAAAATTTATTATTGCGATGCACCGGATATCTGTGCCTGGGGTATGGATATCCGGGTGCAGCTGTGGGAATTTTAACGGACAGGGAAAGCAGTATGAGAAAACTGTAATGAGAGGAGCTGGCAATGTGCAGGAGAAACAGGAAGAACGGATGGGGACGCTGCCGATAGGAAAGCTGATGGTAAGCATGGCGGTTCCGGCGGTAGCGGCTCAACTGATCAACTTACTTTATAATATCATAGACAGGATATACATAGGGCATATCAAAGACTATGGAAGTATGGCGCTTACCGGAGTCGGCATTACATTTCCCATTATTATGCTGATATCGGCGTTCAGCGCTTTTGCGGGAATGGGCGGGGCGCCGCTGGCCTCGATCAAACTTGGAGGAAAAGACTATGAGGGAGCAGAGGAGATCCTTGGCAATTCTACAGGACTGCTCCTGATATTTTCAGTTATACTTACCGCGTTTTTTCAGATATCTAAAACGCCGATGCTGTATTTGTTTGGAGCCAGCAGCAATATTATTTCTTATGCAGAGGATTACATAGGTATTTATCTGATCGGAACTGTTTTTGTGCAGCTTGCATTGGGGCTGAATACATTCATAAGCGGACAGGGGCGGGCAAATACTGCAATGCTTTCTGTATTGATCGGCGCGGTCACCAATATCATTCTCGACCCGGTCCTGATCTTCGGATTTCATATGGGCGTCAGAGGGGCGGCGCTGGCAACGATCATCTCTCAGGCGCTGAGCGCGGGCTGGGTGGTGCATTTCCTCACGTCGGATAAAAGTGTGCTGCGGCTTAAACTGTCAAATATGAGACTTCATGCAGGGATCGTGAAACAGATCGCGGCGCTTGGGATATCACCTTTTATTATGCAGTCAACCGAGAGCCTGGTGAGCATAACGCTGAATTCCGGACTGCAGCGCTATGGCGGGGATCTGTATGTGGGAACGATGTCTATCATGACCAGCATCATGCAGATGATCGTGGTTCCGGTCCAGGGTGTGACGCAAGGCGTACAGCCGGTTATCAGCTATAATTATGGAGCGGGAAATGTAGAAAGAGTGAAAGGTGCTTTTGCCAGACTGATCAGCGTATGCTTTACAGCTACGTTTCTGCTTGCAGGAGCGGCAATACTTAAACCGGAGTTTTATGCCGGGATTTTTACCAGTAATCAGGAATTGCTCACACTGACCTGCAAGGTGATGCCGGTTTACTTTTTTGGGATTCTTATTTTTGGAATACAGTCTTCCTGCCAGAGCACTTTCCTGGCGCTGGGGCAGGCAAAGGTATCTTTGTTCATCGCATTGCTGAGAAAGATTATCCTTTTGATCCCGCTGGCGGTTATTCTTCCGAAATTTATGGGAGTTATGGGCGTTTACCGTGCGGAACCGATAGCAGATATTATTTCTGTTGTTACAACGGCGGTATTATTTACAGTTACATTCCGGAGGCTTATGCAGAAGCTGAAGGCTAAAGAGGAGAATAAAAAGGAAGGAGTTTAAAGAGGAATGAATAGAGAATATGTTATTACGGTAAACAGTACGGTGGATGTTCCGAAGGAATGGCTGGAGGAACGGAAGGTTCCGGTGATTCCGCTGAAATATACGATAGAGGGTAAAACTTATATGGATATGGACGGGCTGACAGGAAAGGAATTTTTCGCAAAGCTCAGGGAAGGGAAAATGTCCGTTACATCTCAGATCAACCCAGAGGAAGCAAAAGAGGCGCTGGAGCCATACCTGAAGGAAGGAAAGGATGTTCTGCATCTTGCATTTTCTTCCGGGCTGAGCGGAACCTGCAACAGTATGAAGCTGGCGGCAGAGCAGCTGGAGGAGGAATATCCAGAGGCGAAGATCATCGTAGTGGATACCCTGTGCGCATGTATGGGAGAGGCTATGCTCCTGTATTATGTATTAAAACAGAAGGCGGAAGGGAAAAGTATCGAGGAGGCGGCAGAGTGGGCAGAGGCGAATAAACTCCATGTGTGCCACAATGTTACGGTAGACGATCTGTTTCATCTGCACAGAGGAGGGCGCGTATCCAAGACGGCGGCCGTGCTGGGAAGTGTAGTTAAGATTAAACCGATCATCCATATGGATGAGAAGGGAACCCTCCAGGTTATCGGAAAGGAACGGGGAAGGAAGAAGTCCCTGAACCGGATCGTGGAGATGGCAGCAGAGAGGGCCGAAGGATGGGAAAATGAAATTATTATGATCACACATGGCGACTGTATTGAGGACGCCAGGTATACTGCGGAGCTTGTCCGTGAAAAAATGGGAATAGATAATATCCTGATCCATAATATCGGCACAGTTATTGGGAGCCATACAGGTCCCGGAGTGGTGGCAGTCTTCTGCATGGGAAATAAACGGTAACAGGAATTTCAAGAATTTCAGGAATTCCGGAAAATGGATTGACAATGGACGGGAAATGTGATAGATTAACATCTGTGTGAAGAAAAGAAAGCAGAGTATCCACTCTCACCATAGCACGATTGGGTGACTATCGGTTGATAAGAAGACAAGACGGTATATCTTGGAAGGATGTATTTGTATGTGATCGTGTATGAGTGGATAGCCTGCGGCTATTCACTCATTTTGCTATACATCAAGTAAAGCTGCCAGAGGTAGTTTTGGCATGTATGTAAAGAGTTTATGATGGTGGTGTACTACAATTAGCGATTTAATTATTAACGAGCAGATTAGATTCAGAGAGGTT
>CAZGVY010000032.1:0-15618 GCA_964529215.1 uncultured Mordavella sp. | reverse complement strand
CCATCGCCATAATACTATATCACAGTACCGCGCCGGAAGTCAAGTCTTTTACTACATTATCCGCCTGCATTCCATATAATACCTTTTTTCGGAATCCTTTCCTACCGAGAATGCTTTGCGTGGAAGTACATTCCCCGCCCGGATCGCAGGAAACAGCGAATCTTTCCCACTGGCTTCCAGAAGTATCCCGCATACTCCCTCTTTTTCTGCCAGTTCCTCCACCGCGCTCCTGCTATGTATATAATCCAGTTCTATCTCCTTATGCCTGGCAAGATAACCATCCAGATAATGCTGCACCAGTTCTACTGCCAGATGTCCTTTTGTATCCGTAATATGCCATGCTGACCGCCGGTTCCCCTGGACAAATCCGATCCCGCCGGTTCCCTTCGCTCCTGTGTTCTCCGTCCAGGTGATCTCTCTGCTTCCGAGGTATTCCCGGAAACCTTCCATCAGGTCCTCCATCCGTCCTCCGTAAAGAACCCTGTGGATCGCCTGAAATTCTAACGCCGGACTGCGAAGATCCACAATCTCTGTCAATGCATATCTCGCGGGATGGTCCTTCCATTTTTCACAGGGCAGCTTACTTTTAACAATCTCCCAGCAGGCTTTTGCCGCCGCAAGAGAATGATTCCCGTCGCCTACTGCAAGGAACGGTTCCGAATGCTTCTGTTCTAATTCTTCCAGCTGTGCCGTCAGTTTTTCTGCTTCCTTCCCGTCGATGGCATACCCCTGCAGCCTGCCTCCGCCAAACATCAGCTCCACATCATACAGCCTGCGGTATTCCTCTTTCTTCTTATATAAATTCTCCAGCAGCCCATACTCCCTGTCATCGAAAAGCAGCATCGCATGAGGGCTTTCCAGGACAGCTTCCTCCCGGATCCCTACTCTGGCCGGAATACGCTCGCTTACCGTTTCTTCCGTCGCCCTTACCAGCGCTTTCACACCCTTTTTATACTCATACGCTTCCAGGTCAAGCGCGGCAGCCAGTCCAACTCTGATTCCTGATCCCGTCTCGCGGATCACCAGTACATATCCCTCATGAACTGCCTCGGACAGGATCCCTTCCGACAGATATCTCTTCATTTCCATCTGGATCTTTGCAATCCTCTGCCGGTATGCATCCCCGGTATCACTGCTCAGATAGGCCTCTGGATAAATGATCCGCAGTGCAGACGGTGAATCTCCTACATATTTCTGCACCTGTTCCCAGTATTCCGGCTGTCCGGTGAATTGATCGCAGGCAATCACCGCCCATTTTTCCAGATCCGTCCCCGGTACCGGCAATAATATATCCGCCCCTTGCAGGCATCCCATCCTTAATATCCCCCATTTCTCAAGACTGCCTTCATACTATCACAGGTTTTTCTTTTCCACAAGCATTTCTTTCCGGTCTGTACCCCTGTCAGTATTTCTTCCCACAAGAATATCCAGGGTGATATCAAATATATCTGCAATCCTGCATAACATAAAAATATCCGGTATTCTCTTTCCCGTTTCATACGCGGAAAGTGAACTCCGGTCTAACCACAGCAGCTCTGCCAGCTGAAACTGGGACATTCCCTGTATTGTCCTGAACCGCTTAATATTTTTCCCAATCATTTCCCTGTTATCAGGCATTTCTTTCATATGACGCTCCTATAGGCAGATATACCTTTCATTTCCATGTTCCCGGCGAAAGTCCGTGCTTCCCGGCTCCAAAACGATATCTTAATTATAGAGCAATCCCTATGTCCTATCATATGCTTATTTATGAATAATCCATTTACAAAACAGCGTCCTTTTTACATATCCTCATGAAGGCATTCTCTCCCCACCAGGATATCCAGCGATACGCCGAAAAAATCCGCAAGCCTCCACAGCATATAAATATCCGGCGTTCTCTTTCCTATCTCATATCCTGAAAGAGACGTCCGGTCCAGCCACAAATGTTTTGCCAGTTCGCTCTGGGACAGATTCCGCTCCTTCCGGAACCGTTTAATATTCTGTCCGATATTTCCCTTCTCACACCTTCTCATCTCTGCGCCCATCATCCAAATTCTCTCTCAAATTTCTTTTCAAATCTGTTACGGCCTGGCTGATAATCTTAAGCTCACTTATACTGCAATCCTCCAGAGCCTCCATAATCTCTCCCTGATAGATCTCTGAAGTATAATCCAGGCTGTCACAAAGGAGCTGATCGGCAGATACATGCAGGGCGTTGGATATCTTTACCAGAAAATCTATGCTGAGTATCACCTTGGCATTCTCCACGTGACTGATATGCGGCACAGAGTAATTGATTTCTCCAGCCAGCCGTTCCTGCGAATAATGCATTGCAGCTCTTGCTTTTTTTATCCGGTTGCCAAGCTTCTTGTAATCCATCGCCCTACCTCCATTGCCTGTACCATCATTTTAATAAAAGTCCATTTTTATGACCATTATCTATAGAGATAGATATTTTCTTATAGTTTAAATTTTATGATTTTTTCGATGAATTTTCTAAAGTTCCTGCATAATATATCCCGGCCATCATACGCTGAATACATAGATAGAAGGATGTCCGGTCCTCCCGGAACCCGGGCGCACGCCTGTTTTTAACAAAATATCAGTTTTTCTGATAAACAATAGACAAAAATATGGAAATTTCACCAATAAAACTATGGATTTCTTACACAAAGATATGGAAAAACTGCTTCAAAAGTTGTACAATATAGCTATATAAGATTTAAGAAGGGAGTTCATTATGAAGCACAATGAAATGTTAGCAATGATCCTTGCCGGCGGCCGTGGTTCCCGCCTGCATGATCTGACCAACAAAGTTGCCAAACCGGCTGTATCATACGGTGGGAAATATAAGATTATTGATTTTCCAATTAGTAACTGCGCAAATAGTGGTATTGATGTAGTTGGTGTCCTGACCCAGTATGAGTCCGTTATCCTGAACAGCTATGTAGCTGCAGGAAGGCGCTGGGGTCTTGATGCAAAGGACAGCGGCGTATACGTACTGCCGCCACGCGAAAAAGCAGATGCAAATCTGGATGTTTACCGGGGTACCGCAGATGCGATCTCACAGAATATCGACTTTATCGACACCATTGGCCCGGAATACCTCCTGGTTCTTTCCGGCGACCACATCTACAAGATGAATTATGACAAGATGTTAAACTTCCATAAGGAGAACGGCGCAGACGCAACAATCGCCGTTATCGAGGTTCCTATGAAGGAAGCAAGCCGTTTCGGTATTATGAATACCAATGAGAGCGGGGAAATCGTAGAGTTCGAGGAAAAGCCGCCGCAGCCGAAGAGCAATCTGGCCTCTATGGGTATCTATATCTTCTCATGGAAACTGCTCCGCAAGATGCTGGTTGCTGATATGAAGGATACTGAATCCAGCCACGATTTTGGTAAGGATATTATTCCTGCACTGTTAAACGACGGCCGCAAGCTTATGGCCTACAAATTCAAAGGTTACTGGAAAGATGTCGGAACCATCGATTCTCTCTGGGAAGCCAATATGGATCTGCTTGACAAGAACAGCGCTCTGGATCTGGGCGATCCTTCCTGGAAGATCTATACAGAAGATACCAACTCCCTGCCGCAGTACATTGGGCCAGAGGCAGATATCTGCCGTGCTTTTATTACCCAGGGCTGTGTGATCGACGGAGAAGTAAAGAATTCCGTCCTGTTTACAGGCGCAAAAGTTGCTACAGGCGCAAAGGTCATTGATTCTGTCCTGATGCCGGGCGCTGTCGTAGAGGAAGGCGCTACCGTAACCCGCGCTTTGGTTGCTGACGGGATCCGGATCGGCGCTCACGCTAAGGTTGGCGCTGCTGACAGCGAGAATATTGAATTAGTTGCAAAACGCGTAAAGGGGGAGGAATAATATGAGCAAAGCACTTGGTATTATTAATTTTGCCGGAAATCATATTAATGTTCGCGGCCTTCAGTATTACCGCCCGGTTGGAGCTATTTCCTTCCTTGGAAGATACCGTGTGATTGATTTCCCGATTTCAAATTTCAGTAACAGCGGCATTGAGAACATCCATGTATATGTACGCCGGAAGCCAAGATCTCTGGCTGAACATCTGGGAACAGGACGCCATTACAACATCAACTCCAAACGTGGAAGGCTGCATCTCCTGTTTGCAGAGGAGGGCATGGAAAGTTTGTACAGCAACGATATTGCTGCTTATATTGATAATATAGAAGTTATTGAGAATTCGCCCAGCGAATATGTGATCATTGCTCCAAGCTGCATGGTTTTCAAGCAGGATTTTAATGCACTTCTAAGCCAGCATATAGAATCCGGCGCTGATATCACTCTTCTTTATCACTCTACTGACGATGCAAAGGAGAAATATCTGACCTGCCATACTCTGGAACTGAATAAGCAGAAAGGCGTTACCGGCATTTCTCCTAACCGGGGCAATAAAAAGAGTCAGTACATATTTATGGATACTTATGTAATGAGACGCGACCTCTTTATCAGCTTGATCAAAGACACCCATAAATCTTCTGCCCTGTATAGCCTGAAAGACGCTGTAAACATTGCATGTCAGGATTTAGATGTGAGAGCTGTGGCGCACCGCGGTTTCTTCGCTTCCATCACTGACTTTAAGAGCTACTATGACGCGAATCTGGATCTGATCGATTACAAAGCGGCTACTTCCCTGTTCGATGACGAATGGCCGATTTATACCAGAACCAACGACTCCTGCCCGACCCAGTACTTCGAGGGCGCCAGCGTAAAGGCATCTATCGTATCCAACGGATGCCTGATCGAAGGTACCATCGAGAACTCTGTTCTTGGCCGGGGCTGCGTCATCAAAAAGGGAGCGGTAATTAAGAACTGTGTTATCCTTCCAGACGTTGTAGTCGGCGAAGATGCCGTTCTTGAGAACGTGGTCGTTGACAAACACGCAAAGATAACAAAAGTAAAAGAAGTAAAAGGAACCCCAGAAAATCCGGGATATGTAAAGCGCGGCGATGCGCTGTAGAGCCCAGTCATTCTACATATATCTCATTTAGTGTAACAGGCCGCCGTTCCAGGGAAAGTCTTCTCTCCCGGAACGGCGGCATCTTTCACATTTATACCAGTTCTTTCCCTGTAAGGAGCTGATATGCCTGCAGGTACTTCTCGATCGTCTTATCTACGATCTCCTGCGGCAGAGTCCAGTCATGATCCGTATTCGCTTTCAGCCAGTCGCGTGCAAACTGCTTGTCAAAGGACGGCTGTCCATGCCCTGGCTCATACCCCTCTGCCGGCCAGAAACGGGAGCTGTCAGGGGTAAGCATCTCGTCTCCGATCACGATATTCCCCTTCTCATCCAGGCCAAATTCAAATTTCGTATCTGCGATAATAATTCCGCGGCTCAGCGCATACTCCGCGCACTTCTTATACAGCGTCAAAGAATAATCCCGCAGCTTTGAGGCATATTCCTCACCTTTGCCCGGGAAACGCTTCTCCAGGTATTCTGCGCTCTGCGCATAAGAAATATTCTCATCATGGTCGCCGATCTCCGCTTTGGTAGACGGCGTATAAATTGGCTCCGGAAGCTTGTCCGACTCTCTGAGCCCCTCCGGCAGCTGGATGCCGCACACCTTCCCGGTTTTCTGGTAGCTTGCCCAGCCGCTGCCTGTGATATAGCCGCGGACAATACACTCCACTGGCAGCATCTCCAGCTTCCTGCACAGCATGCTGTTGCCGTCAAACTTATCCTGCCTGAAATATTCCGGCATATCCTGAACATCCACAGAGATCATATGATTCGGCAGGATATCTTCCGTCATATCAAACCAGAACTTGGACATCTGCGTCAGCACGGTTCCCTTCTTTGTCACTTCATTTTTTAAGATCACATCAAAACAGCTGATACGGTCTGTGGCCACCATGATCAGGCTGTTACCATTATCATAGATTTCCCTGACCTTGCCTTCCTTGACCGGTTTCATTTCCTGTACACTCATCTTCTACACCTCTTTATATAATCTGTTGTTTACGATAGCACTATTACCGTACCATTTTTATCTTTTAATTGCAACTAATATAAGGAACGAAATTGCCCATATCATGGAAAAATGATCCGTCCAGATACGGACAGACCATTTCCCCATAATTTATTATTTTATTATACCAAGGAGCATTGTTATGATTAGCTGAGCTTTTCGTACTCAGCCACGATCTTGTCTAACAGCGCTTCGTCTGTCAGCCCGGTGATCTCTGCCGCAGCAGCACGGACGCCCTGCGTGGCGATCTTTTCCTGCAGCTCTGCGCTCTGCTTATCCTCCGGATTGTTATAATGCAGCGCTGCGCCCACGCCGACCAGCAGATGGTCTACCGGAAGCCCGTAGCCTGCCGCCGTCATAAGCGGCTTGATCAGACGGTCTGTAGGACTCAGCTTACGGAGCGGCTCACGGCCCACACGAGTCACATCATCCTGCAGATATGGGTTCTTGAAACGGCTGATGATCTTCTTAATATAAGCCGCATGCTTCTCTGCATCAAAACCGTACTTCCTGATCAGCCCGTCTCCGCTCTCCTTCATAGCGGCAGACACGATCCCATAGATCTCCTCGTCCGCAATCGCCTTGTCAATGGTCGGGATACCGCGGAGCGTTCCCAGGTATGCGGTGATGCAGTGCCCGGTATTTAAGGTAAATAACTTACGCTCAATATAAGCCATCAGATCGTCCACCAGAGTCATGCCCGTAATCTCCGGAATCTCACCCTTGAAGCCGGATTTTTCCACATCCCACTCATAGTAACGCTCTACTACCACGTCGATAAAATTCTCACTCTTGACCGGAGGTACAATTCTATCCACAGCACAATCCGGGAATCCTACATATTCATCTGCAAATGCCTTACCGGCATCGCTCAGATTCTCATATACCGCCTTCTTAAGCTGGGAAGTTCCGCGGATGGCATTCTCACAGGCGATCATATTCATCGGCTCTTTTACGCCCATCTCCATACGCTTCTCTATTGCCTTTGCGATCGTAGGAGCGATCCTGGGCAGGATCACAAGTCCCACTGCTGTCGTTACCAGATCGGCTGTTGCGATCTCATCCACTGCCTCCGGCTTTGTGGAATTTACTCCGCAGATATTCTCCAGCTTCTGATCCTCACATTCCACATCCATAATATGAACCGTATAGGTTTTGTCCTCATTGATCTTATCAATGACTGCATCCACAACGTCTGCAAACACAACCTGATAACCAGACTGGCTGAGCAGGGCTCCGATAAATCCACGTCCGATATTGCCTGCGCCAAACTGAACTGCTTTTTTCATGATAATCCTCTCCTTTTCTATGTTTCTCTGTTCCATCCCGTTACAACATCCAAATCTCAAATGGGAAGGGAGAAATCCCCCCTCCCTGTTAGATGGCATTAACCAAATGTCTTCATAATTGTATCAACGTCTGCATTCTTCTTCAGATTCTCAAGAAGTTCTTCATCCTCCAGGCTTCCTGCGATATTCGCAAGGATCTCAAGATGCTCGTCGCCTACACCCGCAATACCGATCACAAGATTTGCCTTCTCATCACCGAAGTCAACACCGTCCGGATACTGCATAACTACGATACCTGACTTCTTAACTGTCTCCTTCGCATTGGAAGTTCCGTGAGGAATCGCAACGCCCATACCCATATATGTGGTAACCAGTTTCTCACGCTCTACCATTGCGTCAATGTAATCTTCGTTTACATATCCAAGCTCGCACAGAAGCTTTCCTGCCGCACGGATCGCTGTTTCCTTGTCCACGCTTGCAAGCCCTGTCTTAATCCCTTCCTCGGTCAGGACGCCCTTCTTTGCCTCTTTCTTCGGTTCTTCTTCTGCAGGCGCCTCTTCTGCCGGCGCAGCCGCTCCAGATGAAAGAGCCTCCAGTTCCCCATAGAGGGCATCCAGGCTTGGATCTGCCAGGAAGTTATTCAGTGTTACCAGTCTTGCCTGCGGCGCGCTCTTCGCTGCACGATCCTGCAGGATGGTCTGGCATACGACAACATTTGCATCGCCGGGAACATTGTCAACGGATGTATTCGTTACAACGATCCCCAGATTCAGTGGTTTGATACGGTTTCTAAACTTAGTAGCGCCCATAGCGGAAGAACCCATACCTGCGTCACATGCGAAGATGATCTTCTTAATATCTGCTGCCTTTACGTCAGCGCCTGTCAGCACCTGTACCGGAGCTGCGCCTTTCGCCTCAGCCTTCATGCTGTCCTTCTTAGCCTGCGCTTCCTCCAGGCTCTTCTCGCCGGACATCTTAATGATCGGCGTTGCCACCACAAAGGAAACACCTGCCGCAATGATCACGCCAAGAAGCGTAATCAGCATACCGCTCCCTTTCGGGGACATGGACAGGAATGCGATGATAGAACCAGGTGAAGCCGGTCCCACAAGTCCCGCGCCCATAATGCTGTAGAAGAAAATAGCGCATACATTACCAGCAATCGGAGCGAGGATAACGATCGGGTTCATCAATATATATGGGAAGTATATCTCATGGATACCACCCAGGAAGTGAATGATGATCGCTCCGGGAGCTGACGCCTTTGTAGTCTTATCCTTGCTGAACATCCAGTATGCGATCAGGACGCCGAGTCCCGGGCCCGGGTTAGGCTCCAGCATATACATGATGGATTTTCCCATCTCCTGTGCCTGAAGTGTTGCAATCGGTGTAAAGATACCGTGATTGATCGCATTATTCAGGAACAATACCTTAGCCGGCTCAATAAAGATCGCTGCCAGCGGAAGAAGTCCGTGATTAACCAATACGTCAACGCCGGATGACAGAACAACCAGAATCGCCGCCATCAAAGGCCCGATCAGGTAAGAACCGATAATTGCCAGGATCATGCCCAGGATACCAACCGAAAAGTTATTGATCAGCATCTCGAATCCTGCAGGCATATGTCCTTCCATTGCCTTATCAAATTTCTTGATCACAAATCCGCCGATCGGTCCCATCAGCATTGCGCCCATCAGCATCGGATACTCCGGCGCTCCTACGATAACGCCGATAACGGCGATACCGCCCATAACCGCCCCGCGGTCTCCTCCTACTAATTTACCGCCCTGATAAGCTACCAGAACCGGAAGAAGATAATTCAGCATCGGCCCGTTCAGTGCTGCAAGCTTCTCATTCGGAAGCCATCCTGCTTCAATAAACAATGCTGTGATAAATCCCCATGCAATAAATGCTCCGATATTCGGCATTACCATCGCACTCAGGAATTTTCCAAAACGCTGTACTGCATTTTTCATGTTACGTTCTCCTTTCATTTCCCGTGTCTCTCATAACCTCTTTGTTATGCTTTTATTGTAAAGGACTTTTCCATCATATACAAACAAATGATATTGCAACTTTGTCGCAAACACTTTACGCCAAACCATGTCTTGGCGGACGCAGTCCGCCAGCCCAAAGGGCATGTATTACGGGGTACTCTGGAGTATACTTTTATTTGTCAATCTGACGATTATCCTGTATACTTATTAATATAACAAAGTTAAAATCATCTGCCGTTTATCCCAGAAGGTGAAAAACAAGGAGGTTTCCATGCTGCTAACCAGGCGTGCCGAAGACATTATCCGTATATTGATCCGGTTTCCCCAGGATAACCCTGTCACAACTGCCATGATATCTGAAGAATTGAATATCAGCAGCCGTTCCATCCAGCGGGAACTTCCCGGAGTAGAACAATGGCTTGCCGCCGAAGGCTACCGGTTTGTCCGCAAGCGTAGTGTCGGCCTGCTTCTGGACGAACCAGACAGCCGCAGGAAGGAGCTGCTTGCACTCTTAGACCTCAGCAAATCTTCCGTCGGATCCGCGGACAGCCGCAAAGACCGTCAGATCATCCTCCGGCACGAGATCCTTTTTGCACAGGAACCGTTAAAATCCTATTATTTCACGGACAAGCTGGGAATATCAGAAGGAACGCTGGCCAATGACTTAAATCAATTAGAAAAATGGTTCGCAAAATATCATCTGAACCTTATACGCAGGCCCGGGCTCGGGATCTTCTTAGAAGGAGCGGAAACTGCCCGCCGGCAGGCGGTCACCTCCCATATCTGCGGCCAGTTAAGCCAGAGAAAAGATTCTGTCTCCATACAGAGTCTATGCTCCTCCAGACAGGGCATCCGCATCAGCGGAATACCAGAGCAGATCACAGCCCCCGTTGCCGGCATTCTGGCAGAAGGCGAACAGAAGCTGAATCTGCAGCTTTCAGACAATGGCTATCTGCATCTTCTGGCATACATATCTTTCTCTGTCTTCCGTATACAGCAGAATTATATCATAGAAGATACGGGATGGTCAGCCTCCGGATTATCTATCGAACCTGAATTTGCCGTTGCGGAATATTTTATGCGGCAGCTCCGCCACCATTTCGGCCTCCCTATCATCGAAACGGAAACCGGATATCTGACGGTGTTCCTGACAGGCGTGCGGATCTGGCCTGCCAGCCGCCGGGATCTGACTACCAAACGTGATTTTGATATCCATCAGCTAACTCTTTCTATTATTAAAAATGTAGGAGATATTCTGGATGCTGATTTCAGTAATGATTCCAAACTGCCCGCCGAACTTGCCACACATATCCAGCCAGCCATCGGAAGGCTCCGGGCAGGGATTCCCATTGAAAATCCTCTTTTAAAAGATTTTCAGACAAATTATGAAGATATATACCACGCCTGCGAAGACGGATGCAATACGCTTTCCATCCAGTATGACCTGCCCTCTTTCCCTCCGGCGGAAATCGGATTTATTACCATCTATTTTGTAATGGCTCTGGACCGGAAAGCCAGGCAGCGCAGGCGCATATCCGTTATCATTGTCTGCCCTACCGGCATCGGAAGCTCCCGGCTGCTGGCTGAAAACCTCAGGAAAATATATCCGGATCTGGATATACGCGGAACCATGTCTGCCTTTGATATCGTTTCGGAAAAGCTCGCCGCCAGAGGGATTGACCTGATCATCTCTACGGTAAAGCTTGATACCTCCTACCGGTGGATCAGGGTAAACCCAATTGTGGCGAAGCAGGACAAGATGCTTCTGGATTCCAAGATAAAACTGATCCTTTCACAGAAGCAGAATCAAGGTACGCCCGCGGCCATCCCTGCTTCCCCATTATCCAAAAGGGATGTGGATTATATTTCTGCTCTTGGAGAGGAGATCTACCAGCTCCTTGGAAATATCCGGTTCGGACGCGCTCCCGTTCTTCAAACCCGTGAAGACGTCCTGATACACGCTGCCTCTCTATTTGCCGACATTCCAGAAATGGAACAGGACTTTTATGAGATCATGAAAACAAGAGACCAGCTTGCGGACACTTATATGAAACCTTTCCACGCGCTCTTTCTTCATGGCCGGAGCCCGGATATCCATCATGCCTGCTTTGGCTATATACACCTGGAGCCTCCGATCTATGAAAACGGGAGGATCATACTGGGCGCCATCATTTCTTTTATACCAGAGGACGGAACCGGCACGATCGCTGCATCCATTGCCAGTGAGATCGTCGGAGCGCTGCTGGAAGAACCGGAGCTTTTATCTGCCCTGCATCATGCGGACGACGAACGCTTTACCAGCCTGCTGGAGATATATCTGCTTAGATTTTACAAAGAACAGGCCGCCTCTGTATTAGGCCTGTAAATCTCCCGGATGCTTTGAAAGCAAAAAGACTGCCTCAGGAAACGCAGTATCTGCTATAGTTTCCTGAAACAGTCTTTTCTTTTACGCATATATTACAAAATATACTTTTCAAACAATGAAATAATCTCTCCCAGATTGATCGGTTTTGCAGTGTGCGCATTCATACCGCTATCCAGGCAGTGTTTAACATCCTCTGAGAATGCATCCGCCGTCATGGCGATAATTGGGATTGCCTGTGCATCCGGATGGCCCGAGCTGCGGATCTTCTCGGTGGCCTCATAACCGCCCATAACCGGCATGCGGACGTCCATCAGAATAACATCGTAAAATCCCTGTTCCGATGCCTCAAACTTCTCCAGGCAGATCTTCCCATTCTCTGCCCACTCTAATTCCATTCCAATATCAGACAGCAGTTCTTCTAATATCTCCCAGTTGAGTTCATTATCCTCTGCAACCAGTACCCGGTGTCCCGCCAGTTTCGCTTCTTCATCTTCCTTAACTTCCGGTTCCTCAACGCCCATATATTTTTTCAGCCCGTAAAACAGTGTTGATTTAAATAGTGGTTTTGCAATAAAGCCGTCAATACCTGCTTCTTTTGCCTCTTCTTCAAACTCACTCCAATCATATGCCGAAATTAGGATGATCGGCGTATCCTTGCTCACGATCCGCCGGATCTGCCTGGCAACAGAAAGCCCGTCCATACCCGGCAGCTTCCAATCCAGAAGGACGATCTGATAATCATCCCTTGCCTGATGATGCTTTTCTATCATCTCGATCGCCTTTTCCCCGCTCAGTGTTGAATCAGCCTGTATGCCAATATATTTCAGCGCTTCCACCGCCGTACGGCATAAGACCTCATCGTCGTCTACCACAAGCATCTTCCATGCCGGAAGGATCATCTCAGCTTCCTGCCCGGCAGCCTTTTCAAAATCCAGGATAACATGGAATTCTGTCCCCTGATTCAATTTACTGCGTACAGTAATGTTTCCTCCCATTGCCTCCACAATATACTTTGTGATCGCCATGCCGAGTCCCGCGCCCTCTGTCTTATGGACGCGCGCGCTGTCTTCTCTTGAATAGGAATCAAATACATGCTGGACAAATTCTTCCGTCATGCCCACGCCGTTGTCCTTCACTCTGACATGGGTCCGGATATACTGGCCGCCCTTCGTCTCCGGCGACGGTTCCTGGTACAGATACAATTGTATCGTACCATTCTCCGGTGTATATTTCACTGCATTGGACAACAGGTTTAGTAATATCTGGTTTAGGCGGACACTGTCGCAGTATACGTCTTCTGCTACGATATTATCGATATGCACATTAAAATTCTGTTCCTTACTCTTCACCTGCGTCTGCACGATACTGACGATCCCCTCGACGATCTCGCGCAGAGATATCCGCTCTTCCGTCAGCGTCATCTTGCCGCTTTCTATCTTTGACATATCCAGCACGTCATTGATCAGGCCAAGCAGATGCCGTCCGGATATCGTAATCTTCCTGAGACAGTTCTGTACCTGCTCTTTATCGTCAATATGTGCCGTCGCAATAGCAGTCATACCTACGATAGCATTCATTGGCGTACGGATATCATGACTCATATTGGAAAGAAACGTACTCTTTGCCTTGGTAGCAGACAAAGCCTCTTCCTTTGCTTCTTCGAGTTCCTTCATCTGCTGGCACGTCATCTTATAATAAATATAAAAGATCAGCAGCAATACGGCAAAAATAATCAAACAGACAAAAATCGTTGCCGCCGTACGGTTATGATCCAATGCCTCCACAGTCTCATTCAGCGCGCCAAACGGAAGGATCGTCACCAGATACCATTCCGAATAAGGCAGCGGCGTACAATAGATCTGGCGGCTGCCATCCTCAAGGCTTAATATCCCGGCGTAGTCTTCTTTTTTATCCATAGCGTCTGAAAGCGCCCTGACATATCTGTCGATCTCAGCCTCATCCTGTTCCCCATAGTTCTCATACATGCTGCTGTAATAATCTTTATACTTTCCGTCCAGCTCACTGATAACGAAGGTACCATCCTTCCTGATGATATGGGAATACACCAGGGCATTCTCATCTTCCGTACCCAGCATCCCGCTGATATATTCCAGCGGCACGGCAGCTATCAGCGCCATGCTTTTCCCGCCGTTTTCCAGGGGATAATCCACAGCAACTCCGAATACAACAATTCTATTGCCGTCCGCATCCCTGCCAACCGCGACCTTCTTTTCGTTATTCCGCAGCGACTCATAAAAGGGATCCGGGTCATCGAGGACAATCTCCTCCCCTTCCAGCATCTCCAGATACCCGTCTTCTGCACAAAGCGCCAGGTAATTAAAATTCCGGACACTTCCCCTGTAGATCAGCTCCTGCTGCTGCCCCTTCATATCACTCATATCCACCGGAACAACCTCCACGACCGTTTCCAGCTGCTCCAGTTTCAGATCGATCAGCGTCTGGAAATGAGCCGTCATATGCTCACTGATCCCAGACATATACAGATTCCCCACCTTATCAATGGATTTCTCACTTTCTTTGCTCATATACCGCCCCAAAGCTACAAATGCCCCCAGGCTGATTATAAGAAGCAGGAGGAAACTTCCAAGCAGAAAGCGTACTGTACGTCCTGACAAATATGCACTTTTACTTTTCGTTTTTTTATTAGCGTCCGCCTTTTTTGTTGAAAACACATGTACCTCCTTCTACCCATATCCTTTGAATACCGTACATTCAAATTTTCTGTATCATTAGGATTATATCACATTTATACATCCGGGAAAAGAACTATTTCTGCCTGTCGCGGGAACCCAGACGGGAGCAAACCGGAGCCGCAGCAGTTAAAACCGGCGGCAACATAGCAAGCGGTGCAGGGAATCTTCCTCACACCGCTTGATCATACTCCAGATAAATTTTATTTTCTGTTCAGGATCTGCTCTCTTACATAATCAATGCTTCCTGCTGACATACTGAACTCATCCAGGCCATACTCCAGAAGAATATCAACCGCTTTCTGGTCTCCCGCCATCTCTCCGCACATACCTACCTTGATGCCCTCCTTATGGCCGGCTTCAATGACTCTCTGGATCGCCTTAAGCACCGCCGGGCTGAAGTAATTATACTTCTTGGCAATCTTTTTATTGCCGCGGTCTACTACCAGGATATACTGCGTCAGATCATTCGTACCAATGCTGAAGAAATCCGCTTCCTTCGCGAACTCATCCGCAAGCACAACGCTTGCCGGAGTCTCGATCATCATACCTGTCTCAATATTCTTATCATATGCCTGGCCTCTCTCATCCAGTTCCTTCTTACATTCCTCTACAACGGCCTTTGCCTCAAGGAGCTCCTCCATAGAGATGATCATCGGGAACATGATCCTTACATGTCCAAAAGCGCTTGCGCGGAGGATCGCACGAAGCTGTTCCTTGAACATATCCTTCATATCCAGTGAAATACGGATCGCCCTCCATCCAAGGAATGGATTCTCTTCCTTCTCAAATTCATAGTAGGATAGTTCTTTGTCGCCGCCGATGTCCAGCGTGCGGATCGTCAGCTCCTGTGACGCCAGTTCAGCCGCCTCTTTGTATACTGCAAACTGTTCTTCCTCTGTCGGGAAATGCGTATTCTGCATATACAGAAATTCACTTCTGAACAGGCCTACCCCGTCGATATTCATCGGCAGGGCGTTCCGGATATCCTGTACGTTGCCTACATTTGCACACAGGTAGATCCGCTTGCCATCCTTGGTCACAGCCGGGGTATTCCTCAGCCCCTCGAGACGGATCCTCTCCTTCTCATAAGCTTCTTTCTTTGCAAGATATTCTTTCTCCGTAGCCTCGTCCGGCTTTACGACGATAATGCCCTCGCTGGCGTCCATACAGATATACTCGCCGTCCTCAACTTTGGAAAGGATACCTTTTACACCTACCAGGGTCGGAATACCCAGGCTCTTGGCAATAATCGAAACGTGGCTTGTAAC
>CAZGVY010000031.1:0-16033 GCA_964529215.1 uncultured Mordavella sp. | reverse complement strand
TATATTGAAAAAAACCTTTATTTTAAAGGAAAAAAGACTTGACTTAATAGGGAGGAAAAGATGGCAGATATCAAAGTGGCTAGAGTTGATTTCCGGCTGATCCACGGGCAGGTTATTACGAAGTGGATCAAATATTATCCGGTAGATATGATCGTTATCGCAGATGATATGCTGGCGGGCGACGACTTTATGGCAGAGATTTATAAGATGGCGGTGCCGAAGGGGGTAAAATTTAAAGTGATTCCGGTAAGCGGCGCTGCGGAGATATTAAATGGGATCGACAAAACGGTATTCCTGTTATTTAAGGATATCGAAAGTTGTATTAAGGTTATTAAATCCGGCGTGGATCTGGACTTCCTGGTAGTAGGAGGCGTACCGGGAGGCCCGGGCAGGAAATATATTTCGGATGGGATCAATCTGCTTCCGGAGGAATATGAGATGCTTGCATCTGTCCAGGATAAGGTAAAGGAAATCGTCTTTAAGGGGATTCCGGAGGAAAATGGGATCTCTATGGAAAAAGCGAAAGAGAAGTTATAGGAGGTGCAGGAATGCAATTATTTATACTGGCTACAGTTATGGGACTTTGTAACTGGATTCATAAAATGGAAATAGGATACAATACTTTTTACGGGATGTTTGAGCAGCCGATCACCAGCGGAGTGCTGGCGGGGCTGATTCTTGGAAAACCAATGGAAGGACTGATCATCGGAGGTACGCTGCAACTGATCTATGTCGGCGTGATCGCACCAGGCGGAAACTTCCCAGCAGACAGTGCGATCGCAGGCGCGTGTGTGGCGCCGATTGCGCTTATGACGGGCATGAAGCCTGAGCTGGCTGTAACTATGGCAGTTCCGGTGGGGCTTCTGGGCGTATTTCTGATCAACTTAAGAAAGACGCTGGCGATCCGTATCGTACATGCAGCGGACAAATATGCAGAAAATGCTGATACAAAGGGCATCTATAAATGCGCGGTGATCTACCCGGCTCTTTTAAATCTTCTGGTAGCTTTTCTTCCGGTATTTGTGGTGGTGATCTTTGGAACAACGGCGGTAGACGTTATCTTAAAATACATCCCGGAGGTCATCCGGCATGGCCTGGAGGTAGCCGGAGGAATGCTGCCGGCGCTTGGATTTGCACTGATCATGCATATGATCGGAAAACCGAAATATATCCCGTTTATGCTGGTGGGATTCTTTATGTGCCAGATGACGGGCTGGAGTAACCTGATTCTTGGTATCTTCGGCGTCTGCATTGCATTCGTAATGGTATCAATGAAGAAAGAAGCAAGAGCGGAGGTGGAAGAGTAATGGAAGAAACAAAGACAATGGAACCAGAAACAAAGACAATGGAACCAGGAACAAAGGAAGGGATCCTTACGCAGAAGGATCTGAATAAATGTTATGCAAGGCTGAGCCTGTGGGGTGAAACAAGCCTGAATTTTGAGCGTATGCAGTCGGTTGGCTGGTGCAATGCGATGGTTCCGGCGCTGAAGAAGCTGTATACGACAAAGGAAGACTTATCCGCAGCCTTGAAGCGGCATCTGCAGTTCTTTAACACGGAGCTGATGTTTGGTAATCTGATCTTTGGGCCGACAATTGCCATGGAAGAGGAGAGAGCCGAGAACCCGGACAAGGTTCCGGAGGAACTGATCAGCAGCTTTAAGACAGGTACCATGGGACCGGTTGCGGCCATTGGGGACACCATCCACTGGGGAACGATATGGACGCTTGGTATTGCTGCCGGAGGGGCAATGGCGGCAGAAGGAAAAGTGAGCGCAATTCCCATGCTTCTGCTCATGTATGTCCTGTGTGAAGTGGGCGCATATATGCTGTTCCGGCTGGGATATAATACAGGACGGGTTTCTTTCACAAAATTGATGAAATCCGGGTTCCTTACGGAGATCCTGGACGGAGCCAATATACTTGGTATGTTCATGATGGGCGTATTGTCATCGAATCTTGTGTCGGCTACGACAGTGTTTGAGGCGGGAGACTTTGTATTGCAGGATATGCTGGACGGCATTGTCCCGGGCCTGCTTCCGTTAGGGATCGTATTCGGGATCTATTATCTGATCCGGAAGAAACAGCTTAGCTCTGCAAAGATCGTGCTCCTGGTACTGGCTATCGGAATTATCGGCGCTCTGCTGGGCGTATTTTAGGAGGGATCTATTATGGCGCTGATCCGTTATGAATTCTATTCCAACGCCCTGGAGAAGAATACGGGCGCGTATGTTGTGCTGCCGGAGCATCCGGTCAGAAAGTCCGGAAATGGGAAGTTCAAGGTTCTTTACCTGCTGCATGGGCTTGGCGATGATTATACAAAATGGCTGCGGCGGACACCGATTGAGCGGTATGCCAAAGACGATGACTGGGTGATCGTCATGCCGGACGGCGGGAAGAGTTTTTATGTGAATAGTCCATATGGGGACGCATATGGAGATTATATGGGGGAAGAACTGCCGGAAATCATGAAAGCGACTTTTTCTTTCATCTCTGAAAAAAGGGAGGACACCTTTGTGGCAGGCCTGTCCATGGGAGGATATGGAAGTATGAGGCTTGCCCTTACATATCCGGACCGGTTCAGCGCTGTGGCGTGTTTTTCAGGAGCCTTAGATCCTGACCGGTGGTTTGAGAATTATCCGGAGGAGCGGTATGTATATAAGCGTGTGTTTGGATCGGCGGGAGCCGTAAAGAATACGGAAAATGACCCGTTCTATCTGGCCGGGAAATTAAAGGAACAGGGAGCTGACATCCCCCGCATTTATATTTCCTGCGGGACAGAAGACAGCATTTACCCGGAGAGCGTTAGTTTTCGGAAATGCCTGGACAGCCATGAGATTCCTTATACTTACGAGGAGTGGGAAGGGAATCATGACTGGGTATTCTGGGATGCAAGTATCCAGAAAGCGTTGAAGTGGTTTGTCAGGAAATAAGGATCATAAAGCGCCCTGGCTGATGTAAAATCAGTCAGGGCGTTATTTTGCGTTCAGAAGCGTTGGGGATATGTTCCATAAGACGGTATTTGGCAACCGTTCTCCGGGAGATCAGGACTCCCTGTTCCTTTAAAAGCTCTGCCAGGCGGTTGTCGCTATAAGGCTTCTTCTTATCTTCCGATTGCAGGATGCGCTTCATCATAGAGATGACTTTGCGGCTGGAGATATCTTCGGAATCGGTTCCGGAAGCGACACCGGAAGTAAAGAAATCCTTTAGAGCAAGCGTTCCCCTGGGAGACTGCATATATTTATTTCTGATCCCGCGGCTAACGGTGGACACGGCGACGCCAAGATCCCCGGCAATGTCGGACATGGTCATAGGGACAAGCCCGCCATGGTGGGTGAAATACCTGTTCTGCCGTTTGATGATAGCGCGGCAGATGGACAGGATGGTATTCCGGCGCTGTTCGACCCGCTGCAGGATATAGGACGCTCTTTTATATTTTTCCTGGAAATATGCTTTTAGCTGGGGTTCCGGGGAGTTTTGCATCATCTTAAGATAATAATCGTTTAAACTATAGGAACCCATCCAGCTGTCATTTATTGTAAGTGTCCAGACTCCGTCCGAGAAACCGGCCAGGATATCAGGAATGATATAAGAGCCGGGATCATGGGACATACCGGAAAGCGGCCGGGGGGACAGCTTCTTTATCTGACGGATAAAATCCCGGACAACAGAAGCAGAAAGCCCCATATCCTGTGAAATCTTTTTTAGGTTCCCGGAGGCGGCGTCTTCTAAATGTTCCTGGATGAACCGGGTCAGCTGGGGCGTGTTTTCCTGCCGCACGGAAAGCTGGTAAAGCAGGCAGGATTTCAGATCCGGCTGAAATACGCCGCAGGGTTCCAGCGCCTGCAGTTTATGCAGGCAGCCTTCGGATATGGAAACGGGAATCTGGAACAGAACGGATAAATCCTCCGGCGAATAGGGGAAATATCCATCGTCGTCTAAAAGTAAAATCATGAATTTTAACATCTTCCATTGCAGGCCGGAAAATTCGGCTGGATTTAACTGATCCAGGAAATACCGGATCAGAAAATCAGAATCCCGTGTGTCAGGGATCTGATATCCGCAGGTGGGCGGGGCGTCAGCGCGCCCGGAAGCATACGGAGGGACGTATGCCTGGCCGGTATGTTCAAGAAGGGGATTCTCCGTGTATTCTTTTTGCAGAAACTCCTGCAGTTCATAATTGTCCATCATTAAAATGTGTAAGGATTGTATCTGGCTCTGTGAAAAAACCTGGCGCTGCACAGGAGCCAGTGTCTGGGTCATATTCATGGTAGGTCACCTTGCTTTATCAATAGTTGTTTTTGTAAAAGATCCTATAAATATAGAATAGCAAAAATCGTGCCAGTTTTCCAGCCCGCGCAGATTGTAGCATGCTGGATAAGCCTGCCGACGGATGGGAGCTGTTCTCGAAACGCCATGGATATTGGAGAAAAGTTCCCTGGACAAGTTCCAAGGATTGATAAAATATGCGGAAGTCTTGTGCTATGATAATCCAAAATTCTGGGAGAGGTGAGTATAAATGGAAGGACAATTTCCAAAAAATGTAAAACAGGTGGGCAATGTCAGCGACAGCCCTAAGATCTACGTAGAGGATTATGTGGATACTTTTTTAAACCAGTTAGAGGAACAGGGGAGAGAATCACTGGCGGGAGCCTTTCTGATTGGGAAATATGAGACGATAGAAGGCCAGGAGTGCGTCTTTGTGACAGGGGCGGTACAGATGAAGGAGCTGGATCCGGAAAGCGGGGAACCGGAGATTGACAAAGGACATCTGGAAATGGCAAAGATGGAGAGCCAGGAATATTTTCACGGCCAGGAGATCGTGGGATGGCTTCTGGCGGTCCCGGGGCATCCGGTAAGCTTAAGCAGTCATATGATCCGCATCCATGAAAAGCTGTTTCCCCAAAAAAACAGTTTGTTTATATTAAATGATGCGGAGGACGACGAAGCGTACTTTGCATATAAATTCCAGGAGCTTATGCAGATGGGAGGGCATTACATTTATTATGAAAAAAATCCCGATATGCAGGGCTATATGATCAATGAACGGCGACAGATCGGCGTGACACCCAGTGAAGTGGTTGAGGATCGAGCTGCAAAGAATTTTCGCAATACCGTAAGGGAACAGAGGGAGATCAGAGAACAGCGCAGGGAATCCAGATACGTATATTTAACCAGCGTTCTTCTGGTTATCGTAGTATTGGCGATCGGTATCTCGACCATGAATAATTATGATAAGATGAATTCTGTCCAGACATCTATTGAAACACTGTCTTCTGCAATGCAAAAGCCGGAAGAGGACAGCGGCGGCCAGATAACAGGGGACGGCGGGCAGGCAGCAGAGGCCGCGCCGCCCCAGGAAACCGCGCAGGCGGACCAGCAGGAGGAAGATAGTGAAACGACGGCCAGGGAAGAGGGGGAGCAGGATACGGTCCAGAAAATGGAGCCGTCTGTTTCTACCGTTCAGGAGGATCTGGATGAAGGTGATTACTATATCGTACAAAAGGGAGATACGCTGGATATCATCAGTGAAAAGGTATATGGAACCATTTCTGAGACAGATGCGATCCGCCGTATGAATGGCCTGGAGGATGGAAATCTGATATTCATAGGACAAAAATTGTTATTGCCGTAAAAGTATGATATAATACGAAAAACAAGCGCGGGGGAACGGAAGCCGCAGGAGCTGCCGGAAGCCTGGCGGATCATAGATTTTTGTTGAGGTTAGGATATGGGACGTAAGAAAAGAGCAGATATGCATGTTGCCCGGAATACGGAAGATGCTACAGATGCCGTGATAAACAGAGTCCTTGCAGAACTCCGGCAGGAGGATGGCATGGAAGATGATGTGGAGGAACCGGTGGCCAGACATAAAAAATCCTCACGTTTCCGGATAACGGCAGTCAGCGTGATAATACTGGTCATTGTCAGCGTATCTTTTTTGTTTGTGCATCTGCAGACGTATACGTCGTACAGGGAGATTGCATTTTATGAGTATAACAACGATGGCAGCTCGGGATACAGGCAATTTGCCGAAGGAGTCCTGCGCTATAGCAAGGACGGGATTTCTTTTGTGAACCGTAAGGGCCAGGAGAGCTGGAATCAGCCGTATCAGATTAAGAATCCGGTCATTGATACGTATTATGATAAAGCTGCAGTTGTCGCGGACAAAGGTGGTAATTCTATCGTGGTGCTGGATAAAAATGGCCTGAAGGGGGAGATACAGACGACACTCCCGATAGAAAAGGCAGCGGTGTCCGCCCAGGGGATCGTCTGTACAATATTAAAAAATGGAGCGACGCCTTCGATCATCTGTTATGATGCAACCGGCAATGTTCTTGTGGAGCTTGCAACATCGCTTACAGGGACAGGCTATCCGCTGGATATCAGTATTTCCGAGGACGGTAAGCTGCTTCTGGTTTCCTATTTAGGCGTACAGAGCGGACAGCTTGTTACGCGTGTCAAGTATTATAATTTTGAAGGGGAAAAGATCAGCAATCAGGATTATGAAGTGGCTGCGGATGACTATGAAGGCATGGCAGCAGGAACAGCATTTTTTATGAATGAGAAAACATCAGTTGTCGTAGGGGACGACCGTCTTCTGCTCTACAGCGGGGAGGGAGCCCCTAAGCTTACAAAGACAATTGAATTGGACAAGAAGATCAAGAGCGTATTTCACAGTGAACACTACGTGGGTCTCGTCCTTAAGAACGGAGGAAGGACCGGATATGAGCTCTGCCTGTTTAATATCTCCGGAGACAAGGTTTTGTCGGAGGAATTTTCGGGAGATTATTCCAATGTAAAGATTGCCGGAGGCCAGGTTCTGATGTACGACGGCAAAAAATGCAGCGTATTTACCAGAACCGGGATCCATAAATTTGACGGGCAGCTTGGGAGTAATATATTGGAAATATTTCCGGCGCTTGGAGTGAATAAATACATAATGATGAATGCAAATGGGATGGAAGTGATCCGGTTTGTAAAGTAAGGAGAAGCGTATGAACTGGTTGTTTTTAATTATTGCACTTTGTTTTCTGATAGGATTTACCGTGGGGATCATCCGGGGGGCAGTTAAGATAGCGGTATCACTTTTAACTACGGTTATTACCTTTGTAGTTGTATTTTTTGCGACGCCTTATGTGAGTAAGGCGATCAATTCGGTAACCCCCATACAGGAGGTGGCAGAGACAAAGATCGAATCTATGATCCAGGGGATGATGCTTGGCGCGGCCGGAGATTCCCTGGAGGCTATGGAGGGTGATCCGGACCGTGTCCGCAGCGCTCTGGCGGCGGCCGGGATCGGAGAGGATCAGCTTAACAGCCTGGGTATTACGGTAGAAGATATTGCAGAAGGGAGAATCACCGGTGAAGATCTTGCGGATATGGGTATTTCAAGGAATATCCTGGATGGGGCCGGCAGCGGTGAGGCAGGAGAAGCAGAGGCGGAGGAAACAGCGGGGGCAGATATTCCCCGCGATATGCAGATCGCGGCGATCGAAGGGGCAGATATCCCGGAGGTATTTAAAAATCTCCTTCTTGTGAATAATAACAGCGCCATATATGAGAAGCTTGGGGTAACCAGCTTTGCGGCGTTTGTGGCCAAATATATGGCAAAGGTGGTTGTGAATGTGGCCGCCTTCCTTCTGACGCTTATCGTGGTGACGATCGTTCTGAGAGCCATCATCTTCTCCCTGAATGTGATCGCAGATCTTCCTGTTTTTGGATTTGTCAACCGGCTGGCGGGCGGCGCATTAGGCCTGATCGGAGTGCTGATCGTTGTATGGGTGGTATTTGTTGTGATCACGATGCTTTATACAACAGAGATTGGGAAAGAGATGTTTGGATTGATCGAGTCCAATGCGGTATTGACAGCGATCTATGAGCACAATCCGATCATGAGGCTGGCTACGGCTGTTCAATGGTAGACTGCCGGGAATGCCGGATGACCGGCGGATTATTTTTGAAAGTTATGGAAGAACCCCTTGCAGAATCCGGGGCAAAGGTTTATACTGAACAAGTGGTATGAAGAATACTGCAGTCCTCGATAGCTCAATGGTAGAGCACACGGCTGTTAACCGTGGGGTTGTTGGTTCGAGCCCAACTCGGGGAGGTTAAGTGCATAGCTGATTACGGAACCTGTAGGCAGAATTGTTTACAGGTTTTTGCATGGAATATGATATATAAATGGAGAGAAGAAGATGGAACAGCCATTTTCCAGAACGGAATTACTGATAGGAAAGCAAGGGATAGAACGGCTTAAAAATTCATCGGTTGCAGTATTTGGCATCGGCGGCGTGGGCGGATATGTGGTGGAGGCTCTGGCCCGGAGCGGCGTGGGATGCCTGCACCTGATCGATCATGATACAGTCAGTGTGAGTAACCTGAACCGGCAGATCATTGCAACAACCCATACGGTTGGCAGGTATAAGGTGGACGCTGCAAAGGAGAGGATCCTTGCGATCAACCCGGAGGCGGAGGTCTATGCCTGGCGGACGTTTTATATGCCGGAAACGGCGCAGGAATTTGATTTTGGAACATATGATTATGTGGTGGACGCGATTGATACAGTGACGGGGAAACTTGCGCTGATCATGCAGGCAAAGCAGGCGGGAGTACCAGTGATCAGCTCTATGGGAGCGGGCAATAAGATGGAGGCGTCGGCCTTTGAGGTGGCGGATATTTACCAGACGTCGGTGTGCCCGCTGGCAAAGGTGATGCGCAGGGAATTAAAAAAACGGGGAGTTCAAAAGCTGAAGGTGGTGTATTCGAAGGAACAGCCGGTAAGTGCAAGCCGCCCGCCGGGGAGCAATGCATTTGTCCCGGCAGCGGCGGGACTGATCCTTGCGGGAGAAGTTGTGAAGGACCTTGCCGGGACCGGATATTCATAATGCAAAGCAGGGCAGGGACGTGTTATACTAAAGATGTATTTGTATAGATGGGAAAAAGAAAGGAATACAAAATGAAAATTGCAGAACTACACAAACAGAAAAAACCGGTGCTGTCCTTTGAGATTTTTCCGCCGAAGCGGGACAGTGAGCTGAAGAATATTGACGCCACATTGGAGATCTTGTGCGGGTTAAAACCGGACTTTATCAGTGTTACATTTGGCGCGGGCGGAAGCTCCAATCATAATAAAACGATTGAGCTGGCAAAAAAGATCAGAAATGACTACCATGTGGAGCCAGTGGTGCATCTGACCTGTTTAAGCTATGATAAGAAGGAAGTGGATGCATTTTCTGAAATATTAGAAGCGGAGGGGATTGAAAATGTGCTTGCGCTCCGGGGAGACAGAAATCCCAATATACCGGAGAAAAAGGAATTTGCGCATGCTTCCGATCTGATCACGTATTTAAAGACGGAGAGGAACTTCTGTATTGCCGGGGCGTGCTATCCGGAGTGCCATCCGGAATCCGCAGGCCGCGTTGCGGAGATGCGTTTCCTGAAGAAAAAAGTGGATGCGGGGGCAGAGGTACTTTTGTCACAGCTGTTTTTTGATAACGACCTGTTTTACCGCTTCGTGGACGACTGCAGGATCGCGGGGATCGACGTGCCGGTTACGCCGGGGATCATGCCGGTGATCAATGGCGCGCAGATTAAGAGAATGGTTTCTCTGTGCGGCGCTTCCCTGCCGGGGCG
This sequence comes from uncultured Mordavella sp., assembly GCA_964529215.1. Lineage (GTDB taxonomy): Bacteria > Bacillota > Clostridia > Lachnospirales > Lachnospiraceae > Claveliimonas. The sequence continues at coordinate 6,398 of CAZGVY010000031.1, read as the reverse complement.
TTTTCAGAAGATCGTCCAAAAGTATGAGGACAATAAAGAAGCGCTGTTTGACGCGGGGTTGTCTTATGCGCTGAGCCAGGTGATCGATCTGTTAGCGAACGATGTGGACGGAGTGCATCTGTATACTATGAATAACCCGGTTGTTGCGAGAAGGATCTGTGACGGGATCAAACATATCGTAAAGTGATTTTGGATCAACAGGAAAGGGGAATAAAAGTGTCTGGGATTTATAAAGGAGCGTTGGAACTGATTGGAAAGACTCCGCTGCTGGAGGCCGTAAATATTGAAAGAGAGCTGGGGCTTGAGGCGAGAGTTCTGGTTAAGCTCGAATACCTGAACCCGGCGGGAAGTGTGAAGGACCGCGTGGCAAAAGTGATGATCGAAGATGCGGAGGAGAGGGGGATCCTGAAGGAAGGTTCGGTTATCATCGAACCTACGTCCGGGAATACAGGGATCGGCCTTGCTTCTATTGCGGCAGTGAAAGGCTACCGGGTGATCCTGACGATGCCGGAGACGATGAGTGTGGAGCGGAGGAACATTCTGAAGGCTTACGGGGCAGAGATCGTCCTGACAGAGGGCGCCAGGGGCATGAAGGGAGCGATCGAGAAAGCGGACGCGCTTGCAGAAGAGATACCGGGCAGCTTTATACCGGGACAATTTACGAACCCTGCGAATCCCGAGGCACACCGGCGCACCACAGGGCCGGAGATCTGGGAGGATACAGATGGGGAAGTAGATATATTTATTGCCGGTGTAGGAACCGGCGGAACGCTGACAGGAACCGGCGCCTATTTGAAATCAAAGAATCCTGATATACGGATCGTGGCGCTGGAACCGGCGGATTCACCGGTGCTCTCTGAAGGAACCGGCGGAGCGCACAAGATCCAGGGAATTGGCGCAGGCTTTGTGCCGGAGGTGCTGGATACGGAGATTTATGATGAAATATACAAAGCGGATGCAGAGGATGCATTTGCGGCGGCGAGGCTTCTGGCCAGAAAAGAAGGGATCCTATCGGGAATTTCATCCGGGGCTGCGCTCCACGGCGCAATTGAACTTGCAAAACGCCCGGAAAATAAAGGGAAAACGATCGTGGCTCTTTTGCCGGACAGCGGGGACAGGTATTATTCTACGCCGGTCTTTACGGACTGAAGCAGCCGGCGGCAGAAAGAAAGCAGTGGAACAAAGGCATGAAGGTATTAGACCGGTTTATTCAGGATCATAACCTGGATCAGGAAGAATTTGCAGAGCTGATCTGTCTTGCGGAGGCGGATGAAGCAGTCCGGCAGCGGCTGACAAAGGAAGCGGTAAGGCTTCGGAAGAAATATTATGGCAGCGGGGTATATGTCCGCGGCCTGATCGAATTTACGAATTACTGCAGGAACGATTGCTATTATTGCGGGATACAGAGAAGTAACCGGAAGATAGAACGGTACCGCATGACCAAAGAAGAGATCCTGGAATGCTGCAGGGAGGGATACAGGCTGGGATTTCGGACATTCGTACTGCAGGGTGGAGAAGATTTATATTATACAGATGAACGTATGGCGGATATTGTACGGGCGGTTCATGGAAAATATCCGGATTGTGCGGTGACGCTGTCTCTTGGCGAACGTTCCTATGATAGCTATAAACTGCTGAGAGAGGCCGGGGCAGACCGGTATCTGCTGCGGCATGAGACGGCTGACAGGGAGCTGTACGGAAAGCTCCATCCGCCGGAGATGAGCTTTGATGAGCGCCGGCAGTGCCTGTACGATCTGAAAAAACTGGGGTATCAGGCAGGAGCCGGATTTATGGTGGGAGCGCCGGGACAGACGGTGGAGGATATTGCTGAGGATCTGGTGTTTTTAAAAGAGCTGGAACCGCATATGGCAGGGATTGGCCCATTTATCCCCCATCATGATACCAGATATGCAGAGGAACCGGCAGGAAGCGTAGAGAGGACGCTGCTACTTTTGTCCATTGTCCGCATTCTTCTGCCGAAGGTACTTCTTCCGGCTACGACGGCTCTTGGAACCATGGATGAGAAGGGCAGGGAAAAGGGGCTGGCGGCCGGAGCTAATGTGGTGATGCCGAATCTGTCCCCGCTCAGGAACCGTAAGCAATATGAACTATATGACAATAAAATCTGCACGGGAGAGGAAGCGGCCGAGGGGATCGGAGATCTTGCCCGCAGGGTGGAACGCACCGGCTATCATCTGGTATGTGCAAGAGGGGACGCAAGAATGTGAAGAGATTAGTGCAGGCAGGAAAGGGAACCGGTAAGGATCCCTGTTCCTGCCTGTCATGCGTTTTCCGGCGGGGCAGGGAAAGCGGTCTTACGGCGTGCCGGAAGGGACGAGCATGGCCTCCCTGAGAAGATAGAATGGCATTGGCCCGGCGTCCAGTACCGCTTTGTGAAAGCGCTTCTGGGAGAAGTCTTTTCCCCATAGCTTATATGCATCTTTTTTTAATTCAAGAAATTCTACGTAACCGATATAGTATTTCAGGTAATTGGCCGGATCGGCAATGATCAGGTCGTAGATATCCTCAATTACCCTGGTAGCGGTAATCCCATATTGATGAAAGAAGGAAACGGCGTCAACCAGCGTCCAGCCCTCATAATGAATACCAATGTCAGCCAGCGCGTAGATGCCAAGGAGAACGGAAGCATTGCGCTGCAGGAGCGTGGCCTGTTCTCTGGGAAGCCCGGTGAAATAGTAACTCATCATTTCCGTATAGGTTGCCCAGCCCTCTGTGTAGCCTCCGCAGCCCAGAAGGCTACGGACCGGATCCGGGTCAGAGGCTGCATAGTATACGTTCTGGTAAAGATGGCCGGGATATCCTTCATGGGCAAGTGTGGTATACAGATCCAGATCGTCCGGGAGATGTCCCGGATTGATGTAGATGGTCTGATCATCTGTGCTGTCAATGGCCGGAACCATGTAAAATGCGGGACTTAAGTATTCTTCCATCTCCGGCTGGACGTATTTTATATCGGTATCCACATCAGGGACAGAAGGGAAATTGCCGTCAAGTTTACTTTTCAGGTCTATCAAAATAGAAGAGGGATTGGAATCCTGTAGTGTAAATTCAGCCAGTAAAACGCCGGCGGTACTATCGGGGTCATCTGCCGCAGGGTTTCCGGTATTCTTGTATTCCGGGGAGGAAAGGATCTCCTGCATGGCCAGGAGGTCTTCACGCATCTGTTTCTTGGTAAGGGACTGCAGCTCTTCGATACTCCGGTCAGATCCGGTCTCTTCTTTTACCAGATATTCATAATAGGAGGCTCCATCGGGAAGATAGCACAGGCCGTTCTGGTTTCTTCCGGTCTGCCGGAGTGCAGTAAGAGCGTCCATGAGTTTCTGGTAGGCCGGGAAAACATAATCCTCTATAGCCTGGCTGTTCTGGGATATGTAGGCTTCCTTTTCCGCTTCGCTGCAACCGGGCAGATCCTCCAGCCGGTTTACAAAAGAAGAATATAAATAATTGCCGGCGCCCATGTTCAGGAAAGAATCACACTCGTCAATGATAGCGTCTGCGGTGTAGGAAGCCATAAATAATCCGGCGTCTGATTTTGCCTGTTCAAAATCGATCAGGGAATCAAAGTGTTCCGGCAGAGTCTCTAATAATGCCAGATAGGTATCCACGTCGGAGGCATTATAAAACTGATATTCGGAAAGAAGGATGGGAAGCTGTGACTGGACCCCGGTCAGCGGGGCAAGGGGTTCGTCATACAGCCGGAAGGAAGCGCCTTGCAGAGAACGTGAAAGGGAATCCTCTAATAGTTTCCAGGTTAGCTGGTTACTGGCGTTTAATTCCTGGCAGGGAATATTGGAGAGTATTTCCTGACAGTTCTCGGCGGCAGCGTTCAGTTCCGCGAAGGAGGCGGGGGAAGACGGATAAGCGCCAAAGGAAATATCAGGATCATCAATGCCGTAATCAGACGGATTGTGGACGGTATAATGAAGTGTGACCGTATTGGCAGATACTTCCTGGCAGAACAGGGCGTCGGTAAAGTCTTCAAATTTTTTATCTGCATTTAGAAATAAACGGGTACTTTCTGCGCAGCAGAAGATTATTAATACGGCAGAAAGCATGATAAGAGCTGCAAGAGAGCGTTTTTTTGGCATAACAGTTTCCTGAAATGTTTTGTCTATATCTATGCAAAAAGAGGTATGAGTATTCACTGAAGGACGCGGAATTAAGGGGGAGCGTACTGCTAAAGGAGCAGCATGCTCCTCCCTGATCCCGTTGTTTCCTGGTTACCGTGCCTCTGTGGAGAAACTGCCAGCAGCGGAGTCTGCGTACCGTTTTACCAGCTCGGTTATTACAGCGGTACACTGATCCATAGCTTCTGCGGTGATATGCTCGTAAGGCCCGTGGAATGCATGGCCTCCGGTTCCCAGATTGGGGCAGGGAAGTCCCTTGAAGCTCAGCTGGCAGCCGTCTGTGCCGCCGCGGATGGGAAGTACGAGAGGGGTCACGCCCACGGCCTTGCAGGCGTTTTCTGCATTGCTGATCAGATGCATGCATCCGGCAATGATTTCCGCCATGTTTTGATACTGGTCTGTGATCGTCAGCGTGACAGTACCGGCGCCCCATTTTTCATTCAGATTTTTTTCGATCAGCCGCAATGTCTGTTTGCGGGCTTCAAAGACCGCTTTATCGTGATCCCGGACAATATAGCGGAGGTGTGCCAGACTGCAGTCCCCCGACATGTTTTCCAGATGGTAGAAGCCTTCATAGCCTTCGGTTCCCCGCGGGGTTTCACAGCCTGGAAGCATACTGTTGATCTCCATTGCCACCAGGGAAGCATTTACCATGGTATCTTTGGCTGAACCAGGATGGACGCTGAATCCCCTGATCTCAAAACACGCTTTGCAGGCGTTGAAATTCTCGTACTGGACTTCTCCTTCTGTACCGCCGTCCACGGTATAGGCATAATCGGCGCCAAATCGCTCTATATCGAAATGCGAGGCGCCTGCACCGATCTCTTCATCCGGCGTAAAGGCAACACATAATTTGCCGTGGGGGATATGTTCAGCCTGAATGTGTTCGATCATGGTTAAGATCTCGGCGATCCCGGCCTTGTCGTCAGCGCCTAATATGGTGGTTCCGTCGCTTGTGATCAGCGTACGGCCTTTCAGGCTCTTAAGATGGGGAAATGCTGCCGGATCAAGGAACCTGCCGCTCTGGCCAAGCTCCAGGGCTTCCCCGTTATAGTTTATGGTTACGAGCGGCGTAATGTTATGGCTGCAGAAGTCGTCCACCGTATCCATATGAGCGATAAAGCCGATGGCCGGCCTGTCTTCATAGCCTTCTGTGGCCGGGAGATTTCCATAGAGATAACACTGGCTGTCTAAATGTACGTCTTTAAATCCCAGTTCTTTCATCTCCGTTTCCAGGACATGAGCCAGGTCAAACTGGCACTTTGAAGAGGGGGCCGTGCCGCTGTCCTCACAGCTGGGAGTCCGTATTACAACGTATTTTAATAGTCTTTCATAAGCTTTCATGATATCTTTCCTTTCTTTTTGAGAATACGTATAATCTGAGAATAAGTATAACACTCTCCGGGCAATATTGGTATAGTTACGGTCCATACTTTTGCTAGCCGTTTTATAAGATGGGTAACGGGGCATAATTACAGACTGTGCCTTGACTTTTTGATATGCGTATGTTACGATTTTTAGCATATCAGATAAATGCAATGACGAAGAGAAGTGGTAACGAGATGCAGATTCGTCTTCTCCGGTTCCGGCAGGGATTGGGGGAGATTTTTTATTAGACAGAAAGGGTATTTCTGCCTGATAAAAGATGCGGGGATATGCATCCGTACATCTGGTTTTATGAAAAAAGAACAGCAGAAGGAGTGAAAATGATGTGTGAAACATGCAGCAAACCCAAATATTATATTACGACGGCGATTGCCTATACTTCAAGCAAGCCGCATATTGGAAACACTTACGAAATCGTGCTGGCAGATGCGATCGCCAGATACAAAAGGAATCAGGGTTATGATGTGTTTTTCCAGACAGGAACCGATGAGCATGGCCAGAAGATTGAGCTGAAGGCACAGGAAGCAGGTATATCGCCGAAGGAACTGGTTGACGGCGTCGCAGGACAGGTTAAGGATACCTGGGATCTGATGAATACCTCTTATGATAAGTTTATCCGGACCACGGATGCAGACCATGAGAAACAGGTACAGAAGATATTTAAGAAACTGTATGAGCAGGGGGATATTTATAAGGGGGCTTATGAGGGGCTTTACTGTACGCCCTGTGAGTCGTTTTGGACAGAATCCCAGCTGGTGGACGGGAAGTGCCCGGATTGCGGCCGGGAGGTAAAGCCGGCGAAAGAGGAGGCATATTTCTTCAAAATGAGTAAGTATGCGGACCGGCTGATCGAGCATATCAATA
>CAZGVY010000030.1:0-16336 GCA_964529215.1 uncultured Mordavella sp. | reverse complement strand
ACTATGCAGGAACACAGGCATGCCGCTCTCTGAAGGAAGAAGGTGTGGAGGAAGTTCTCCTGAAGTCCAATCCTGCGACAATTATGACGGATAAAGACATTGCAGACAGGGTATATATCGAGCCGCTTACAGTAGAAGTGGTGGAACAGCTGATCTTAAAGGAAAGACCGGACAGCATCCTTCCTACGCTGGGAGGGCAGGCAGGATTGAATCTTGCCATGGAGCTTGAAGAAAATGGCTTTTTAAAAGAGAATCATGTACGTCTGATCGGAACGACCTCGGAGACGATCAGGAAGGCGGAGGACCGTCTTGAATTTAAGGCGACGATGGAAAAGATCGGGGAACCCTGTGCGGCGTCCCTGGTTGTGGAGAATGTAGAAGACGGTATTCAGTTTGCGGAGAGTATCGGGTATCCGGTGGTTCTGCGCCCGGCGTATACCTTAGGAGGAAGCGGCGGGGGAATTGCGAATGACCGCAGGCAGCTGGTCGAGATCCTTGAAAACGGGCTTAGGCTCTCCAGGGTAGGACAGGTTCTGGTGGAACGGTGTATTGCCGGCTGGAAGGAAATAGAATATGAAGTCATGCGGGATGGGAACGGCAACTGTATTACCGTATGTAATATGGAAAATATCGATCCGGTAGGCGTACATACCGGAGACAGCATCGTTGTAGCGCCATCGCAGACACTGGGAGACAAGGAATACCAGATGCTCCGTACCTCAGCGCTGAATATTATCAGCGAACTGAATATTACCGGCGGCTGCAATGTACAGTATGCCCTGCATCCTGAGACCTTTGAATACTGTGTGATCGAAGTGAATCCAAGAGTGAGCCGTTCTTCGGCTCTTGCGTCGAAGGCGACTGGGTATCCGATTGCCAAGGTGGCGGCGAAGATTGCGCTTGGATATACACTGGATGAGATCCAGAATGCGGTTACGAAGAAAACCTATGCAAGCTTTGAACCGATGCTGGATTACTGCGTGGTAAAGATCCCGCGTCTTCCGTTTGATAAGTTCATCAGTGCGAAGCGGACTCTGACGACTCAGATGAAAGCTACGGGAGAGGTAATGAGCATCTGCGATAATTTTGAGGGTGCGCTGATGAAAGCGATCCGCTCGCTGGAGCAGCACGTAGACAGCCTGATGTCATATGATTATTCATATCTTACAGGAGAAGAACTTCTGGAGGTACTGAAGGTGGTGGATGACAGGCGGATCTGGAAAATTGCAGAGGCCATCCGCCAGGGGATCAGCATTACAGATATCCATAAGGTAACGAAGATCGATAAATGGTTTATTGATAAGATCGCGCGTCTGGTAGAACTGGAGATTAAGATGAAACGCAGCGTACTGGACGAGGAGCTTTTAAGGGAAGCAAAGCGGATGGAATTTCCGGATCACGTGATCGCAGGGATTACCGGGCATACAGAGCGGGAGATCCACGATATGCGCCACCAGTATGGTATCACAGCTTCTTATAAGATGGTGGATACCTGCGCGGCAGAGTTCGCAGCGGAGACGCCTTACTATTATTCTGTGTTCGGAAGTGAGAATGAGGCAGAACAGACAAAGGACCGGAAAAAGGTTCTGGTGCTTGGTTCTGGCCCGATCCGGATCGGCCAGGGTATTGAATTTGATTTTTGTTCCGTACACTGTACCTGGGCGTTTTCTAAAGAAGGATATGAGACGATTATTGTAAATAATAACCCGGAGACAGTAAGTACGGACTTTGATATTGCGGATAAGCTGTACTTTGAGCCGCTGACTTCGGAGGATGTGGAAAGCATCGTAGATCTGGAACATCCAGACGGCGCGGTGGTGCAGTTCGGCGGGCAGACAGCGATCAAGCTTACAGAGGCGCTGATGAAGATGGGAGTTCCGATTCTTGGAACCTCTGCGGAGGATGTGGACGCGGCAGAGGACAGAGAACGGTTTGATGAGATCCTGGAAAAGTGCGGGATCCCAAGGCCGTCCGGCGGTACCGTATATACGGCGGAGGAAGCAAAGGAGGTAGCGGGAAGGCTCGGTTATCCGGTACTGGTACGCCCCTCTTATGTGCTTGGAGGCCAGGGAATGCAGATTGCGATCAATGACCATGATATTGACGAATTTATCGGAATTATTAATCGGATCGCACAGGATCACCCGATCCTGGTGGATAAGTATCTTCAGGGAAAAGAAATTGAGGTGGACGCGGTATGCGACGGGACAGATATTCTGATCCCGGGTATCATGGAACATATTGAACGGGCCGGGATCCATTCAGGAGACAGTATTTCCGTATATCCGGCAAAAAGCCTCAGTGAACGGACAAAGCGGACGATTGAGGAGTATACCCGGAAACTTGCCAGGTCCCTCCATGTGATCGGGCTGATCAACATTCAGTTCATCGTGTGCGGGGAGGATGTGTATGTGATCGAGGTGAACCCGCGTTCCAGCCGTACCGTCCCGTATATCAGCAAGGTGACTGGGATCCCGATCGTACCGCTGGCTTCTAAGGTGATCATCGGGCAGAAGATCAGGGAGCTTGGATATACGCCGGGGCTTCAGCCGGAGGCAGATTACTTCGCGGTAAAGATGCCGGTGTTCTCCTTTGAGAAGATCCGGGATGCAGATATCAGCCTTGGGCCGGAGATGAAATCCACAGGAGAGTGTTTAGGAATTGCAAAGACTTTTGATGAAGCTTTGTATAAGGCTTTTCTGGGCGCCGGTATCAGGCTCCCGAAGCATAACAATATGATCATTACCGTCAGGGATCAGGATAAGAAGGATATCGTGGATATCGGACGGCGCTTTGCAGAGATCGGATACCGGATCTTTGCTACAGAGGGAACGGCAAAGGCTCTTCACGACGGAGGTGTGAAAGCGATAGCGGTCAATAAGATCGAACAGGTATCGCCGAACCTGATGGATCTGATCCTTGGCCATAAAATTGATCTGGTCATCGATACGCCGCCACAGGGCGCGGAACATGCAAAGGACGGATTTGTGATCCGCAGAAGCGCGATCGAGACTGGCGTGAATGTACTGACGGCGGTCGATACGGCGCAGGCTTTGATCACCAGCCTGGAGAATACCGATATCAAGAAGCTGACCCTGATTGATATTGCTTCTATATAAGGAATATCTGGAAGAATATCACAGGATTGGAAAATAATTAGGTTTGAATTTCATATGGACACATGATATGATGCCCTCAGTGAAAATGTAACAATTTTGTAATAATTGTAATAAAGTTGAAAAAAATGAGTATACTTTATTAACAATACAAAGTATGTATACAGGAGGGCATCATAATTATGTTAAAATATAATTTAAAGTTTAAGAATGGAACGGCAAAAGCACGAACGTGCATGGCCGCTTGTGTGGCAGTATCCACTCTGACCTTAGGATTTACCAGCCATGCGGCTGCTATGCAGGGGGAAAATCCACCGGCGGTATTTTCGTTTTCCGGGGAGTCTATGATGAATAGCGGTTTTATGCTGGCGGAGGCCGGTAAGTCCGTGAAAATAAAAATGAAGGATCTGGAGACCGTAGAAAAAACACTGGCAGAGGCGGAGGAAAAAGCGAAAGAGCTGGAGGAGAAGAGAGAGGCCGAAAAACGGAAAAAAGAGGAAGAACAGGCAAGGAGGGCCGCTGAAACACCGTCTGCGTTTTCGGGAAACGGTTCGGAAAAGGAATTACTGGCTTCCATCATTTTCTGTGAAGCGGGAAACCAGTCCTTCGAGGGACAGGTTGCAGTAGGCGCGGTGATCATGAACCGGATCGCCAGCAGTGCGTATCCAGGAACACTGGAGGGAGTTATTTACCAGCCGGGACAGTTTGGCCCAGCCGGAAGCGGATGGCTTGACCAGGTGAGAAGCAGGGCGGGCTATACGGCTTCTGCAATGCAGGCGGCAGAAGCAGCGCTTGCGGGGCAGAATCCGGTCGGAGGATGCCTGTATTTTGACCAGGGTGGTTATGGAATACAGATCGGAGCTCATTTTTTCCATTAACATATTAAGAAAACAGGTGGCAGATATCTTCTGGTTCAGGGATATCTGCCATTTATCTGTTTACAAAATATCCGGAGCAGGCTGCCGGCGGCAGGTTTTGCAGGCCTGCTGCGAATATGGGCGGATGCATGAAAAAAGAGTGTACATTTGAAAGATTTTAGTTTAATATAACAGAAGGAGCCGAAATATGCATATTTCGGAGATAAAGGGAGTATTTTCAAATAAAATAAGGAGGAAGTTATGCCAGAAGAAAAAGTACATACAGAAGAAGCTGCGCCAGAAGAGAAAGTACATACGGAAGAAACAGGACAGGAAGAACAAGTACCGGAACAGGCTGCTATCAACGGAGACCGGGCAGGAGAACCGGTACAGGAACAGGAAGCTGCCACAAAGGGAGAGGCAGAAGAAGAAAGGGGAGATATGGAAGAGATGGCAGAGCAGGATTGGAACCTGGCGGCAGAGGATGAAAGGGAAGAACCGGATTTCTGGGAGGAGGAGCCGAAAAAGAGATCCTTTTTCCACCGGAACAGGGAGGAAGCTCATTTTTTAAGAGACAAATGGATCCTGTCCAGAATTAGCGACGCGGACCTGATGGAATACCTTGTCCTGGAACAGAAAAGAAATGAGCAGATGCAGAAAGCCAGGGATATCCGGGAGAAGCGGATCGTCTCTGCCTTTAAGCTGACGGTATCTCTTGCAGCGGCCGTCGCGGTGGTTTATTTCCTTAAGGACAATCCGACGATTTTTGTTAACATCTTATACATAGGGGGGATCCTTGGAGGCTTCTGGTTTTGGAAGAATCCCCGTGAGAAATAAGATGCGCCGCGGGGGAAGGAATGGTTCATTGCGGGAAAAATAGAAGTGTGATACAATGCTTTACAGATAGTAAAGCCAGAATAAGAATAGAAGGAGGATTCTGTTATGCTGAAAACGACAACGGCGGATAGGCCAAAGACGGATGTGGAGCATGTAAACGGAGGAGCAGGCTACATCACAAGGGAGGAATTGATCACACCCGGCCAGCGGGGAGATCACTGCAGAATGTTCAACCGCATTACGCTGAAGCCTAATTGTGAGATCGGACATCACGAGCACCATGGAGAAGCGGAAGCTTATTACATTCTTGAGGGAAATGGAATGTATGAGGAGGACGGACAGGCTATTCCGGTGGAAGCAGGAGACGTTACCTATTGTGACGACGGCCACGGACATGGGCTTAAGAATACCGGAGATAAAGAATTGGTCATGGTAGCGCTGATTCTTATGAAATAATACTGAACATAGGGAGCGGCGGCCTTTTATGGCTGCCGCTCCCGGCTTTCAGAACATCCGGAGGGAGAGGCCGGCGGCAGGTTTTTATATCATATAACTTGCCGGAAGGATATATCAGGACAGTATTTCCTCCAGGCAGGTAAGAAGCCTGTCGTTGTCCTCCGGTTTCATAATGCAGAAACGGATATATTCTCCGGAAAGGCCTTCAAAGGAGGAGCAGTCCCGGATCATCAGGCCCTGTCTGATGGCGTGCTCAAAGACGTCAAAGGAGGAGAGGCCTTCTTTCAGTATTTTTACAAGAATAAAGTTGCCGTAGGCCGGATATGTCTTTGCATAGGGAAGAGACTGCAGTCTTTTTATGCATTTTTCCCGTTCTGACAGGATCAGCTCTCTGGTCTGCCGGATATAATCTGTATCCAGGAACATCTGCTCGCCGGCATAGGCGGCGATACTGTTCAGGCTCCAGGGGTTCTGGTGCCTTTTTATATTTTCAAGAAATTCCTGGTTTCTGGTTATTCCGTATCCAAGGCGGAGCCCCGGGGCCGCAAAGAATTTGGACACGCCCCGGATGACCATGAGATGATCATATTCAGCAGTCAGGGGCACTGCGGTAATATCTTCTATGCAGGGGGCAAATTCCACATAGGTTTCATCGATCATCACGAAGATATCCCGCTTCCTGCATATTTCTAAAACTGCCCGCAGATCGTCCTTATTCAGTGAGGAGGAGGTGGGGTTGTTCGGATTACAGAAGATCAGAAAATCTATATCATCTGCAATGGAGGCGGAAAAATCATCAATATCCAGCTGGAAATCCGCGGATTCCTTCAGATAATAGTGGGATATCCTGCCGCCGGTCAGGGAAAGCTCCCGGTCATATTCTGAATAAGCAGGCCCGATGACCAGTGCATGGCGGGCATTTCTCTGGCTGATGAGAAGGGAGATCAGTTCGGTGGAACCATTGCCGGTTACGATATGCTCCATATTTACATGGCAGTATCCGGCAATGACCTTACGCAATGCTTTATAGTCTCTGTCCGGGTAGCTGGTGATAACATCCAGGTGATGAGCCAGAGTCTCCTGTAACTGCTGCGATAGTCCCAGAGGATTAACATTTGCGCCGAATCTGACGATGCGGTCTCTGGGGATCCCGTAAATCTGTTCAATCTGTTCGACGTCGCTTCCGTGGAATGCAGGGCGCGCCTGTTCTCTTTTTTTGTCTGTCATAAGAATCTCCTGTAAAATCTTTTATTTTTGTGTATTGACCATTGCCATACCAGATGAAACAATGCTATAATTTATTATAGTATGTTTAAAAGAAAATGCAATGCAAGAAGAGGTGAATGGCTTGAAAAATAAAATAAATAAGTTTTCAAAGGGAGACTTTCAGGTGATACAGCCGCAGATTGTCTTTCCTGAGACAAGCCTGATTCTTACAATTGGTGAAGGTGAAGTATATAAGGGTAGTTTTACGATCAGGAATCGGACGGAGGAAGCAGTCAGAGGGCTTGTATATCCGTCTTCTTTTCGTATGCGTTGCATCGACCAGGGTTTCGAGGGCAATCCTGTCAAAGTGGATTTTGAGTATGATGGACGGGGGCTGATCCCCGGACATGTGGAGAACGGGGACTTTACAGTAGTCTGTACGGGAGGAGAATACTGTATCCCATATACCGCTATCATTGAGAAGCCTTATGTGATGACCAATTACGGCAAGGTTCAGAACACGGATGATTTCCGGAGGCTTGCGGTGGTAGATTATACGGAGGCGCTGAAACTGTTCCGGTCCAGGGAATTTTATGAGGTACTCAAATACGAGAATCCGAGGACCTTTTATCTGTATGATAATATGAGGAAATGGTCTCTTGGAGAACAGGCCATGGAAGAATTTCTCGTGGGGATCAAGCAGAAGGAATGTATTTTCCTGACACTGCCAGGGGAAGGGATGCTGTTTGAGGATATCAAAGAGATCACGAAAGGTTCGGTGAGCGTGATTAAAAATACCTGGGGATATATGCCGATCGAGGTACGTGTGGAGGGGGCGTTCATTTCAGTCGGGCGCACGAATCTTTCTACAGATGATTTCGTGGGTAATGTTTATCAGGTAGATTTTCTGGTGAATCCCGACAAGCTTCATGCAGGCCGTAATTTTGGCAGGCTGCTGCTGGTGACTCCTTACGAGATCCTTTCTTATGATATAGAGGCCGTACAGAATGTAACCTTCCATGAGGAACGCCGGGAGATAGAATTTATGATGGCGCAGATCCTGAAGGAATATGTTTCCTGCGTTGCAGGCCGGATGGAATTGAATGAATGGGTAGAGAGCACGATCGAAAAGACGAAGAAAATACGCCGCTATGCGCCGATGGATGAATTTTACCAGCTGTTTCAGGCACACATCTATATATGCGGCCAGCGGATAGAGGAAGCAAAGTGGATCCTGGAGAATTATAATTACAACCGGTTCGCGATCGGAAAGGATCCGAAGAGCAATGCGTATTATCTGTACCTGACGGCTCTGATCCGGGGAGCCGGAAGCCATATGAACCGGGTGGTTGACGAAGTGGGAAAGATATATATGAGGCATCAGGATTCCACGCAGCTTTTACTGATGCTCATTGATATCGATCCTCAGTATAAAGAGAGCTTCCGGCGTTTGCGGGTTCTTGAGCAGCATTTTAATAATTATGATGTGAACGACGTCCTGTTTTTCCTGAAAGCGTATCAGTGCTACAGCGACAGGACGGCGATGTTAAAAAAGCTGGGGCGGTTTGAGCTTGCAGTTTTAAATTTCGCGTCTAAGTACCGTCTGATGTCCAGGGAACTGGCTCTTTATGTGGCGAATTTTGCAAGCCAGCAGAAAACTTACAGCCATTACCTGTTTCATATTCTGGAACGTCTTTATGATATGTATCAGGAACCGATGATCCTGACTACGATCTGTACGCTGCTGATCAAAGGAAATAAGCTGAACAAAAAGTATTTTATCTGGTATCAGCGGGCAGTGGACGCGGAGCTTAAGATCGCACAGCTTTATGAGTATTATATGTCTACTGTTGAGGAAGAATATGTAAGGGAGGCTTTGCCCCGTGCGATATTCCTGTATTTTATGCACGGCAATTCCCTGAATTACAAAAAAGCGGCGCTTTTATATGCGAATCTGATCACCTACGAGGAGTATGCCAGTGATCTGTATATCAGTTACCGGGAGCAGATGGTGATCTTTGCCTGGGAACAGCTGATGAAGCGGCATATTACCGATTCCCTGAAAATTATATATAAACGGTTTTGTACTGAGGAGGAGATGACAGGGGAACGGCTGGAGGCCATGCGGGACATCTGTTATGCTTATGAGGTCAGGACAAAGGTGCATAATCTGAAATGCGCGCTGGTGATAGAGAAGGACGGGACGATACAGCAGAGGGTACCCTATAAGAAAGAGGGGATGATCGTATATCTGTATGATAAGGAAGCAAGGATCGTATGGGAATCTATGGACGGAAACCATCATACGGATTCGATCGCTTTTGAAACGAAGCGTATGTTTTATGAACCCCGTTATCTGGAGATGTGCAGGAAATATATGTCCAGGGTGTCTAACTGGGGAAGCGAGGGCGGCAAACTGGAGGTTACCTTCGAAAATATCAGGCAGTATGGGATCCGCGCATTTGATGAAAAAGAGGTGTTCCGGCTGTGCAGCAGGAAGATCAGGGAAGATAATTATGAAGAAAATGATTTTATGCTGTATCTGAGTTATGAAATGTTTAAGCGCCAGCAGTATGACAAGGCTACGCTGACCTATCTTGCCAATTATTATTGTGGCTCTACGCGGAATATGAAGGCGTTATGGAGGACGGCCAGGGATTATGAACTGTCTGTTTCGAAGCTTGGAGAGCGTATTATTACACAGATGCTGTTTTCGGAAGATATGTTTGGCGAAGAAGAGATCTTTGTGGATTACTATGTGAATGGGAATCCTTACTTCCGGCTGAAACAGGCGTATCTGGCTTATGTGTGTAAGGAATATGTGGTAAATTGCAGGGAGATAAGCCGGGAAATATTTGATGTGATCACACATGAGGAACAGCGGCGGGAGGAATTGGCAGATATCTGTAAGATCGCGCTGCTTCAGTATTACTCAGATAAGGAGTATGCAAAGGAAGTGGAGGAGATCCTTCACAGGCTTCTGAGGGAGATGTGTGAGAAACAGATCATTTTCCCGTTTTACCTGAACTATAAGGAAAGCTGGCTCAGGGAGGTACAGCTGTACGATAGAAGTATGGTATCCTATCAGGCCGAACCCGGCGGAAAGGTTAAGATCATATATAAAATGCGGCGGGGCGGCCTGGAAGATCTCGGGTATCAGACGGAAAGCCTGACGCCTATGTATGAAAATATTTATGTAAAGGATTTTATCCTGTTTGGGGATGAGCTTATCAAGTATTCTTTCCATGAGACCAATGACAGAACCAGAAAGGCCCATATGGAGCCGGAAAAGATCCTAAAGCAGGAGCGGGAGATTGGCATGGTTGGGAAATATGGGAAACTGAACGCTATGGCGCTGATGGGGCCGGCGGAAAGGAAAAAAGTGATGATAGAGTATGAACAGGAGCTGTATTTCGCCGATAAGCTTTTTCAGAGGCAGGACAAAAGGAGGATGTGATAGGTGAAGGGCGGAAGCATACTTGGACTTGAATTGAATGACGAGTTTTGCCAGATCAGTTATTACGACCGGGAGAAGCATGAGCCTGAAACGCTGGAAGCAGCGGTGGACAATTATCAGATCCCGCTGATGATAGGATATTTCCAGAACCAATGGGTGTATGGGAAGGAAGCGAAACATCTGTCTACGGTGGATGAGAGCTGTACGGCGTCCCAATTATACAGTAAGGCGATCCGGCAGGAGAAGGTGAGGATCGGAGGGCAGGAGAAGGATGCAGTCTGGCTCCTGGCCAAATATCTGCAGCTTGCCCTGGAGAAGTTTGAATACATCAGTTACCTGACATTTTCGGTGCCGAAGACAGATATCGATATCAGCAAGGTGCTGAAAGGCCTGGGAAGATTTTTGAATATTCCGAAGGAACGGGTTTTTATACAGGATTTTAAGGAAAGTTTCTGCAATTATATGTTCTATCAGCCGAAGGAATTATGGCAGTACGAGGCGGCGCTGTTTTACTGTGACAGAAATGAGATCCGCGCCTATATGCTCCGTAAGCTTAAAACCGTCAGCGGACGGGGCGCTGAAATGTTTGTGACGGTAGATGAGGTGGCGAATGCCCAGATGAAGGAACTTGCGGCGGTATATCCTGTATTAAACGTGGATAAGGCAAAGGATGCGGACGAACGCTTTAAAGCATTTATTCAGAGTGTATTTGAAAAGAAGGTGGTTTCTTCCGTCTTCCTTACGGGAGAAGGGTTTGAAAATAACTGGTATCCGGCTTCCCTGAAGGTTTTGTGTAATGGGCGGAGAGCGTTTATTGGCAACAATCTCTACAGCAAAGGAGCCTGCTATACCTCTTACCGCAGGACAAAGGATGAGGAGGAAATACCGGTCTATCTGGACGGGACCAAGATGATGGAGCAGGTCTGCCTGCGTATGCGGGTCCGGGGCAAGGAAGGGTGGTACCCCATTGTAGAATGGGGGAATCACTGGTATGAATCGGATGGACAGTGGGAGGTGCTCCTGGAGGATACGTCGGATATAGAGATCCATATCGAATCCCTTGCCACGGGAGAGTTACAGGCAGAGACGGTATCCCTGGCGGGACTTCCAAAGCGTAAGGACTATGCGCTCAGGCTATCCATCGAGGTTATGTTTGTGGACGAGTGTACCTGTAAGATCCGGTTCCGTGATATCGGGTTTGGGGAATTTTATCCGGCGACAGATTTTGTGGCTGAAAAGACGATACATTTAGGAGGAAGCAATGGGCAGTTTAATTCTCTGTCATAAGAAAAGGGCAAAACATCCTTATGAGATTGCAAGGATCCATATACACATTTATACGATAGAAGAGCTGTGTTATTACTTCTGTAATAATTTGTATCTGGTTGATTATACGATCGTAAACAGGCAGCTGTGCGACTGGATCGAGGAGGAGCTGGAGCTTTATGAACTGGCGTCGGAACTGAGGAATCTGCTGGAACAGAATGCATCGGTAGAACAGTTCCTGCTGACGGTTCTGAGCCATGCGGCTATTTATTCAGCGGCGGAGATCGCAAAGCTTCACAACATCCTGGAGCATCTGAAGAATCAGAATGAAGTAGAACGGGAGAAATTTAAGGCGGATAATCTCCTGCAGTCCGGAGAAAATGCGTCGGCGATCCTTGTATATCAGTCAATCGTCAATAAAGAATGGGATGAATCGGTAGATAAGGAATTTTACGGGCAGATATACGGAAGCCTGGGCGCGGCATACGGCAGAATGTTTTTTTATGAGGAAGCGGCTCATATGTATGAGAAGGGCTTTGCGATCTGCCAGGATATCCATATGCTGCGGGCATATCTTTACTGCTGCTACAGGTATCTGCCGGAAGCCAGCTATGTAAAAATGCTGTCTAAAGATCCGCTCTATCTGAGTCTGGATGCAGAGCTGAAGGAAGAACTGAAAAAGGCAGAGGCGCAGGCGGATCTGGATATTACGGAGGAATCTTACGAACAATGGAAGCGGGAATACCGCAGGAGAAATATATCATGATCACAGTGTTATATATAAATTAAGGAGGGAAGGAATATGAGTACTGACAGATATCAAAGCCCACTATCGGAGCGTTATGCAAGCAGAGAGATGCAGTATATTTTTTCACCGGATATGAAATTCCGTACCTGGAGAAAGCTGTGGATCGCTCTCGCAGAGACGGAGAAGGAATTAGGGCTTGACATCAGTGATGAACAGATTGAGGAGATGAAAGCGCATGCAGAGGACATAAATTACGAAACCGCGAAGGAAAGAGAGAGGATCGTGCGCCATGATGTGATGTCCCATGTGTATGCCTATGGCATGCAGTGCCCGAAGGCGAAAGGGATTATCCATCTGGGAGCGACTTCCTGCTATGTGGGAGATAATACGGATATCATCGTTATGTCGGAGGCGCTGAAGCTGGTTCGTGAGAAGCTGGTAAATGTGATCGCAGAGCTTGCAGGTTTTGCCGATAAGTACAAGGATCAGCCGACGCTTGCTTTTACTCATTTCCAGCCGGCCCAGCCTACGACCGTAGGAAAGCGGGCGACACTCTGGATCCAGGAATTTGCTATGGATCTGGATGATCTGGAATATGTGGCGGGGACGCTGAAGCTTCTTGGTTCAAAAGGGACGACGGGGACGCAGGCAAGTTTCGTGGAGCTGTTTGACGGAGACCAGGAGAAAATCGACCGGATCGATCCAATGATCGCAGAGAAAATGGGATTTAAAGACTGCTATCCGGTATCTGGACAGACCTATTCCCGCAAGATTGACACAAGGGTTTTGAACGTGCTTGCAGGAATTGCCGCAAGCGCGCATAAGTTTTCAAACGATATCAGGCTTTTACAGCACCTGAAGGAGGTTGAGGAGCCTTTTGAGAAAACCCAGATCGGGTCTTCGGCGATGGCATACAAGAGGAATCCGATGCGGAGCGAACGGATTGCATCACTGGCAAGATACGTGATGGTTGATGCACTGAATCCGGCGATTACTTCGGCTACGCAGTGGTTTGAAAGGACTCTGGACGATTCGGCAAATAAGCGCCTGAGTATTCCTGAGGGCTTTCTTGCAATTGACGGGATCCTGGATCTGTGCCTGAACGTGGTTGACGGCCTGGTTGTATACCCGAAGGTGATTGAAAAGCGTCTGATGTCGGAGCTTCCATTTATGGCTACCGAGAATATTATGATGGATGCAGTGAAAGCAGGAGGAGACAGGCAGGAGCTGCATGAGCGGATCCGGAAGCTTTCTATGGAAGCGGGGCGTAATGTAAAAGCAGAAGGCCTGGAGAATAACCTGCTGGAGCTTATCGCGGCTGATCCTGCCTTTAACCTGACGGCTGAGGAGCTTAAGGAAACGATGGATCCGGCAAAATATACGGGCCGTGCTTCGATACAGGTGGATAACTATTTAAACAGTGTGATCCGCCCGCTGCTGGAAAGGAATCAGGATATTCTGGGAATAAAAGCTGATATTAATGTATAAATTGGGATGGGAAATGAAATAATATGGATATGGTATATGACGTAATGATTTTGGGAGCGGGACCGGCGGGCCTGTCTGCAGCCCTTTATGCGGGGCGCAGCGGATTGTCGGTGCTGCTGATAGAAAAAGGAGTTGCCGGGGGGCAGATCGCGTCGGCAGATACGATCGAGAATTATCCCGGACAGATGACGGATCATGAAAGCGGCTCCTCTCTAGTGGAGAGAATGCTGCTTCAGGCTGAGAAATTTGGCGCTGTGAAGGTGACAGATCATATTTCAGAGGCAGTATTAGACCAGGAGATCAAAGAATTTAGGGGAGAGAATGAAGTCTACCGGGCAAGGTATGTGATCCTGGCTGCCGGGGCTTCCCCCAGGCCGATCGGATGTAAGGGAGAAGACCAGTTCCGCGGAAGCGGAATATCCTACTGTGCAACCTGCGATGCATTTTTTTTCAGGGGTCTGGATGTTTACGTTGCAGGAGGAGGGGATTCTGCGGTCACGGAGGCGATCTATCTTACCAGATTTGCAAGGAAGGTTACGGTGATCCACCGCAGGGCAGAGCTGAGGGCTGCAAGATCAATTCAGGAAAAAGCTTTTTCCAATCCTAAGATTGAATTTATGTGGGACTGCGTTGTTGAGGAGGCTCATGGAGAAGGCGTACTGCAGGGGCTTACGGTGCGCAATGTGAAGACCGGTGAAACCGTCAGGATTGAGGCAGGACAGGAGGATGGAATGATCGGCCTGTTCGGCTTTGTAGGAAATCTCCCAAATTCGGAGCTGGTACGCGGCATTGTGGATACGGATAAAGCCGGATATATCATTACAGACGAGGAGATGCATACCAGCCTGAAGGGAGTCTATGCAGCCGGGGATATCCGTGTAAAAAGTGTGAGACAGGTCGTGACGGCGGCGGCGGACGGTGCAGTTGCGGCTGTCCATATTTCAGAGGATTATCAGAATTTATAAATAATGATCATAGATTTCATGAATAGGTATCATAGATATCATAGAAAAAAAGAGTAAAAATATCTGTAATTTTCTAAACGGTAGTGCTATAATAGGTGAGATTCACATGGAAAGATCAGGCGGTATGCGTGAAGGATGCCGCTGCCTGTTTTAGGGGAATGACTATGAGATTTCAGCAGATTACAGAAAATAAAACAGAATATCTGGATTTACTTTTGCTGACAGATCCTCAGAGGGACAAGATAGACAGTTATCTGGACACTGGGGATATGTTTGCGTTATATGAAGGAAAAGAACTTTGTACACTGGCCGTGATCACAGTTTCCGGGAACAGGGAATGTGAGATACGTAATCTTGTGACGACCTATGGGAATGGCGGAAAAGGCTATACGCGGGCAATGATCCATTTTCTGAGCGAGAGATACCGCGGGGAATGTGATACCATGTATGTGGGAACATGGAATTATGAGGAAAGCCTGAGAGTCTATAAAAGATGCGGATTTGAGTATTCTCATACGAGAGAAGGATATTATGAGGAGAATTACGAGGAACCCATCTATCTGGACGGGAAGCAGATGACGGATCTTGTATATCTGAAAAAAGCGCTTGACGCGGAAGTGGATCTGAAGAAGGTGGTTAATTTTGCCTTGGATGCAGGACGGATCCTATTGAAGAATGGCGCTGAGATCTTCCGGGTAGATGAGACGATCCAGCGGATCTGCAGGCGTTTTCATGTGGAGGAAGTCGATACCTTTGTTCTGAGCCACGCTATATTTATCAATGCGGAGCGGGACAGGGAAGAAGTGTATTCCAAGATTAAGCACGTGCCGTTATCCGGTGCAAATCTTGAAATCGTTGCAGAAGTGAACGATCTATCAAGAAAGATCACTGCCGGTATGATAAACCTGGATGAGGCGATCGGCGAACTTGACAGGATCGAGCATATGCCGGCAAAGAAGAAGTATCAGCTGGTCCTGTCAGCCGGAGTAGGAGCCAGCGCTTTCGGATATCTTCTGGGAGCCAGCGCCATGGAAAGTGTATGCGCATTTTTTATAGGCTGTGTCCTGTACATATGGGTGCTGTTTGCAGGCAGGCATAAGCTTTCTAAGATCATCGTCAATATCTTCGGCGGGATACTGATCACGACGATGGCAGTTATGATGTATGTATTTGTCCCGGTGCCGGTGCAGATAGACGGGATGATCATTGCCGCTATTATGCCCTTGGTGCCGGGAGTTGCCTTTGTCAATGCGATCCGGGATATTGCGGACAGTGATTTTCTGTCGGGAACGGTAAGGATGATCGACGCGCTTCTTGGGTTTGTATATATTGCTACAGGGGTAGGGTTTGCGCTTGGGATTTTCAGTAATTGGATCGGAGGTGTGGGAGTATGCTTAACTGGATTGTAGTAAATGTGATCTGTCCCTGTCTGGGTACGGTCGCTTTTGCGATTATGTTCCATGTGCCAAAACGGTTTTATGTGAGCTGCGCGGTAATAGGAACTTTGGGATGGCTGGTATACTGTGTGATGATCAATCCGACCTCGCCGGCAATCGCCTCCTTTTTCGCTTCGCTTACGGTGGTACTGATTGCCAGGGTCCTTACAGTCCGCATGAAATGCCCGATCACCATGTTCATCATACCGGGCATTTTCCCGCTGATCCCGGGAGCAAGTGTATATTATATGGCTTATAACCTGGTGATCAGCGAGACAGGCGAAGCCGGAAAAAGCGGATTTCTTGCGCTGAAGACCGCGTTCGGGATCGTGCTTGGGATCGTGTCCGCCGTATCAATTCCAAGAGAAGTGTTTGGAGGGGATTACTGGAGGGACAGAAGAAGGAAGTCATGATTGTATATTGACTGGCGATGGCAAGTCTGATAGAATTATGTAAAGAAAAAAGTATTTACGGAATGGAGACAGGATAGAGATGAGTAAAGTA
>CAZGVY010000029.1:0-16494 GCA_964529215.1 uncultured Mordavella sp. | reverse complement strand
GTTTGTAGAGATGTTTTTGAAGAAATCCATGCCGGCTCTTTATCAGGCTCTTGGCGTATATCTTCCCCTGATCACTACGAACTGTGCAGTGCTTGGAGTTGCGCTTACCAACGTACAGAAGTCTTATAATATCCTGCAGGGCGTGATCAATGGTATCGGGATTTCCGTAGGATTTTTGATCGCGATTGTAATTTTAGCTGGTATTCGTGAGAAAATGGAGTATAATGATATTAGTGAATCCTTCAGAGGAACCCCGATCGTGCTGATCACTTCAGCGCTGATGGCGATTGCGTTCTTTGGATTCTCAGGATTGATCTAAGGAGGAACATACTATGATAACAGGTATTATTATTGCGGCGGTTATCGTCGGCGGAACCGGTCTGTTCATTGGTGTATTCCTTGGATTTGCCGGTAAGAAATTTGCAGTTGAGGTTGATGAGAGGGAAGAAGCGATCACAGGCGTTCTTCCGGGCAATAACTGCGGCGGCTGCGGCTACGCGGGATGTTCCGGGCTTGCTGCTGCGATCGTAAAAGGTGAAGCGGAGATTGGCGGCTGTCCGGTAGGAGGAGCCCCGGTGGCTGCTAAGATCGGAGAGATTATGGGTCAGGCTGCTGGCGAACAGGTGCATCAGGTGGCTTATGTGAAGTGTGCCGGAACCTGCGACAAAGCGAAGACTGATTATGAATATCATGGAATCGGAGACTGTATCATGGTAAATATGATGCAGAACGGAGGACCGAAGTCCTGTAATTACGGATGCCTTGGAGAAGGCTCCTGTGTACAGGCGTGTCCTTTTGACGCTATCCACATTGTGAACGGAGTAGCAGTGGTGGATAAGGATGCATGTAAGGCCTGCGGCAAATGTATTGCTGTATGCCCGAAGCATCTGATCGAGCTGGTGCCGTACGACCAGAAGCATCTGGTTCAGTGCAGCTCCAAGGATAAAGGTAAGGATGTAATGGCTGCATGCGCCGTTGGATGTATAGGTTGTAGAATGTGTACAAAAGTTTGTGAGACTGACGCCATTAAGGTCGAAGACAATATTGCTCACATCGATCCGTCAAAATGTACAAACTGCGGGAAATGCGCTGAGAAATGTCCTAAGAAAATTATTCAGATTCAATAATATCCACCCCCTCCAAAGCGAAGGAACTTGCAGACAAGGTGATTTTCAATGAAGACAGATTTTAAGAGCATCATCAGACATTACATCCCAGAGGGGAAAAGCCCACTTGATTACAGTGATACTCTAATCCAAATTAGGGTGGATGTGCCAGTGAGGGTGATTACGATCGTAATCACCCTCCTCGCCGTATGGAAACATTTTTTATACAGCCTGTGCCCCATGGTCCTTGTGACAGGACTGCCCTGTCCTGCGTGCGGAATGACAAGAGCCGGAGTCCTGCTGCTAAAAGGAAGGTTTGCAGATGCGTTTGCTGTGCAGCCTTTTATCTATGTGATCGGTGGTTTTGCTGCGGCGCTTGCTGTTTCCCGTTTTCTATTGCATAAGAAGTCTATGAAATGGGCGAAATGGACAATGGCGGTTATCATCCTATGTATGGTTATCTTTTATATTTACCGGATGATCCGTTATTTTCCAGATAAGGCTCCGATGACCTATTATCCATATAATCTGATCTATTATCTGAGAGTTTTATTCCATCTGGCGTGACCGGCGGGTGGGCAGATTTGTGTTTTCCGGGCTTTTATGTTACAATAAAACAAATGAGGGCTTCACATGAGGAGGAAAAAACATGGAAAATCAATTCGGACAGATGCCAGATGGCAATATGGACAGCAACAGGGAGAATGAACCGGATAATCAGGGCGGCTATGATCAGAACAGT
Organism: uncultured Mordavella sp.; assembly: GCA_964529215.1. Lineage (GTDB taxonomy): Bacteria > Bacillota > Clostridia > Lachnospirales > Lachnospiraceae > Claveliimonas. The sequence continues at coordinate 14,646 of CAZGVY010000029.1, read as the reverse complement.
TATAACCAGAATGGCTATAACCAGAACAACTATGATCAGAACAGCTATAACCAGAATAGCTATGATCAGAACAGCTATAATCAGAACAGCTATGATCAGAATGGCTATCATCAGAATAGTTATAACCAGAACGGCGGCTATACACAAAATTATTATGCACCTAATCAGGGATATCAGCCTAATTATAATAACCAGGCTCCGGGTATGGATACGTCGCCAATGTCTATGGGGGACTGGCTGCTGACTTCCCTGGCTCTGCTTATTCCCTGTGCCGGCATCATACTTTATTTTGTATGGGCATTTGGAAGCCATGGCAATATCAACAGGAGGAATTTCTGCAGGGCGCAATTGATCATGATGGGAGTTATCCTGGTTCTTTACATCATCGTAGCGGTCATATTGGGAGTTTCATTTGCCGGTGCGATGAGCGCTTACTAAGAATACCGGCGGATCGTTTTTTGTGCAGATGGAATAGAAAATATAGCGGAACGTAAGAAAGGTCTTACCGGATTGGAATTGTCCGGTAAGACCTTTTATGCATCTTGCTATTTATCAAAATTGTGGGAATAGCTAATCTCATTGTCTGTATTAATAAAAATCGCGTCCACGTTATCAAGCTTGTTGACCAGCCTCATCCCTTCCTCCGGTCCTAAAAGAAAACAGGTGGTACTGAGTGCGTCTGCCGTCAGTGAGGAATCGGTGATGATCGTGACGCTGTTTAAGCCGTTGTTGCAGGGATTGCCGGAAGAGGATTGAAGGATATGGTGATACAGGATATCATCTTTTTCAAAATAACGCTGGTAGGTTCCCGACGTCACAATGGACTGATCGCTGATGCCCACGGCAGTTATATATTCCCCGCCTTTACCGAAAGGTTTCTGTACGCCGATCTGAAACGGGCTGCCGTCCTGCCTGCTGCCCAGGGCAAGTACGTTGCCGCCCAGATTGATCAGTGCATGCCTGACGCCCTCTTCGTAGAGGTATTCTTTGATCCTGTCGGCAATATATCCTTTTGCAATGGCGCCAAGATCCAGTTTGGCGGCGGGATCCAGAAGCCTTACGGTATTGCCGTCGATCAGGATATTCCGGAAATTCACATGCCGGACCGCTTCCGCAAGCAGCTCAGGAGCCGGCGGGGCAGGGTCTTCAGCTTTAAAGTCCCAGAGGCTTGAAACAGAACCAATGGTAATGTCAAAAGCTCCGTCTGACATCTCACCGTAATAGATTCCTTTTTTAATGAGTTTGACCGTATCGTGGGACACCTGGACAGGATTGCCGGCGGCGGCGTTGATCTGAGAGATCTCACTGGTCTCTATGGTGCGGGAAAACATGGATTCGTATTTTTTACATAGGGACAGGCATCCGTTGATCAGCGCTTCGTCATGGGAGTCATAGATCTGGATCGTTATGACGGTATCAAGGGCTACGCCGGTATATGATAAGGGTTTCCGGGACAGGCCTGAACAGCCAGTGGTGCAAAGTATGACAGCCGCTGTCAGAAGTCCTATTATCTTATGAGTTTTCATGATCCACCTCACTGCATTAGAATATAACTAGTATAACACAAAAAAAACTGTATGGAAATCCTGTTAAACAGGTTTTATGTTTAAATTACAAAAGGTCATCGAACATGTGATTGCATTACTTTATGTATTATGTTAGAATATTGGAGTATAGTGTAGTATAATGCAGAAGGTGTAAACAGATGAAGATGAAGAAAAAGGACTGGATCTTAATAATTGTAATCGTATGTGTAGCTGCATGCGCATATCTTTCTCATCAGCTTCTGCGCGATACAGGCGCGGGAAACGTGATCGTGAAGGTGAACGGAGAGATCACCGGAACCTATGATCTGAATGAAGATCAGAAGATATCCATCAATGGAGGCAGCAATATCCTGGAGATCAGAAATGGCAGGGCAGATATGATCGAGGCCGACTGCCCGGACCTGCTCTGCGTACATCAGAAGGCTGTTTCAGCAAATGGCGAGAATATTATCTGCCTTCCCAATAAGGTGATCGTGGAAGTGAAGGCGAAGGCAAATAGTAAAATTGACAGTATAACCAACTAGGAGGCTTGAAGACGGAGTGAAGAACCGGGTAGCATATTTTGGGGTATTTGTGGCTCTTGCCCTGATATTCAGCTATGTAGAGTCGCTGATCCCCTTCCAGATAGGGATCCCTGGCGTTAAGCTGGGGCTGGCCAACCTGATCATTGTCATTGCGCTTTATAAGATGGATGTGAAGTCTGCTTTTTTTCTGTCCGGGGTCAGGGTGATCCTTGCCGGGTTTATGTTTTCAAATCTTGCCAGTATTCTATATAGTCTGGCGGGAGGTTTCCTGAGCCTGGCGGTTATGGCTCTTATGAAGAAGAATCAGGGCTTCAGCGTGGTTGGCGTCAGCATCGCGGGCGGCGTTTTTCATAATATCGGACAGCTTATTGTGGCTATGGCCGTGGTGGAGACGTACAGCGTAGCATATTATTTTCCGGTGCTTTTGATAGCGGGGCTTGTTACCGGCATGGTGATCGGGATCACTGCGCGGGAGATGCTGAAACGCCTTGCTAATTTACATATTATGTGAGAACTAAAGGAGAATAGGATGATTTCGTATATAAGGGGAGAATTTGTTTCGGCGGAGGAGGATAAGATCACCGTAGATGTGGGAGGCATAGGATATGGGATCTTCATGCCGGCGCGGGTGATGGCGAGGCTTCCCGGAATTGGCGGGGAAGTGACCGTCCATACATTTTTAAATGTAAAGGAAGACGCCATGCAGCTTTACGGATTCCTTTCCAGGGATGACCTTGCGGTATTTAAACAGGTGATCACTGTGAGCGGGATCGGCCCCAAAGGGGGGCTCAGCATCTTATCGCAGCTCTCTGCGGATGATCTGAGATATGCTGTTCTGGCCAATGATGTCAAGGCGATCTCGGCGGCTCAGGGAATTGGGAAGAAGACGGCGGAGAAGCTGATCCTGGAGCTGAAGGATAAGCTCCGGATCGAAGATGTGCTGGATCATGCGCGGGATATGGAACCTGGCGCGCCTGCTGTCATGCCGGCCGGCGTGATGCAGGACGCAGTGGATGCGCTGGTGGCGCTTGGATATGGAAGTACAGAAGCGCTCAAGGCTGTAAAGCAGGTTGAGATGAGCGAAGATATGCCTGTGGAGGAGGTCCTGAAACAGGCCTTAAAAAATATGCTGCGCTAGCCCGGAAGGAAGCTGGCCTGCAATGCGGGTATGAGCCTGGAGGCCCGCTGATCTGGGGAAATGAGGGAAGAACAGAATATGGGAAGAAGAATTATTACCACGGAGAATCTTGAGGAAGATCAGAAGATAGAAAGCCATCTAAGGCCTCAGTTTCTGGATGATTATATTGGACAGGAAAAAGCGAAAGAGATGTTAAAGATCTATATTGCCGCTGCGAAGGAACGGGGAGAGGCGTTGGATCATGTATTATTTTACGGCCCGCCCGGACTTGGGAAGACGACCCTTGCGGGGATCATTGCCAACGAGATGCAGGTGAACATGAAGATCACCTCAGGTCCGGCGATCGAGAAGCCCGGAGAGATGGCGGCGGTCCTGAATAACCTGCAGGAGAGGGACGTACTGTTTGTAGACGAGATACACAGGCTGAACCGGCAGGTAGAGGAAGTCCTGTATCCGGCAATGGAGGATTTTGCGATCGATATTATGATAGGAAAGGGAGCCAGCGCCAGATCGATCCGTCTTGACCTGCCTCCGTTTACTCTGGTGGGCGCGACAACCAGGGCGGGCATGCTGACAGCGCCGCTGCGGGACCGGTTCGGGGTCGTGAACCGTATGGAGTTTTATACGGTTGAAGAACTTAAGACAATTATCCTCCGTTCAGCCCAGGTGCTGGATGTGGAAATAGATGAAAAAGGAGCTTCAGAGCTTGCCAGGAGATCAAGAGGGACCCCAAGGCTTGCAAACCGCCTTCTGAAGCGTGTCAGGGATTTCGCACAGGTGAAATACGACGGAAGGATCACGGGGGAAGTGGCAGACTATGCGCTGGATCTTCTGGATGTTGACAAATATGGACTGGATCATGTGGACCGCAATATACTTATGACGATGATCCACAAATTCGGCGGCGGGCCAGTGGGACTGGAGACGCTTGCGGCTTCGATCGGGGAGGACTCAGGAACGATAGAGGATGTTTATGAGCCCTATCTTTTGAAAAATGGATTTATCCAGAGAACGCCAAGGGGACGTGTGGTCACAGAACTTGCATATGGACATTTGGGATTATAGGGATTGCCCGCACAGCGCCTGCACTGGCCAGAGAACGGGGAGAAGGGCAACTATTTTAAGGCAAATGATGAAAAGTAGTTGGTTTTTTATGTTATATCGTTTATAATGATAATAGTTTATAGGAAGCGAGGGAATTGCGATGGCATCATCAAAGAATTATACAGAGGTGTTGATTGGCGGCAAGGTATTTACTCTGAGCGGATTTGAGAGTGAAGAATATCTGCAGAGGGTATCAACCTATCTGAATCACAAATTAGAAGAATGTACGAGCAGCGAGGGCTATCGCAAACAAAGTGCAGAGACGAGAAGCATTCTGCTGGCGCTCAATATTGCAGATGATTATTTCAAGGCAAAGAAACAGGGAGGAACCCTTGAAAGCGATATTGAGGCGAAGGACAAAGAGATGTATGATCTGAAGCATGAACTGATTTCTGTACAGATTAAGCTTGAGAATGCAGACAAGACGCTGGATAAGCTAAAAGAAGAAAACAGGTCACTGCAGATGAAGATTGTGCAGCTTGAAACAGAGATGAAGAATAGTAAGAGCAAGTAGGCTGTCACCGGACAGCCTTTCTGTTTATTCTGATATAGGACGGAGACAGTCCTAGGGACGTCCGGAAGAGGTGTTTTATGAAACAAAGGCTTGAGATCCTGGCGCCGGCAGGCGATTATGAAACGCTGAAGGCAGCGGTGAACGAAGGCGCCGACGCAGTATATGCCGGAGGCGAACGGTTTGGCGCCCGCGCATATGCCAAGAATTTCAGCAGGGATGAACTGCTGTCTGCGATCGATTATGTCCATATCCATGGAAAGAAACTGTATCTGACAGTCAACACGCTTGTGAAAGAGAAGGAGTTTTCCCTGTTATATGAATATCTTCTGCCATTTTACAGACAGGGGCTGGATGCGGTGATCGTCCAGGATGTGGGGGTTATGGAATATATCCGGCGGCAGTTTCCGGAGCTTCCGGTTCACGCAAGTACCCAGATGACGATCACGCATGTGCTCGCAGCCCGGTATCTGGAATCCCTTGGCGTAACGCGCATCGTACCGGCCAGGGAGCTTTCTTTAGAGGAGATCCGGAAGATCCGGTCAGAAACAGATCTGGAGATCGAATGCTTTGTGCATGGAGCGCTTTGCTACTGTTATTCCGGGCAGTGCCTGCTCAGCAGTATGATTGGAGGACGGAGCGGCAACAGAGGGCAGTGTGCACAGCCCTGCCGGCTCCCTTACCAGACCGGGGACGGGCAGGACAGAGACTTATTAAGCCTGAAGGATCTGTGTATGATAGAAGCAATACCGGATCTGGCAGAGAGCGGCATTTTGTCATTTAAAATCGAAGGGCGGATGAAAAAGCCGGGATATGTGGCGGCCGTAACCAGAATGTACCGGAAATATGCAGATCTGTACCTGAAATATGGAAGAGACAGCTACAGAGTGGAGAAAAGCGATCTTGTGAAGCTGCAGAATGCGTATCAGAGGCGCGGCTATTGCAATGGATACTATTACCGGCATAATGGGAAAGATATGCTTTCGCTGGAAAGGCCGAAGCAGGAGCCTGTTACGGAGTGGAAGCCGGATACAAGAAGGCAGGAAACCGTGAACGGCAGGCTGACGGCGCGCCCGGGCAGGCCGGTCATCTTACAGCTCTGGCATAAAGACATAGAGACAGAGGTATATGGCCCGGTGGCAGAACCGGCTAAGAAGCAGCCGGCAAGCAGAGAGGGAATAGAAAAGCAGCTTCGGAAAACAGGAAATACAGAGTTTGTTTTCGATAAACTGGAGGTCTGTATAGAGGGAGAAGTCTTCCTGCCGGTCCAGGCCATGAATGAACTGAGGAGAAGGGGCCTGAAAGCGGTAGAAGACCTTCTGCTCAAACGTTATTCCCGAGAACCAGGGGAGAAGATAACCCTGACGGAAGACGGCAAGGCGCAGGAGTCCTGTCATAAAGATATCTTATGGACGGCAGGCGTGGAATCGCTGGAACAGTTCGAGGCAGTTATGGATCATACGGAGATCTCCCGGATTTACGTGGAGGATGCGCTGTGGGGAGGCCCGGCCAGGGAGAGGCTTAGGAAACTGACGCGGCAGGCGCAGGAATCGGGGAAACAGGTCTATTTTTCGATGGCGCGTATTTTCCGGCAGGAGGCGGAAGCCTTTTATGACCGGCATTTTATGGAGCTGGCAGAATGCTTTGACGGGGCGCTGGCAAGGAATCTGGAAAGCTGCCTTTATATAAGAGATCACAGGGATGGGTTTCCCGTGACCACGGACAGCAGCGTATACCTGTGGAACAGATTATCCGCAAAATGGTGGGAAAGGCTGCCGGTTTCCAGTGCAACCGCTCCTGTGGAATTAAATAGAAAAGAGCTGGGAGAATTAGATACCGGGCATATGGAAATCATTGTATATGGATATCTTCCGGTTATGATCTCGGCGGGCTGCATACGGAAAAATACGGCAGCGTGCAGGAAGGAAAGCGGATTCCTATCTATGAAAGACCGTCTCCGGAAAAAAATGATGGTGAAAAATGAGTGCTTATACTGCTATAATGTAATTTATAACAATACGCCGTTATTTCTGGCCGGCCAGTATAAAGAGCTGAGGGAGCTTCGCCCGGAAGCTTTCCGCATGCAGTTTACCTCAGAGGATAAAAAGACTGCAGAGGCTGTCCTGGAGACATTCCGTGCGGTATATATGGAGGAGGGGGACTGCCCAGGAGCTCCCGTGGAATTTACCAGAGGGCATTTTAGACGAGGTGTAAAGTAGGTGAAAATTTGGTTAATATTATTGTAGAGCTTTCAAAATATCTGATCATTGTGATCATTATCATGTATTCCTATCTGTGTTTTGCCATTTTCGGGTATCATGATGCGGAAAAGAAACGGGGGATGCTCCTCCGGCAGAATATTTTGATGTTCCTGCTGCAGCTGATCGCATATATTGTCCTTTATCTTGAGATGGAGGATATCAAGGTCGCTGGTTTTTATCTGCTGCAGATGGGACTGTTTGCAGCGACGATTATTCTGTATACGCGCATTTACCCGAATGTATCGAGACTCGTGGTCAACAATATGTGTATGCTGCTTTGTATCGGGCTGATCATGCTGACCAGGCTTTCTTATGAAAAAGCGCTGAAACAGTTTGCTATCGCTGCCGGAGCCATCGCCATCAGCCTGACGGTCCCGGTCATCATACGCAAGGCGGGAGTGCTGTCAAAGTGGCGTGTGTTATATGCCGTGGCCGGCCTGATCTCGCTGGGGATCGTGGCGGTCCTGGGACAGGTATCCTATGGGGCAAAACTGGCGTTTACGATTGCAGGGATCAGCATCCAGCCCTCAGAGCTTGTAAAGATCATTTTTGTATTTTATGTAGCGGCAAGCTTCAAGGCTTCAAGAAGTTTTAAAAATGTGGTGCTCACCACGGTCATTGCCGCCGTACACGTGCTGATACTGGTTGCGTCAACAGACCTGGGCGCTGCGCTGATCATATTTATCGTATATCTGACGATGCTGTATGTGGCTACAAGGCAGCCATTTTATATGGTGGCCGGGCTTTCGGCAGGAAGCGCCGCTTCTGTGGTCGCATATTATCTGTTCAGGCACGTGCGGACCAGAGTGATCGTCTGGAGGGACCCCTTCGCAGCTTATGACAGCGGTGGTTATCAGGTTGCGCAGTCATTGTTTGCAATTGGTACCGGAGGATGGCTTGGTATGGGGCTCTGCCAGGGGCAGCCGGATGCGATCCCCGTTGCGGCGGAAGATTTTATCTTTTCAGCGATTGCAGAAGAACTGGGCATCATTACCGCGCTTTGCCTGATCTTGATCTGCCTGAGCTGCTATATCATGTTTTTGAATATCGCCATGCAGCTTCACGACATTTTTTATAAACTGATAGCATTAGGACTTGGAACCTGTTATATCTTTCAGGTATTTCTGACGATCGGAGGAGTGACGAAGTTTATTCCTTCTACCGGAGTCACCCTGCCTCTGGTCAGCTACGGAGGAAGCTCTCTTTTAAGTACGCTGATCATGTTTGCGATTATCCAGGGACTCTATATTCTGAGAGAGGATGAGGAAGAGAGAATTGAAAGAAAAAAGAGAGAACAACAACGGTTACGAATTGAGAGAAGCAGAAAACAGAAGCAGAAGGAAGCAGGAGCAAAAGAACCTGAGCAGGAAAATGCAAAAGAAATTAAAAAAAGAAGATCTCCGCAGGGAAAAGCAAAAACGGGCCCGCAACAAAGAATTCGCTAGGGTGACCTATGCATTTGTAGGGATATTCCTGCTGCTGATGGGATATATCGGATATTTTACAGTCGTGACCAGCAAAGAGATCATCAACAGCCCCTATAATCCCAGGCTGGATTCTATGGCTGACCGGGTGGTGAGAGGTAAGATCCTGGACCGGACCGGGAAGGTTCTTGCCGAGACGGATCTTACGGAAGAAGGGGAAGAATACCGCTATTATCCTTATGGGGAGATCTTCGCCCATGTGGTCGGATATTCGGTACAGGGGAAATCAGGCCTGGAATCCACGGAGAATTTTGATCTTCTGACTTCCAATGCTTTTATTCTGGAAAAACTCCGGAAAGAATTCCAGGATCAGAAGAATACAGGCGACAATGTGGTCACCACTCTGGACGCGGATCTGCAGAGCGCGGCATATTATGCCCTGGGGGATAATAAGGGAGCGGTCATTGTGATGGAACCCAGCACCGGGAAGATACTTGCCATGGTATCGAAACCTTCCTTTGATCCCAATTCTGTTGCAGAGAACTGGGACTGGCTGAATTCCGAGCCGGAAAGCATATTGCTGAACCGGGCTGCCCAGGGGTTATATGCGCCGGGTTCCACGTTCAAAATAGTGACTACGCTGGAATATATGAGAGAGCATCCTGATGATTACAGCTCTTATGCTTATGACTGCGCAGGGGAGATCACCTATGGAGATACGACGATTCCCTGTGCCGGCCATGTTGTCCACGGCCAGGAGGATCTGGCAAGCTCCTTTGCCAATTCCTGCAATGCTTCTTTCTGTAATATCGGCATGGATCTGAATATATCAAAATATGAAGATACCGTGCAGGAGCTTTTGATAGGTGCAAAGCTTCCCGGGGATTTTACTACTGCAAAAAGCAGCTTCCAGTTAAAAAAGAGCGATCCTATGTCGGATAAGATGATGACTGCAATGGGACAGGGCAAAACACTGGTAAGCCCCTACCAGATGGCGCTGATCACAGCGGCGATCGCAAACGGAGGGTATCTGATGCGTCCGTATCTGGTGGATTCGGTTACGAATTATACAGGTACGCTGATGAAGGAGACCACGCCGGAAAAATATGCTGATCTCATGACGCTTTCAGAGGCAGCGCAGCTTAAGACCTATATGCAGGGAGTCGTTGACTATGGTTCGGCGAATGTATTAAGCGGGCAGTCCTACACGGTGGCAGGGAAAACAGGAACGGCAGAATACAGCATGGACTCTTCCGACCAGAACCATTCCTGGTTTGTAGGATTCACAAATATTGATAATCCTGAGCTTGTGATCAGTGTTATCGTAGAGGAATCGGACGGAAATACAAAAGCGGTCAATGTCGCGAAGGAAATATTTGACAGCTATTATTATTAGTGAAAGGGGTGCAGGATGAAATACTATAGATATTTATATTTATCCGAAGGGATCATACGGAAAAAGGACAGGATCATCCAAAAGCTGGAACATAATAAATTCCAGCCGGGGATCCATCTGCTCCTGCTTCCGTCAAACGGTCATGACCAGCTTGAAATCCTTCCTGCAAAATTTCTTCTGCAGCCAGAGTATCCAAAAGACGGCCTGTTTGTGGTGGGAATTACAAATAGTTATGATACGGCGCTGGAATTAGTAGAAAAAATCACCCAGGAGGTGTATGATAATACCAGAGAGGTAAATATTCGGGAATATATTCTCAGGAAAGAGCAGGAAGGATGATATGCTACATATCTTATTTTTGATTTTAAAAATTATAGGTATCATACTGGCAGTAATATTGGGAATACTTTTGTTACTGGCCTGCATCGTTTTGTTTGTTCCGGTCTGTTATAAAGCAGAGGCTAAGAGTGAGGGTACGCTGGAAGATGTCCAGGTACACGGGCAGATAAGCTGGCTGTTCGGGCTGATCCGGGCAGTTGTACAGCTCCGGGGCAAAACCCTGGATTATTCTGTCAGGATCGCATGGAAGAAGCTGGGCGCCAGGCCGGAATCCGTTCAGGAGAGGAGGGACAAAGGAGAAGATGAAGATGAGAAAAGAGAGCAGGAACCTGAAACGTTTAAAGCAGCTGAAGCGTCTGAAGAAATTGAAGAACCTGAAGGATCTAAAGAACCTGAAACGCTTCCGGAAAACCCTGAAAAGATCCATGGGAAGCATGAAAGAGCTGTCCCGCTATCTGAAGAAAAACCCGGGCTGGAAGAGGAGGCTCCGGAGGACGCTGCGGAAGGCTCTGAGAAAGAGCAGGAAGATGATGAAAGGGAGCATGAAGACCGCCCGCAGAAGCTTCCGTTCCTTAAAAAGATAAAACATAAGATATCAGAAGCGGCCGCCAGGCTCAGGCAGCTTCCAGGCAAGTTCAAATGTACAACGGAGAAAATATGTGGTAAAATAAAGGAAACATCCGGGAAGAAGGACAAGCTTACCGCATTCATTACGGAACCTTCTCATGTGAATACCCTGAAAAAAGGAAAGAATGAGGTGCTGAAGCTGCTTGGACGTATAGCGCCTAAGGTATCCGCAGATATCCACTATGGATTTGAGGACCCGTCCCTGACGGGGAAGATACTGGCATTTTTAGGAATCCTGTATCCGTTTTTGGGAAATAATATGCAGGTCACGCCTGATTTCCAGGAAAAGGTCCTGGAGGGGAACCTGCATGTGAAGGGAAGGATCTACGTGGCGCATCTGGCAGCGGCGGCGGTGAACCTGCTGCTTAGTAAGGATGTACGCCGGACAATAAAAGACGTTAAAAATTTTCAATTATAATTTAGGAGGAATAACAAGATGGCAGATAATCATTTAAAGGGAACCGTAGAAGCTCTTTTCCAGGGAATGGACGGAGTGATCAGCTCAAAGACAGTAGTAGGAGACGCAATTCATATTAAGGATACCATTATCCTGCCATTGGTTGATGTTTCCTTCGGAATTGGCGCAGGTGCGTTTAATGGGGATCAGAAGGAAAAAGGCGCGGGCGGGATCGGCGGAAAGGTGACGCCTTGTGCAGTCCTCGTGATCCAGAATGGTATGACCAAGCTCGTAAATATCAAGAATCAGGATACGGTTACCAAGATCCTCGACCTGGTACCGGATCTGGTTGACAGGTTTACTTCCCACAATGACGGTAAGATGACAGAAGAGGAAGTTGTGGATATCCTGGACGAGATGGAATAGGAATTGGTACAGGCGCCGCCGCATATAGATAGTAATGAGAATCGTCCCGCAGGGAGAAAATAGATGAATCGGATGACAGGATTTGCGTTATTCTGGATTGCTGCCGGCATGGTGATCAATATGCTGCTGCCGAATCTCTTTGTACAGATATTATGCGCGGTACTGTGCGTGCTGATCGGGTATGAATTATATAACTGTAAATAGCAGACAGGACCGTCCGGTCCCGGGAAATAGAAATCATGAAAATGCAGGCTTTCAAAAAAATCTCTTGCATTTTAAATATACTTCTGGTATACTTAACACGTTGCGAGTCTGGATGCCAGACTATTTCGGAGTGTTAGGAGGTGCAGTCATGGCTAGATGTGCTATTTGTGATAAGGGTGCTCACTTTGGAAACAATGTAAGCCACTCAAATAGAAAAACACCCAAAATGTGGAAATCAAATGTAAAATCAGTTCGTGTTAAGACTGAGGGCGGAGCTACAAAGAGAATGTATGTATGTACTTCTTGTTTGAGATCTGGAAAAGTTGAGCGTGCATAATAATGGGAGATAAAGGCCTGGGTTCTTATGAATTCAGGTTCTTTTTTGTCTGCGGGCTAAATCCCGGATCTGTGCGGTTATTATCCGGAGACCAAAAGAATTTGTTGTAAATATCAGGAAAACAGAGTATAATACACATGTTAACTTGATTTTTAGAGCATTGCTAACAATATTCATAAAAAGAATTGGAGGATATAACATGAAGGGAAGTATGAGTACTGAGCACGGTATCATTACAGTCAGCTCTGATGTGATCGCGAAGTATGCGGGTACGGTAGCAGTAGAATGCTTTGGTATTGTAGGTATGGCGGCCGTTAATATGAAGGACGGCATTTACCGGCTTCTGAAGAAGGAGAGCCTGACGCACGGCATTCAGGTTTCGATTTCAGACGACAATAGAATCAGGATCAGTTTTCATGTGATCGTATCGTATGGTGTTAGTATTTCAGCCGTTACCGATAACCTGATCAGCAATGTCAAATATAAAGTAGAAGAATTTTCTGGAATGCCGGTAGATAAGATTAAGATTTATGTCGAAGGCGTGAGAGTGATTGATTAGTTTAAGGAGGACCTTTGAAAGTGGCTACGAAGACGATTAATGCGGATATGCTCGCCAAAATGTTTCTGGCGGGCGCACAGAATATCGAGGCGAAGAAGGAATATATTAATGAACTGAACGTGTTCCCGGTTCCGGATGGAGATACCGGCACGAATATGTCAATGACGATCATGTCTGCGGCGAAGGAGGTTACTGCGCTGGAGCATCCGGATATGAAGACGCTTGCCAAAGCAATCTCATCCGGTTCCCTGCGCGGGGCAAGAGGTAACTCAGGCGTTATCCTTTCGCAGCTCTTAAGAGGCTTTACAAAAGCGGTAAGGGAAGAAAAGAAAATTGATGTGCCGATTCTGGCAGCTGCCTGTGAGCGGGCAAAGGATACGGCCTATAAGGCAGTTATGAAACCGAAGGAGGGAACAATCCTTACGGTTGCAAGGGGAATTGCCGAAAAAGCGGAGGAGCTTCAGGCTGAGACGGATGATCTGGATGTATTTATCCCTGCGGTTATCCAGCATGCGGAAGAGGTGCTTGCGAAAACTCCGGAGATGCTTCCGGTCCTGAAGGAAGCCGGTGTTGTGGACTCCGGCGGACAGGGGCTTGTAGAGGTATTGAAGGGCGCTTATGATGCATTTCTCGGTAAAGAGGTGGATTATTCTGCTATTGAAACAGGTGCAGGCGCCAGGGTAACAAAGGTTTCCGCAGAAGCCGCGGCAGATATTAAGTTCGGATACTGCACGGAATTTATTATTCTTGTGGAGAGGGAATTCACGGATAAGGACGAGCATGAGCTGAAGGGTTATCTGGAGTCCATCGGCGATTCTATCGTATGTGTTGCAGATGATGATGTGGTTAAGATCCATGTACACACCAACGATCCGGGCCTTGCTATCCAGAAAGCACTGACCTATGGACAGCTTTCCCGTATGAAGATTGATAACATGAGGGAGGAGCATCAGGAGAAACTGATCAAGGATGCCGAAAAGCTTGCAAAGCAGCAGAAGGAACAGAAGAAAGCCGAACCGAAGAAGCCTATGGGATTTATTACCGTATCTATCGGAGAGGGCCTCAATCATATTTTCCGGGAGCTTGGTGCAGACTATATTATCGAAGGCGGACAGACCATGAATCCGAGTACGGAGGATATGCTGAACGCCATTGACCATGTAAATGCAGAGACAGTATTTATTTTACCGAATAATAAGAATATTGTGCTTGCGGCAAATCAGGCGAAGGCTCTTGTTGAAGATAAACAGATTATTGTGATCCCGACTAAGACGGTTCCCCAGGGAATTACAGCAATCATTAATTTCATGCCGGATGCAGACGCAGCGGCCAATGAAGAAGCAATGTTAGAGGGCATCGGCAGTGTCAAGACCGGTCAGGTAACCTATGCGGTGCGCGATACGAAGATTGACGATAAGGAAATCCACGAGGGCAATATTATGGGTATCGGAGATGCAGGAATCCTTGCAGTAGGCTCAGATATCCATGAGACGGCAAAGGAGATGCTTGCGGATTTGGTAGATGAGGATTCCGAGCTGATCAGTATTTACTATGGCGCAGAGGTGGAAGAAGCAGAGGCAGCCAGATTTGCAGCAGAGGTAGAAGAACTGTATCCGGATATGGATATTGATATGCATTTTGGCGGTCAGCCGATTTATTATTATGTGCTTGCAGTAGAATAATTTGTGGAATGAAGAAACTTATTACATTATGAATGAAAGAACTGGAATTACGGAATTAAAGGGAATCGGAGAGAAGACAGGAGCCTTGTTTGCAAGACTGGGGGTATCTACGGTCGGGGAGCTTCTTCGCTATTATCCGCGGGGATATGATGTGTATGAGAAGCCGGTCC
>CAZGVY010000028.1:0-16622 GCA_964529215.1 uncultured Mordavella sp. | reverse complement strand
TTTTATCAATGGAATACAGGAAAAAACTTTAAGGAAATTAAAAAATATCTCCCTATGAGTGAGATTTATAAGTTATACCCTACTTTACACGAAGCATCGGAGGAAAAGTTTGTTGATATAGCAAATTCAATACTTGAACGTAAAAACTTACCTACAAAATTACAGACAGTACGCAAGGCAATTGGGCTTTCGCAAAAAGAGCTGTCTGAAAAATCAGGAGTTACATTGCGAATGATTCAGCAATACGAGCAACGGGCAAAGGATATAAACAAAGCAACTGCAAGTAACTTGTTTGCATTAGCACAATCACTCGGTTGTAAAGCAGAGGATTTATTAGAATAACGGAAGGAGAAACAGAAATAAGACTTTTTTATTGACAATCACAACTATCTGACTACAGAGGCCTCGGCTTCAGATGCTCCGGCATCATGCTATTTGGCTATTTGCTGGCCTGGCGGAAAGACAGCAAATCATTCTGTAAACCATTGACATTTAGTTGCGTTACGAAACAGCTGCCATTCGTAACAAATAAATTCTGCAGGGGTATTGGGGGCGTTTTTAGCGAAGGTATTCCTGAGCGTCTTAGGTGCAGTTAGTTCGCCGCAGCGCTGCCCCGTCATGCGGCATTTATTTGTTACAGATGGCGGCATCCGTCTGCTTTTGCCATAATTATTCTCCTATAGTAACATAGAAACCGTTTTTCCGGAAAATACCTTCTATTCTTTCCATTTCTGCATCAGAAGGTGGTTCGAGCTCGTTCATGGAATAATCCATACCAAGTTTATCGTATTTAGAAGCGCCTAATCGATGATATGGAAGCAGGCTGACATGGCATCCGGATGAATTCTTTAGCAAAAAATCGATGGTATCCTGAATATTTTTGCCGGTGTTATTGACAGCCGGTATAATAGGGATCCGTACCGTCACATCGGCGCCTGCCGTGACCAGATTGCAATAATTATCCAGAATTAATTTGTTGGAAACGCCGGTATACTCTCTGTGACGATTTTTATCAATCAATTTTAAATCGTAGTAGAAATAATCCATATAAGGAAGCATTTTCTCATATACGCTCCATTCGGCGTAACCGCAGGTTTCAATACAGGTGGAAATCTTTTGTTCTTTGCAGATTTTAGCAACTTCATACACAAAATCGCCTTGACAAGCAGCCTCGCCGCCGGAAAATGTGACTCCTCCGCCAGATGCGAGATAGTAAGGTTTATCTTTTATAATTTCCCAGACAACTTCATCAACAGTTTTTGAGTCACCTGCCATAGTTAGCGCCTGGCTGTTACAAGTATCAACGCAGGTTCCGCATGAGAGACAGCTGCTGCGGCTGATTTCTATGCCGATCTTACCAAAGGACAGCGCATGATTAGGACATGCTTTTACACATTGCTTACACCCGATGCACCTAGTCTTCCAGTACATGAGCTGGTAGATAGATTCCTGGGTTTCCGGGTTGGCACACCATCTGCATTTTAAAGGGCAGCCTTTCAGGAATACGACAGTGCGTATTCCCGGACCATCTTTGATAGCGTAGCGTTCAATTTCACTAATAATTCCTTTTGTTTGCATGGTTTTTACCTCGTTTTATAAATCATGTTCTGTTCTTGCAATGATGTCATCCTTTGTTTTTTCTTCCAGATCATTAAACAGCGCACTATAGCCGGCAACACGAACAACCAGATCTTTATATTTCTCCGGGTTCTTTTTCGCATCCAGAAGAGTTTCTGTAGAAGTAACATTAAATTGTATATGCCATCCGTCCATAGCAAAGAAAGCACGGATCAGATTGCTGACCTTTGCAAGACCTTCATCTGTAACCATAACTGACGGAGCCAGACGGATGTTCAGAAGATTGCCTCCGGTAATCAGGTAGTTTGGCATCTTGGCGACGGAATTCAACACGGCAGTAGGACCAATGGTATCCGTTCCGTGGAATGGTGAACATCCCTCGGATAATGGTTCTCCTGCCTTACGTCCCTCCGGAGTGGCGCCAACCGGCGCCCCCTGAGGAACATTACCTGAAATCGTAGCAGTACATGGATAACTCAGACAGCCGATAGGACCGCGTCCAAGGCGCGCTGTCGGATATTTATCCTGCTCTTTCATAAATGTACGATAGATATCAGAACTGATCTTATCTACGTAATCGTCATCATTGCCGAATTTAGGAGCTTTATTTGCCAGCATACGGCGAATGTTTTCGCCTTGGGCACCATCGAAATTGTTCTCTAAGTATTTCATAAGCTCTGCAGGAGTCATACGTTTCTCTTCAAAGATCAATTTTTTGATAGCGGCAAGGCTGTTGGCGGTATTTGTTATGCCTGTCTCCGGACCGGTAACCATATCGTAGATGCTTCCGCCTTCCTTGGCATTCTTGCCGCGGCCCAGACAATCCTGAATCAATCCGGAGCAGAATGCATCTGGAACAACATCTTCAATCGCATAATCAATGCAATGCTCTCCGATAACTCTTAACTTAACTACATAAGCCATCTGTTCGTCATATGCAGCTCGCAATTCTTCGATACTGTTCATTTCGGCAAAGGTTTTGTCTTGCTTTAAAAGAGTGATTCCTGTATTCGGATCTGTTCCCCCGTTCATCGTGATTTCAAGAACCTTGGCAAAATTCGTAAAGCTCATACCGGCGCTTCTGTAACCAAACTTGCCCGGAATGATTGGCTCAATACAGCCAACGATGGCATAGTTGTTAGCATCTCTCGGTGTGACTCCGCGGCTGATCAGAGATGGGATCATCACATGATCACCGTGCATTGCAGGCATACCGAAACCGAGGCGGATTACTTCTGTACATTTCTTTATGTATTCCGGCGGATTCTTTTCATTGTAGCGCGCAGATACATTTGGCTGAGTTAAGCGGGTCATGCTTACGCTGTCCAGACAGATCATGGTAAGATCGTTAACCGCATCCTCGCCGTCCGGAGTGATGCCGCCCAGAGCAAGATTCTGGTAAGTTGGATCTCCGCCGGAGAAACGAGTGTGACTCCATGGACGGATCTTAACTACGCCGAAAGCCTTGACCCAAAGGCAGGCAAGAAGTTCGGTTGCTGATTCCTGAGTGATTCTTCCTGCTTCCAGATCTTTCTTATAAAATGGATACAAATACTGATCTAATCGTCCAAAGGACATGGAATGTCCATTGCTCTCTATCTGAGATAAGAGATGTGCAAACCATACGGCCTGTACACCCTCGTAAAAGGTTTCAACCGGATACTGAGGTACGCGCTCACAATTCCCAGCGAGTGCAAGAAGATCTTTCCTGCGTGCGGTATCGGAAGTGTTCGCGGCTAATTCTCTTGCAAGAGCAGCATAACGATGCGCATAGTCAATCATTCCCTCGTAACAGATAATAACTGATTCGTAGAAAATGCGCTTGTGATGGCTGTCCGGAACACTCAAATCCAGAGCATCCAGATGTTCTTTTGTCTCATCGATAATGCCTTGTGCGCCGACCCGGATCATCTTCTCAAAATCGAGCATGATATGTCCATCTCCGGATGTCATGTTGCCGTTGGCAGAGAGTACGTGGGCATTATAGGCATCCTTGACTCCTGCGGGGAGTGTTGCCTGGCAGCGATCCTGTAAAGTTTTGCCTTTCCACCATTCTGCAATATCAAGAAGCTCTCCACGAACCTCCGGGTCAACAAGAAAACGATCGCCGGGGCGGATGGCCAACGTATCAATCTCTTCAAAAATCCAGTTCACGCAGTACTCTGGGAAAATGGAAGCAGCTCTTAAGGATGCGGCATGATTTCCGGCGAGGAGCTGTCCGTCTTCGATAAATATATCTATTTTATTCAGGATATTCTTGAATGCATAAGCGCGCCGCTTGATCATCGGCTCCGATGTATGCTCTATGTATGCTTCTGTAAGATATCTGGCTCTCTGAACACATACCTTCTGCTTGGCATTGATAGAATCACTTTTAAGTTTCTCAATTCTGGATGAATGTATGGTGGCTACATTTTGGTTATTATATGTTTTATACATGGTGATATCAACCTCCGTTTTAAAAAATAAACTGATTTACAAATGTATAATAGTATGAAAATAAGTCTATGTCAATATAGAAGTGAAAAAATATTGTAGATTGTTATTGCATGCTATTGACAATATTTTGAGACAAATTTAGAGAATGCTAAAATGAAAAGAGATTTACAAAATGATTGTTTATCGATGAAGGGGAGTGAAAAGAATCTAAAATATCCCCTGCCTCTTTATGAGGTGGGGGATATTTTAGATTATACATAAAGGTTTACTTGTTAAGTTGCTCTTTGAGGTATTCAGAGATGGTGCTTAGTGAGGCAAGTCCATCAGGGGTTACCATCTGTATAAAACCATGCGGCGCGCCTTCGAAATATGCCAGGCGTATATCCACACCGGCACATAGCAGCTTGCGTGCATATTTGAGATTATCTTCGAGCAGGAAATCACAGCTTCCAATCACAAGTAAAACAGGCGGTGTTTTTTCGGGACTGGGATCAGAAAGCGGCGAGGCATATAAAGGATTGACAGCATCCATGTTATCCGGCAGATAGTATGCGAGGATTGGATCGTTTTTAAGCTGCTTGATATCCAATGTTTCTGTACCGGCAACGGGATAACACAGTGCCATGCAATTAATCTTTGGTCCTGAATGATCGCGTATGTAAAGTTCCAACCCTGCTGCAAGATTGCTGCCGGCTGAATCACCGCCGACTGCAAGTCTGCTTGCATCTGCCCGATATTCCGGCGCCACACGCACAGCTTCCTGAAGCGCTGCAAAACAATCTTCAAGTGGTACGGGGTACCGATGTTCCGGGGACAGCCGGTAATCGAAATTGAATACAACACACTCGCCGGCATAAGCTATTTCCGCACATTCATATTCATAACATACATTACTTAACGTGGTAAAATTGCCGCCGTGAAAATATACGAACACAGGAAGTATACGGTCTGTTTTTGGCCTGTATACGATTCCGGTTCCCGTATAATCACCGTTCTGGTACTGTATCTCATAGCGTTCTACATCGGCGATAGGATTGTTCTGATGCCAGCTTTTTAATTGTGCGACTCTTGCTTTTACATAACGGCTTCTGGATATATCGTCATAAGAGTCTGAGCCATATTCCGTAAATACTGGTAAGTTGGGAGTTAAAGTGCTTCCGTGCGGTTCAAACAGCATTTGATATTTGCTCATTATCTCTCCTTTATTCGTGGATGATTACTGCTTTGATGCATTCATCAGGTTTGGTTGCGGCAAGTTCGAAGGCCTCCGGAATCTCTTCGAATTTAAAACGATGAGTGATCATTGCTTTTCCATCTACTCTGCCGTCGGCAAGCCAGCGGATAGCAGTAGGGAAATCACCTGCATAATCAATGGAACCATTATAGGTAAGTTCTTTCCAGTTGAATTCATAAATATCTATAACGGCATCTTTGCCTGGCCAGCCTATCTGTACGAGGGTTGAACCTCTTTTGGCTGCATAAACCATCTGGTTCTGAACGGTAGCAACACCTGTAACTTCAAATAATACATCGAAGGCATAGCTTGGAATCTCCGTGACTCCGGATTGGATCACGGCGCTCGCTCCGCGCTCTGTGGCCAGTTTGAGCCTGGCAGCGCTAGTGTCGATCATAGTGACAGTGCCTGCGCCGGATGCAAGAGCACACTGCATTACGAGCATACCGATCGGGCCTGCGCCAAAGATTGCAACATCTTTGCCTCTAAGATCGCCGGCGCGTCTGACTGCATGTACGGCTACGGCGGTTGGCTCCGCCAACGCGGCAACATCGAAATCCATGTCGTCCGGAATTACATGAAGCATATGCTCAGGAACGGCCAAAAAATCTCTCATGGCGCCTTCGCCGTGACCTCCTTTAGCTTTGCCGAAATTGTGATAGTCGTTACTTGCTGTGAAATAAAAATCATCGCAGATGTTATATCGTCCGCTTGTGCAGTTTGCACAGTGCTGGCAATAGATTCCGGGTTCGATTACAACGTGCTGGCCTACATGCAGATTGCTGACTTTTTTGCCTGTTTCTGTGATGATTCCGCTGCATTCATGACCTACGGTGCAAGGCTCATCCATGGCTCTTTTGCCCATAAAACCTGTTGTATAGGTTCTAAGTTCAGAACCACAGATGGAATTGACCATAGGTTTGATTAAAACATCGTGGTCCCCTAAAACCGGCATATCTTCCTCAACGAGAAAGAATTTGCGATCCATTCCCAACCAAAAGCTGCGATTTTTGTTCATCATAAATACCTCCTTATCGTAATTAAGTAATTGACAGCAGCTTGCTGTCTGATATTGAGTTGCGTTTACTATTTATATAAATAGTTGTGTTGTACTAAATTATAGATTTGAAGAAAATGTTTGTCAACGGATTTTTTAAATTAGCAAAATAATATATAAAAGAGATACTTTTACAGCATAGAAAGTTTTTTGTTGTAAAAAAATAAATAAAAATATACAAATAAAAAGTATGTAACAAATAGGACGGCACAATTTCTTTTGCTTGGTTAGGTGAGCGAAAAAGACTTAAAAACAAATGAAATATTTGGAATTTTAGACAAAAAATTACAAGTAGTATTGAAAAAACACAAAAGGTATTGACATTTAAATAATTTTGAATATAATAAACGTAAAGGTATTTTACAAATGTTAAAAATGTTTTGCGCGTGACGATTGACATGAAATAGATGTAGGAGGTTTTGTAAAATGTTAACGCGTGGAACAGCGGTTTGTAACTTGAGCTGTATTGTAACGAGTTTAGGGAAGTTATGAGAGTAGAACGTAGGAGGTTAGTATTCTGTCGAAAACAGTTTGTTACAAGAACATTTGGAAATGGTTGGTACAAACCGACATTAACTATTTACTAAAAAACAATTCACACAAGGAGGACGTTATGAAGAAAACATTAGTAAAAAGACTTATTGCTATTTGGATGGTTATGACCATGGTATTTGGATTAATGGCATGCAGCAGCGGTACAGAGAAAGCAGAGGGAGAGACAACTGAAGAGAAAACTGAAGATGCTGGGGATGCAGCAGGACTTGATACGTCTGCAGTAGGACGTTTCGCAGGAACTACAGATTTTGATCCGGATACGGAGACAGACGCTATGGACGGAAATGAATTGGCCGATATGCCGGCTCTTGATTCATATGGAATTGACTGGTCAACAGCAAAGTTTGGTATCATTGTAAAGACATTATCTAACGAGTCTTGGACAAACATCTCTGGTGGTGTTAAGGATCAGCTTATAGAAGCAGGTGTTCCGGAAGAGAACATCGACCTTGTAGCGCCGGACAGTGAGTCTGATGCAGAGCAGCAGCAGGCACTTTGCGATGCACTTGTAGGAAAGGGATACGACGTTATCTTTATGTCGCCGCAGGCTGACACAACACTGGATGCTCAGTGTAAAGAAGCTCGTGAGGCAGGAATTCTTGTTGTTAATATTTTTGATTCAACCATGCAGGAAGCTGACCTCTATGTTGGCAATATCAGTCTTGACACCGGACGCCTTGCAGCACAGTGGATTTGCGAAGAATGGTGTAAAGAAGAAGGACAGGTTGCAGTTGTGGAAGGCCTTCCGGGAGCATATGCTTCTATCAACCGTACCGCGGGATTCCTTGAGGGATGTGAAAAATATGACGGAATTGAAGTTGTTGCTGACGTAGTTGGTAATTGGGACCGCCAGGAGGCAATGGATCAGGCAGCTACAATTATCAACCAGTATCCGGACATCAAAGCTTTCTACTGCTGTAACGATACTATGGAGCTTGGTGTAATTGAGGCTGTTAAGGAAGCTGGCAAGCATGGCGAGATCGCTGTTATTGGATCAGACGGTATTGAGGGCGCTATCACATCTATCGCAGCAGGCGATGCGACAGGTACAATCGATCTTAACCTCTATGTAGGTGGTAAGATGGCAGCAGAGGCTACATTACGTCTTCTTGCAGGCGAAGATATACCGAGAGTCGTAAAGGTTCCACAGATTGTTATCACAAAAGATAATACAACAGACCACGTTGGTTACGATCCTGATAAATAAATATTGTAGTTACATAATTTCGATAGAATACTAATTGAAGGAATGAGCCCAGAGATTTCTAGGTTTCTGGGCTCCTTTTATATAAAAAAGAGGGCGAAAGGAGAAGAGATGAACAGTAATCAAGAAACAGTATTGCACTTGAAGAATATCAGCAAATCCTTTCCGGGTGTTAAAGCATTAAGAAATGTGAATCTGGAAGTGTATAAGGGTGAAGTTCATGCTCTTGTCGGGGAGAATGGCGCTGGTAAATCCACCCTGCTGAATGTTATGAAGGGTATTTACGGGGCGGATGAGGGAGAAA
This sequence comes from uncultured Mordavella sp., assembly GCA_964529215.1. GTDB lineage: Bacteria > Bacillota > Clostridia > Lachnospirales > Lachnospiraceae > Claveliimonas. Next base: position 8,251 of record CAZGVY010000028.1, on the reverse strand, counting down.
TCATTTATGAGGGCCAGCCGATTACAATTAAGAACCCGGGACATGCAAGCAAGATCGGAATTAATATGGTGCATCAGGAATTAAACCTGGTTCCGGAACTGACGGTTGGACAGAATATCCTTTTGGGAAATGAGCCCCTTAAGGCAGGCATTATTAATTATTCAGAACTCTATGCCAGATGCGAAGAAATTTTAATTGAGCTGGGATGTACGTTTAGCAGTGATGAAAAAGTTGGTAATCTGAGCGTGGCGAATATGCAGATGGTGGCGATTGGACGCTGTCTGATGCACAATTCTAAAGTAGTGGCGTTGGATGAACCTACAGCCAGCTTGTCAGATACAGAGATTGAGCATTTGTTCACTATTATTAAGAAACTGAAAGAAGCCGGAACTGCAATTATCTATGTGTCTCATCGACTTGATGAGTTATTTGGGATTGCGGACAGAGTGACCGTTTTCCGTGACGGAATGCATATTGCAACGAAGGATATTAGTGAAGTTACCAGAGATTCGTTGGTTGAGCTTATGGTAGGACGCAGCGTATCTGAATACATGGCTCACAGCAATAATTATTCCGTTGAGGAAGAAGTGCTGAGAGTAGAGCATCTGACATCAAAAGGAAAGTTTGAAGATATTAACTTTAAACTGAAAAAAGGTGAGATCTTAGGTTTTTCTGGTCTGGTAGGGGCGGGACGTACTGAAGTGATGAGAGTGATTTTCGGAGCAGATAAGTATGATTCCGGAGAAATCTACTTACATAATAAGAAATTGGACATTAAGGATTGCGGATCTGCCATAAAGTCTGGTATTGCTCTTATTCCGGAAGAGAGAAAGGCACAGGGATTTATTAAGGGTCAGAGCAATGCTGTTAATATTAATGTCAGTATATTGGATAAATATATTAAGGCAGGAGCAATCAATTATAAGAAACTATATGGTAATACAGAACATTATATTGAGAAACTGAAGATAGTACCACCGAATCCGCACGCACATACAGACACGATGTCTGGTGGTAATCAGCAAAAGGTCGTACTTGCGAAATGGATGAGTGCAAATTCCGAGGTAATGATATATGACGAGCCTACACGAGGAATTGATATCGGTGCAAAGAGCGAGATCTACAGACTTATGGACGATTTTGTTAAGAATGGAGGATCTATTATCATGGTATCCTCAGAATTGCCGGAGATACTGGGAATGTGTGACCGTATTGTTGTAATGCACGAGGGACGCATCACAGGAGAGCTGGATGGCAAGGACGCTACAGAAGTGAATGTTTTACATTATGCAATGGGAGGGGATCAATAACTATGAGTAACAATAATAATGAAAGATATATTATTAAACAGCCTTGGTATAAGAGATATGCGCGTATTGGAAGTACGCTGTTGTCACTGGTAGCTCTTTGTATCTTTTTTTCATTTGCTACACCGGACTTTTTAAACGTATTTAATTTAATGTCGGTTGTCAGGGCTTGCTCTGTTACAATCATTATGACCATGGGTATGCTGATCGTAATCCTGACCGGAGGCATCGACCTTTCAGTAGGGCCGATCATTGCGGTTGTAGGAGTTATGCTTGCCACCATGCTTGTGAATGGAATGCATCCGGCTCTGGCAGTGATTCTTTCAATTCTTTTAGGATGTTCACTGGGACTGATCAATGGATTTCTTGTATCGAAGTTTAAACTTCAGGCATTCCTGGTTACATTGGCAACACAGACAGCGTTCAGAGGCTTCGCTCTGCTGTATACACAGGGGCGTCCGGTGGCCGGTGTGCCGTCTAACTATACTTCAGTAGTCGGAGGTAAGATCGGAGGATCATTCCCTGTACCGATTTTGATTATGATCGTTGCAGTTGTTGTCTTTGGACTGGTTGTTAAATATTGTAAAGTAGGTGTGTATGCCTATGCGATCGGAAGTAACGAGGAAGCAGCAAGATTGTCCGGTATCAATGTTACCCTGTATAAGATGTCCATTTATGTGATTGCAGGATTTATGTATGCATTGGCAGCAATCACTATGATAGGACGTCTTGGAGCTGCGGAGCCTACCGCGGCAGCAGGATTTGAGCTGGATGCTATCGCAGCATGTGCAATCGGCGGAGCATCTCTTGCAGGTGGTAAAGGATCTGTGGCTGGTGCGGTTGTCGGTGCGTTGATCATGCAGGTACTGACCAATGGTATGACTCTGATGAATGTACAGTCTTACTATCAGCAGATTGTAACAGGTATCGTAATCGTTATTGCTATCCTGATTGACAGATTTACTAATAGAGATACTAAATAATTATTCATTCATAACCAATATAAGGAGGAGAATCATGAATTACAAACCATTTGACGGAAATTTTTCTATTAAAGATAAGGTAGCCCTTGTAACAGGAGCGGCAAGCGGAATCGGCAAGGCAACGGCAATCGTGTTTGCACAGGCAGGCGCAAAGGTTGTGTTGATCGACATGTCGCCGGCCGTAGAGGATTTTGCAAAAGAGCTTACGGATGAGTTTGGCGCAGAGACATTACCGATCGTATGTGACCTTACGCCGGTAAGCGCAGGACCTATGATTGTGGAGAAGGCAGACGAGCGTTTCGGGCAGATTGATATTCTTGCAAGCATAGCAGGCGTTGGCCTGGTTGATTATGCTGTTGATATCACAGAGGAGCTGTGGGACAAGACGATGCTGATCAACTCTAAGGCCGCGTTCTTTCTCTGCCAGGCCGTAGGTAAGTATATGATCGCACATGGCGGCGGCAAGATCGTTGCAGTTGCGTCTCAGGGCGGTGTAATTGCTACAGATAGACATGTGGCTTATACGGCAAGTAAGGCAGCTCTTATTGGTACCATTAAGACGCTCGCTCTTGAGTGGGGTCAGTATAATATCAATGCGAACCTGGTATCTCCTACTGTTGTTCTTACTGAGATGGGAGAGCGCATCTGGGAAGGTGAGAAAGGCGTTGAGATGAAGAAGAAGATTCCTTCAGGACGTTTCTGCCATCCGGATGAGATCGCAGCGGCAATTCTTTTCCTTTCCAGTGATGCGGCAAACATGATCAACGGTGAGAACCTCCTGGTTGACGGAGGCTATACAGTACAGTAAATGGATTTGACGGAGGGGAAAACTATGAGTATTCTTGGTTTTGATCTCGGAACAGGAGCTTGTAAAGGAGTTGCATTTGATTCAGTGGGAAATATTCTTGCAAAAGCGGAGAAGGGCTATGACACATATAGCCCCAATCCGGGATGGTGCGAGCTTGATCCGAATGAGTTCATCAATGCGATCAGAGAAGTGTGCCTTAGCATCCGGGCTAAGATTCCGAATGACGAGCCGATCGCAGTAGCGTTCAGCTCTCATGGAGAGACAATCATTCCGGTAGGCTATGACCGCAAGCCGGTAGGACCTGCCTATATGAATGCAGATAATCGCGCAGTTGTTGAAGTAGAAGAGTTAATAAAGAAGATCCCGGCTAAGAGAATCTATGAGATTACCGGTACACCGCCGCATCCTATGTATGGACTTGCGAATATTCTATGGGTGAAAGCTCATGAACCGGAGAGATATGAAGCTACGGACAAGTTCTGCCCGCCGGAGGGATTTCTTATGGCGATGATGGGATTTGAGCCGGTTTGTAATTATTCAAATTGCTGCAGAAATATGGCATTTGATATTCGTAAGAAAGAATGGTCGCAGGAAATTCTTGATGCGGCGGGAATCCGTGTGGAACGGATGTGCAAACCGGTTCCATCCGGACAACTTGTGGGTCAGCTTGATGAGGAACACGCAGAGTTATTTGGACTTCCGGAAGGAATTTCAGTGGTTACAGGAGGTTTTGATCACTTCAGTACCTCAATTGGTTCCGGTGCAATCCATAAGGGAATGGTTTCCTGCTCATGCGGAACCTATGAGGGCCTTACCACACTTTCCGATGAGCCGAACAGTTCCGATGAGGCATTTGACTGCTGTCTGAACACATTCTGCCATCTGGACGGTAAGTATTCGAATTTCGTATATGTGCCAGCCGGAATGGGGACGAAATGGATGGTTAATGAAGTCTGTGCGGCTGAGAGGATTAAAGCAGAGGAACAGGGTAAGTCTGTCTATCAGTATCTTGCAGAGGAAGTAGATAAGCTTCCTAAGAGCCCGACAGATATTTATTTTGCACCACATCTTGTGGGTTCTTGTACACCATATAATAACCCTGCTGCAAGAGGTGTAATCTATGGAATCACACCGTATACCACCAGACCGCAGCTTTATAAGGCAACCTATGAGTGTATTGCATATGAGTATACACAGTTGTGTGATCTGCTAGACAAGATGGTCGGCGGGTTTGATCTTGTACGTATGAGTGGCGGCGGTGCCAGATCTGAATTTGCACTTCAGCTTAGATGTGATAATTCCGGCAAGACAATTGAGTGTCTCGAGACCGATGAGGCTCCGGCTCTTGGAGTGGCTATTCTTGCAGGAGTGGCAGTTGGTGTGTTTGACAGTCTGGAAGACGGACTTGAGAAGAATGTACGAATCAGAACCACAGTGAAGCCAAATATTGAGACAACAGCAAAGTACGCCGATGCCAGAAGGATATATGATACTTTGTATCGGTCATTGGCGCCGGTCAGAGATGGGTGGAAATTATGATGAAAGAACTTATAACAGGATTACAGCATATTGGATTGCCGACAGCAGATATGGACGCGACAACAGCGTTTTATAAGGAACTGGGATTTGAAGTAGTATATGAAACGATCAATGAAGCCAATGGAGCCAGAGTGGCGTTTCTGAAACAGGGGAATCTGACCATAGAGGCATACGAAGATGAGGCGAAGATGGCGACCGGTTCCATCGACCATGTGGCGATTGATGTGACAGACATTGCGAAGGTATATGAAATTATCTGTGAGAAGAATCTAAACACATTGCAGGATACGATTAACTTTCTTCCGTTCTGGGATAATGGAGTAAAGTTTTTTACGATTTTGGGACCGAATAAGGAACGGGTAGAATTCAGCCAGATGATGTAAGTACATAAGTAGCAGAAAGAGGTTCACCCATTGTGGGTAGAAGGGAGAAACAGGATGAATATTACGTTTAATATGCCAGTCCGGGTTTTTTGCGGAAAAGGATGCTTGCCGGAACATAAAGAGGAGTTTGGTAAATACGGAAAGAAGGCCATTGTAGTCACTGACCCGATTTCCTTTACAGCGACAGGGGCAGATAAAGATATTATTGCTGCTCTGGAGGATCAGAAGATTGAATATATAGTTTGTGATAAGGTACAGAGTAATCCTACCATTGAGGTGGTTAGAGAGTGTGCGGGGATCAGCAAAGAATTTGGTGCGGAATTTGTGGTTTCTGTTGGCGGCGGTTCTTCGCTGGATACTGCCAAAGCAGTAGCTTTGCTGTCAAGACAAGATGCGCCGGATGAAGTGTTGTTTAAAACTGCATTTACAGATGACGTACTTCCGATTATTGCGATTCCGACTACTTCAGGAACCGGTTCTGAAGTTACACCATATGCCATGATCATTGATTCTAAACGTGGAACCAAGAATAATCTGAAACAACAGACTTTCTTCTCAAAAGTTGCATTTGTAGATTACAGATACACCATGACCATGCCAAGAGGAGTAGCAATCAATACATCCATTGATGCAATGACACATGCAATGGAGAGTATTTTTGCCAAGACAACAAACTCTCTGGTACAGGCAATTGCTTATGAGAGTATCGGAACCATGGCGAAGGCATTCCCGCATATGCTGGAGAACGCTCTTGTGGAAGAGGATTACGAGAATATGGCACAGGCTTCTGTTATGGCAGGTATGGTGGTGTCTCAGACAAGGACAACCATTCTTCATGGCGCAAGCTATCCGCTTACATCCCACAAGCATATCGCCCACGGAAGAGCGATGGCTCTGATCATTGCAAATTACATGCGGTTAACTGCAAAGTATGAACCAGAAGTGGTTGATAGACTGATCCATGTTATGAATATGAAGGATTTAGATGAGTTCTGCAATATCATCAGCACATTTGTGGGAGAGGTGAAGCCTGAAGAGAGACTTACTGCAGAGGAAGTGGAGAAATTTACAGATGAAGTAATGGCTTCCCATAATTTGGCAAATACCAAAATTCCTGTTGAACGCGAAGATATCGTTTCTATCTTCAATTATTGAGGTGCAGGCTGTGCTTGAGAAAAATACACTACTTGATTTATATTCAAAAATGCTCTGCATCAGAGCATTTGACGAGAAGATAGCCTATTTCTTTTCTTTGGGTAAGGTGCATGGAACTACACATCTTTATGTAGGTGAAGAAGCTACGGCAACAGGAGTGTGTTCAGTATTAAAGGAACAGGATTATATTACCAGTACCCACCGAGGACATGGGCACGCGATCGCCATGGGAATGGATATGAATTTGATGATGGCAGAAATGTTGGGTAAAGTGGATGGTTACTGCAAAGGCAAGGGCGGATCTATGCATATTGCTGATCTGGATAAAGGTAATCTTGGAGCCAATGGCGTAGTTGGAGGCGGATTTTGTATTGCGGTAGGCGCGGCCCTGAGTCAGCAGATGAACCATACAGATGGCATCACAGTGTGTTTCTTTGGGGATGGCGCAATTAACGAAGGCAATTTCCACGAGGCAGCGAATCTGGCTTCCATCTGGAAGTTACCGGTTCTCTTTCTCTGCGAGAATAATCAGTATGCATTGTCAACTCCGAAATCATATGCTATGAATATCGATAAGATATCCGACAGGGCTTTGGCGTATGGAATGAAGGGAATGGAGCTTGACGGCAATGATGTGATTGGCGTGTATGAGGCAATCAAGGAAGCAAGAGAAGATGTTTTGAAAAATGGACCGATGCTGATCTGCTGTAATACATATCGTTATATGGGTCATTCCAGAAGCGACGCGCAGACTTATCGAACACGTGAAGAGGTAAATGACTGGAAGAAGAACAGAGATCCGATTGACCGGATGGAGAAATATATGCTTGCGAATGGATTTGCAAAAAATGAATTGTCAAAGGCCAGGCAGGAAGCAGAAAGAAAGATTGAACAGGCTGTTCAGTTTGCGGAAGAGAGTCCGTTCCCTGGTTTGGAATTGATTACAACCGATGTATATGCTTAGGAATCGTGATAGGAATGGAGAATGGATATGGAAAGAATACTAACTTACTCAAAAGCAATAAAAGAAGCCATGGTTCAGAAGATGAGAGAAGATCCAAAAGTATTTCTGATGGGAGAAGATGTGGGAATCTATGGTGGCGCTTTTGGTGTTTCCGTGGGAATGTTTGATGAATTCGGACCGGAACGAGTGAGAGATACACCGATTTCCGAGGCTGCTATTGCCGGTGCTGCGGCAGGTGCGGCGGTTACTGGAATGAGACCGATTGCTGAGATTATGTTCTCGGACTTTCTGACAATTGCGGCAGATCAGATTGTAAATCAGGCTGCTAAGATGAGATATATGTTTGGCGGAAAAGCTATGGTGCCGATGGTGGTGAGAGCTGCCGAAGGCTCTGGTTCAGGTGCTGCGGCGCAGCACAGTCAGAGTATCGAAGCGTGGTTCTGCCATATTCCGGGACTCAAAGTTATTGTTCCATCGACGCCATATGATGCCAAGGGTCTTTTGATTAGTTCGATCGAGGATGATAATCCGGTCATTTTCTTTGAACAGAGAAAGCTTTATCAATTGAAGGGCGATGTTTCGGAAGAAATGTATCGCATTCCAATTGGAAAAGCGGATATCAAACGGCAAGGAAAAGATGTTACGGTTATCACATATGGACGCATGGTACATATGTGTCTTACAGTGGCAGAGAAATTGTCATCAGAAGGTATTGATGTAGAGGTAATGGATCTTAGGACTCTGAGCCCATTAGATAAGGATGCAATAATCTCATCTGTAAAGAAGACAAAACATGTTGTGATTGTACATGAGGCTAATCTTACTGGTGGAATCGGTGGAGAAATTGCAGGAATCATATGTGACAGTGAGGCATTTTTCTATCTGGACGCACCTGTAAAAAGAGTGTGTGGAAGGGACGTTCCAATTCCTTATAACCTTGAATTAGAAAAAAATTCAGTCCCGACAGTTGAGACGATTGAAGAAGCAATCAAAATGACAGTTTAAATAAGGCTGAAGTAAAAAGCTTATTTCCACTTTGAAAAATGGGAAATCAGAGATTGCCAAGCGTGCGGCAGAAGAATAAGAGTAGTTTTATAGGGGATGTGCTTTCG
>CAZGVY010000027.1:0-16931 GCA_964529215.1 uncultured Mordavella sp. | reverse complement strand
TATTTTTTCAGTAATTGTTTAACAGGAGGAATATCCAATGGTTAAAAAATGGAATGTCACAATACCAGAATTAACCGGCAGGAACCAGCGGCGCGCTTATATCTACCTTCCGGACTCTTACCAATTCCAGAACGAACAGCGTTATCCTGTATTATATATGTTCGACGGGCATAACGTGTTCTTCGACGAAGACGCGACCTACGGCAAATCCTGGGGTATGAAGGAATACATGGATAACACGAAAACACAGCTGATCATTGCAGCTGTCGAGTGTAACCACAGCCCGGATCACGGACGGCTGAAGGAATACTCTCCCTACGATTTCTCCGACCCTCACTTTGGAGAAATAACGGGAAAGGGACGTCTGACCATGAACTGGATGATCAAGAGCTTTAAGCCCTATATCGACCATACATACCGTACTCTTCCCGGCCGGGAGCATACTTTCATTGCGGGAAGCTCTATGGGCGGGCTCATGAGCCTGTACGCACTGCTTGCATATAACCGCACATTTTCCAGAGCGGCGGCATTATCTCCTTCTCTCTGGACCAATCCCAAAGAGATCAAGAACCTGATCCAGAAAACATCCGTCCGGAAGGACACCATTCTCTATATGGATTACGGCTCCAGCGAGCTCTCCAATCATACCGCCATGCTTCATGAATACAAGAATGTCTGCGGATTTCTTCTGAACCGGAAAATACTGCTGACCAGCCGCATCGTGCCAAACGGGAATCATTGCGAAGCAAGCTGGGAACGGCAGATCCCATTTTTCATGAACACGCTTCTGTATGATATGAAATAGAAAGGACAAGACAGACTATGGAAACACAATACATGAAAAACTATAGTCCCGCACTCGGCAGGGACATGGAATGTAAGCTTTACGGGCATGCAGGGAGACCGGTTATTTTCATTCCATGCCAGGACGGACGCTTTTTTGATTTTGAAAACTTCCGGATGACGGATGTGTGGAGCCCCTGGATCGACTCCGGGAAAGTCATGGTATGCTCGATCGATACCATCGACAGTGAAACCTGGTCCAACAAAACAGGCGATCCCCGCTGGCGCATCGAGCGGTATGAAGCATGGATCCGTTACATCACGGATGAACTTGTGCCAATGCTCCGGCACACCGCCTGTGAACGAAACGGCTGGGAGGGCTTTCCGGGCATCCTTACTTTCGGGTGCAGCCTTGGGGCAACCCATGCCGCCAATCTATTCTTCCGCAGGCCGGATCTGTTTGACGGAACCCTTGCGCTAAGCGGTATCTATACTGCCGACTATGGCTTCGACGGCTATATGGACGGTCTGGTTTATAACAATTCGCCCGTCCACTATCTGTCTAATATGCCCACAGATCACCCTTATGTTGAAATGTATAATCAGCGGAAAGGAATCATCTGTGTCGGGCAGGGCCCCTGGGAGATTCCGGAATCAACCTGGCAGCTAAAGCATATTTTAGAAAGTAAGGGAATCCATGTCTGGGTCGATATCTGGGGGTACGACGTAGCCCATGACTGGGACTGGTGGTATAAGCAGGTCACCTACTTTGTCCCTTATCTGCTGGGCGAAGCATAGGCCGTATTTTAACATGAAAGCCTTTATAACCATTTAACATATCACATACAAAGGAGTACTTTATGGAAAACTTTATTTTTATTTCTCCGAACTTTCCTACCAACTACTGGATGTTCTGTAAAGAATTAAAGAATAACGGATTAAATGTCCTGGGGATCGGAGACCAGCCCTACGATGAACTGAGCGGTGAATTAAAGGAAAGCCTGAACGAATACTATAAGGTAAACGATCTGGAAAACTACGACGAGGTATACCGCGCCGTTGCCTTCTTCATTCACAAATATGGACGTATCAGCTGGCTGGAATCCAACAACGAATACTGGCTGGAGCAGAACGCAAAGCTCCGCACAGATTTTCATATCACCAGCGGGTTCCAGATTGAAGATATCCCAAGGATCAAGTTCAAATCCAAAATGAAGGCATATTATGAAAAAGCCGGGATCCCCGCTGCCCGCTATCATCTGGCAGATACCTTAAAGGACTGCAAAGGCTTTGCAAAAAAAGTGGGATATCCCATTATCGCAAAACCGGATAACGGTGTAGGCGCTTCCGATACCCACAGGATCAGCTCAGATAAGGAAATGACGGATTTCTTCCATAACCGGATTCCCGGCGTCACCTATATTCTTGAAGAATATATTGACGCAACCATAAATTCCTACGACGCCATCATTGATTCAAAGGGCGAACCAATCTTTGAAACCGGCAATGTAACGCCAACTTCGCTCATGGATGTTGTAAATACTGCCGACAACTGCATTTACTATATCGTAAAAGAACTTTCAGAGGATACCCGTGCAGCCGGGCGCGCAACCGTAAAGAGCTTTGGTGTAAAAAGCCGCTTTATCCACTTTGAGTTCTTCCGTCTCTTAAAAGACCACGAAGGAATGGGCAAAAAGGGCGATGTGGTTGCTCTGGAGGTCAATATGCGGCCATGCGGCGGATTCACTCCTGATATGATCAACTTTGCCCACAACACCAATGTATATAAGATCTGGGCTGATATGATAGCCTTTGACAAATCCACCTTAAAGCCCGGAAAAGATTGCTTCTGTGCATACGCCGGAAGACGCGACGGCAAAAATTTTGTCATGGATCACGCCGGTATTATGAAAGCATACGGCAGTAAAATGAAAATGGTGGAACATATTCCTGACGCCCTGGCCGGAGCAATGGGTAATCAGATGTATGTGGCAAATTTCGACACAGAAAAAGAAATGAATGCATTCTATAAAAAAGTCCTGGCATGTAAGAAGCCTTCTAAAAGATAGTACATAGCACAAAAACAGGGCTGTCTGCCCGCGCCTTTTTAAGGCGCAGGGCGGACAGCCCTCTTTCATTTCTACTCGATCGCGATGAACTTTGGTTCCTCGATCACCTTCGGCGCTTCCTTCGGCACGATCAGGCTCAGCACTCCATCCTTAAAGGAAGCCTTGATATCCTCCTGGGAAATCTGGTCGCCCACATAAAAGCTCCGGTTACAGCTTCCGGTATACCGTTCCTTCCGGATACAGTTCCCCTTAGCGTCCTTATCTTCCTTCGTCTCATCCTTTGTGGCAGTGATCGTCATATATCCATCCTTCAGGTCTGCCTTGATATCTTCCTTGGAATATCCGGGAAGTTCCATGTCAATTACGTAGTTCCCATCCTTTTCATGGATATCTGTCTTCATGATCTGAGACGTTGCGTTCTCAAATGGACGTGAAAAGAAAGGATCTCTGAAAAAATCGTCAAATAAATTATAATTCCTGTTTGCTAACAACATAGGTCATACCTCCTTAAACTCTTGCCTTATCAGGATTAGTATACCTGTAAGGTATGTAAAATATGAATTGTTTTATTTGTTATAATTATTATATAACACACATTGTTAGCCATGTCAATAGTTGAGTGCTAATTTTTTTAAATTTTATTGACCTGCACATTATCTGACAATTGACAAGGAGGGATGCTGTTTTGAATTTATTGCATCTTTTTTCTATTCATGTTAGCATAAGTTAAAAGTACATTTTCAAATACAGGAGGTTCGCACTATGGGCATGAATCAAGTCCCCTCCGGGGAACGTATACATATCGGCATCTTCGGTAAAAGAAATGCGGGAAAATCCAGCATCATCAACGCTCTGACCGAACAGACGCTGGCCATCGTCTCCGAGATCCGGGGAACCACTACCGACCCAGTGTCGAAAGCAATGGAACTGCTGCCCTTAGGGCCGGTGGTTATAATAGATACTCCAGGTTTAGACGATGAAGGCGAGCTTGGCGCGCTGCGTATCCAGAAGGCATATCAGATGCTGAACAAATCGGATATTGCATTGCTGATCGTAGATGGAAGCATCGGCATTACGGAGGAAGACAGGCAGATCCTGACCCGCATCCGGAACAAAAAAATCCCACACGCAGTTATTTTCAACAAAGCCGACCTTGTCCCAGAAAATAGGAAAAATACAGGATATGCCCTGCCGGATGACCAGGCTGGCGGAGAGCACTGCCTATGGGTAAGCGCCCGGACAAACACGAATATCCACGAACTAAAAGAACTGATCGCCTCACTGGTTCCCACAGAAGATAATCCGGCCCGGATCGTCGGAGATCTCATCCGGCCGTCCGACTTCATTCTCCTGGTTGTTCCCATCGACAAAGCCGCTCCGAAAGGACGCCTGATCCTTCCGCAGCAGCAGACGATCCGGGATATTCTGGAGTCGGAAGCTGTATCTATTGTTGTAAAAGAATCCTACTTAAAAGAAACGATAGAAACTCTGGGAAAAGAACCTGCTCTTGTGATCACCGACAGCCAGGCTTTCAAAAAAGTTGCTGCAGATACGCCGGCTCATATCCCCATGACGTCCTTTTCAATCCTCTTTGCCCGGTACAAGGGCGATCTGAAAACACTGGTAAACGGCGCCCGTGCTTTAAGCCGTCTTGAGGACGGTGACACCATCCTGATCTCGGAGGGCTGCACCCACCACCGTCAGTGTGACGATATCGGTACGGTAAAGCTCCCAGGCTGGATCAGGGAATATACCGGGAAAAAACTGGATTTCCAATTTACCAGCGGCACAGAATTTCCATCCAGGCTTGAAGATTATAAGCTGATCATCCACTGCGGCGGATGCATGCTGAATGGCCGGGAGATGAAATACCGCCTGAAATGCGCAGAAGATGCAGGAGTTCCCATTACCAATTACGGAACCGCTATCGCCTGCATCCATGGCATCTTAGAACGGAGCCTGGAAATATTCCCGGAAATTTAACGGTAAGAAAACGCCCCTGAAAGAATCTCCCATGCTCTTTCAGGGGCGTTTAAACAGCCGGTGGACCATACTGTACACCTGCCGGTTTAAAGCGGATATAAAAATTCTTAACTATCATGACTCCGGATACGTATCCTCCGCGCGCTGCGGGTATCCTCTCACATACACAAAGCCATCCTCTTTTCTCTCCATACGATACGTTTCGCAGAGAACTGCCTGAACAAATTCCTTTCCTCCCAGCTCCGCCGGCACAAGCCTCATTCCCAGCTTTTCCTCCGCCTCCTGCACCGTCATATCATCCAGAAATATCTGTTCTCCCATCCGCAGCATATTGGACGGAATGATCAGGGTATCTCCCAGCCCGCTCCCCTGCTGCTTATATTCCATGAGCTGCCTTACCAGATCCTGTCCGGTGATCAGGCCGGACACCGTTATCGTCTCTCCAAAAAAATCATTACGGACCGCATATACCTGGATATGAAGCTCCGAAAATAATTCCATCATACGGTCCGCACATTCACAGATCATTCCATAAGCCAGCTTTCCTGTCGCGACCGTCAGCGTCCGGCTGCAACAGTACTTCCGGCTCATGTTCTCCTCCCTGATTCTCTCAAACTCCTCCTCAAATTCTTCCATAAACAGCCGCATCATGCCTACCCCATTTTCCAGCTGGATATATCCGTCATACCGTTCCTCCTCCGGGAATTCTCTTCCGGCTATGATATACCACTCATCGCTGGCATGGATAAAATGCAGCCCGTATCTTTCATAAAATCCTTCCTGATAACTTTCCACCAGATCGATCACCGCTCCCGCTTCCTCCCTGGTATACAATTCCAATGGATACAGTCCCTCCCTGTATCTGGTCAGGCCTGCCGGAACCACCGATACGCTCCGCATAAAAGGCAGATACTTTGACAGATCCCGGATGCTTCTCTCAAGCTCGGCTCCGTCATTGACTCCTTTGCAGCATACAATCTGTCCGTTCATTTCCACATGACCTTCATAAAACTGATCCAGATATTTCAGCTTATCGCCTGCAAAACGGTTCTGAAGCATCTTACAGCGCAGTTCCGGATTGGTCGTCTGTACAGAAATATTGATCGGAGCAAGCTGCATCCTGATGATCCGCTCCACATCCCTGTCATTCATATTCGTAAGGGTAATGTAATTCCCCTGCAGGAAAGACAGCCTGGAATCATCATCCTTAAAATACAGAGTTTCGCGCATTCCCGGCGGCATCTGATCGATAAAACAAAAAATACACTTATTGCTGCAGGAACGGTAATCGCTCATAAGCCCATTCTCAAATTCAATCCCCAGGTCGTCCTCGTAATCCTTCTCAATTTCTAACAGCCATTCCTCCCCGTCCGCTTTCCGGATCAGCACTTCGATATACTCATCCCGGATCAGATACCGGTAATCAAACACATCCCGGATTTCCTGCCCATTGACCGCAAGCAGCCTGTCTCCCGCCTCGATCTCCATCTCCTCAGCAATGGAACCCGGATATACTTCTTTGATACAATGTTCCTGTTTCTTCATATTCTTCTTTCTCCTCTATCCCAAGCAGCCCATCTGGCTCCACATGCCCCGGCCCTCGTCCTGTCTCCTCCCCGTCTCATCTGTATCCTGTAATACATCCTTTATAGTATAACATGGCGTGATTTGCTATACCAGTATAACCCATTCTTGTATTGGCCGTTTTTTTCCGTTATAATAAAACAAAATCCCGTTTGGGGAAATGAGATAACAGTTCTGACTTATGAGGAGGGATATTTATGCCTACAGGTGTAATTATAAACGTACTATCTGTCGCAATCGGCGGCATAATAGGAGCTGCCGCAGGAGAACGGCTGCCAGACAGATTTAAAAATGATCTAAACCTGGTGTTTGGCGTATGTTCCATGGGAATTGGCATAAGCTCCATAATCCTGATGAAGAATATGCCTGCGGTTATCTTTGCCGTAGTCCTTGGAAGCAGCATCGGCCTTCTGATCCATCTGGGAGACATCATCAATCATGCGGCCCTGCTGCTGGAGAAGCCGATCAGCCGGCTATTCAAACATGCAAACCGCAAAATGCCGGAAAAAGAATTCCAGGCGCTTCTCGTTACGGCTCTTGTACTTTTCTGTGCCAGCGGTACCGGTATCTATGGATGCCTGGACTCTGGAATGACCGGCGACCACAGTATCCTTATCTCCAAATCAATCCTGGATCTGTTCACCGCCCTGGTATTTGCCTGCAGCCTTGGATACGTTACATCTGTTATCGCCATACCACAGTTTATTATTTTTTTCCTTCTATTCTTATGCGCCCAGATGATTTTTCCGCTTACCACGCCGGATATGATCGCAGATTTCAAAGCATGCGGCGGTATATTAATGATAGCCACCGGATTCCGCATCGCAAAGATCAAGATGTTTCCCATTGCCGACATGCTGCCGGCCATGGTTCTGGTCATGCCCTGCAGCTGGCTTTGGACGAATGTCGTCATGCCGTTTCTTGCATAGCATACCTTCCGTATATCCACACGGCCTGCCCCAGGCAGCTATCTCCGGAAATATAACCGTAAAAAACAGATGCCAGAACCCATCCCTCACGGATTTACAGTTCCTGCATCTGTTTATTTTCCTGCTTTGCCTTATGGCCATTTCCCGTACCTGTTCCGTTCATTTTTCTTCGTCAGACAACACTCTCTGCAGATGCATCGCCAGATATCCGATCTCCGCTTCCGTAAATACGCAATGCAGCTTTCTCCCTAGCTCATCACATACGGTTCTTGCCATTTCAAACTCTCTTGGAAATTTAAATTCCATATAATCATTCATATTAACCTTAATTTCTTCCCCTTTGAGTCCTCTGGCAACCATATAGCGGATATGATTCATCAGACGGTTATAAGACAGGGACATAACATTTAGTTTTTTCCCAAGCACTTTCTCCACATAGGATACGCAGTCTCTCACTGCCTGTGCCATCTGCATAGCCTGAGACAATTCCTCTTTCTCGATCGCCGTATGTACGTGGAGTGCCACATATCCCACTTCATCCTCGTCAATAGCAATTCCCATTCTGTTTTTCAGAATGGGAACGATACAGCTTGCAACCCGGTACTCTGTATGAAACAGCAGCCTGATATCATCGGTCAGGGGATTGCTGATCGCCTCATGGTTCCGGATCCTCCTGACTGCGTACTCAATATGATCAGCCATGGGGAACAGTATGTTCCGGTCAATGGTTCCAAACACCTTCTCCGCTTCCTGCAATACAAGATTCGCAATCTCCAGATATTCCGGCCCGATACTTGACGCTAATTCTCTGGCACTGCCTCTCTTTGTGGTTTCCTTTAAAGAGTAAACCGATGCCGCTCCCCCGGTTTCAATACGCTCTGTCACCTTCCTGCCAAAACCGATCCCTTTTCCCATAATCAGGTATTCCTGATTATCCTCCGCCGATACAGCAATTACCGTATTATGATTTAATACCTTACTGATTCTGTACATACTTTCCCCGACCTCATCCTAAAATACTTTTCTTAACTATATCATTCGTAAATATCTACTGCAAATAAATTCTCACCCTTTTCAATCTCACCTTCCTTCAGCAGACGGATCTTCTGATGATCTGTCAGCTCCGTACACAGAACCGGCGACATCATAGACGGTGCATTTGCGTTCAGATACTCTAAATCCAGTTTCAGGAGCGGATCCCCCTTCTTCACCTTTGCCCCCTGCTCTGTCAGGACTTCAAAGCCTTTTCCTTCCAGCTTCACCGTATCAACGCCCATATGGATCAGAACGCTAATACCATTATCCATAGAAAATCCAATTGCATGTTTCGTGTCAAACACAAAGATTACTTCTCCGTCCTCCGGCGCACACACGACCGGGTCAGTAGGTGTTACTGCCGCGCCGTCGCCCATCAGACGCCCTGCAAATGCTTCGTCCGGCACTTTCGAAAGATCCGCCGCAATTCCTTTAACGGGACTTCCCACCAGAATAGATTTGATCATTTTTTTATTTTCATCTGCTTTTTTCTCCGGTTCAGCAGCAGTATCTTTTCCCGCGTCTTCCTGGATTTTAGCATATTCATCCGGCGCTGTTTCAAGATAATCCTCCAGATTAGACTTGATCACTGCTACCTGTGGCCCATAAATCACCTGAATACCCTTTCCTTTGTGAACGACTCCAGACGCCCCGGTTGATTTCAAAAGATCATCATTTACCCTTGCAGAGTCATTTACGGTACAGCGGAGCCTAGTTGCACAGCAGTCCACATCCGCAATATTCTTCTTTCCGCCAAGCCCCTGCGTGATAGCCGCACTCAGTTCATCCTTTGAACCACCGCTATTCTTTTCTGTCTTTTTTGCCTGCACGTCAGATTTCATATATAATTTTGTCTCCTGATCATCATCCTCACGTCCCGGCGTCTTAAAGTTAAACTTCTTGATCATAAAATTAAAGATAAAATAATACAGGAAGAAATATACAATACCTACCGGTATTACCAGCATCCAGCTGGTCTTTGCATTGCCCTGCAGGATACCAAACAGGAAGAAATCAATAAAACCGCCCGAGAACGTCAGGCCAACTGCGATATTAAGCATATGGGCGATCATATATGCAGAGCCTGCCAGGATAACCTGAACTACGAACAAAGCCGGAGCTACAAAAAGAAATGAAAATTCCAGAGGTTCTGTAATACCTGTAAACATACATGCAAGCGCCGCGGAAAGCAAGAGACCGCCCGCCTGTTTCTTTTTCTCAGGTTTTGCATTGCGGTACATAGCAAGCGCCGCACCAGGAAGTCCGAAGATCATGAAAATAAATTCTCCGGAAAAATATCTGGTTGCATCAGCGCTGAAATGTGTAATATTTGCAGAATCAGCTAACTGTGCAAAGAAAATATTCTGGCCGCCTTCTACCATCTGTCCGGCAACCTCCATCGTTCCTCCAACTGCGGTCTGCCAGAACGGCATATAAAATACGTGATGAAGCCCAAACGGTATCAGGGCTCTCTTTATCAGGCCGAAAACCAGCGTTCCTGCATATCCGCTTCCTGTTACAAGTCCTCCCAGTGCATAAATACCATTCTGAACTGTCGGCCAGATAAAATACATCATTATACCGGCGAACATATATACAACTGTGGAGATGATCGGCACAAACCTTGTTCCTGCAAAAAATGATAATGCATTCGGAAGCTGGATCTTATAGAATTTATTATGCAGCGCCGCCACTCCAAGGCCAACGATGATACCTCCGAAAACACCCATTTGCAGCGTCTGGATACCGCATACAGAAGTAATTGTTCCTTCCAGCACATCCGGAGATATAGAGCCATCCTCAAGAATCATTCCGGTAACCTGCAGCATCGCATTTACTGCCGTATTCATGACAAAATATGCAATAACTGCAGACAGTGCAGAAACTTCTTTCTCCTTCTTTGCCATGCCAATTGCAACGCCAATTGCAAATAATAACGCCAGGTTATCAAATACAGCGCTTCCCACCGCGCTCATGATCATTAACAAAGCATGAAGGACCGTTCCTTCACCCATGACGCCGCTCAATCCATACGTTTCTATCGTGGTTGGATTCGTAAACGAACTGCCAATGCCCAGCAAAAGGCCTGCCACTGGCAGGATCGCGATTGGAAGCATGAAGCTTCGGCCAACACGCTGTAACACTTCAAAAATCTTGTCTTTCATCTCTCTTCTCCTTTTTCTTTCTGATTCTTGAAATTATATGCAGGTATCAGTGCGCATTCATTTTTTACTGGATCTTGGCGGACTACTAACGTCCGTTATGGCATACTTAACGGACTACTAATGTCCGTTAAGGTAAAAAAAAGGCACTAACCCACATAAATTCCTACAAAACTTATGTATAGTTAATGCCCCGTTCAGCTCAAACGAGTAACACGCTATCTATAAAAAACATAACATGCCCATATAGCACCTGTCAAGATATTTTTAGAAAATATCCGGCTGTAAGCGGACGCGGGATTTGCCTTTTTCCCATCCTTTCCAGACTGTTCTTCCTATCCTCCGGATATACCGTTATGCACACCCGCATCCCAAAAATCTGCAGACTTCTATCATTCAGCCATGGTAGCGCCTTTACCGGCCACATCTTCGAAATCCTTAATGAACGCGTCAACCGCCGCTGTAATTGCGGCATTATTTACAAACTTATCCATGATCTCCGGCGCAACGGTCGCCCCGCCTATCCCATATTTACACAGTTCCAATACCTGCTGCGAATTTTTGAAGCTTGCCGCCAGGACCTTCGTTTCAAAATGATTCACCTCAAAAATGTCCTGGATTTCCTTTGTTACATGGATACCATCGTACCCCATATCGTCAATCCTGTTAATATAAGGCGCCGTATAGGAAGCCCCGCTTTTTGCAGCCAGATATGCCTGCATCGGAGTATAGATCGCCGTACCTGTTGTACGGATCCCCTCCTTTTTCAAAAGCCGCATCGCCTTAAAGCCCTCTGGTATACAAGGGATCTTCACAAAAGTTGCTTCCCCCAGCGTCTTTATGATCGCATGGGCATCCTGAACCATACCCTCCGCATTCTTCGCCACCGCCTGTACATGCAGATCCGCTCTTTTCCCAATAAATGAACGGATCTCCTGCAATACTTCATATGGCGCTCTCCCACTCCTTGCCAGGATTGAAGGGTTCGTCGTCACCCCGTCAACCGGATACAGGTCATATAACCTGCGGATCTCTTCCATACGCGCATCGTCAATTAATAATCTCATCTTCATCCCTCTCCCTTTCCATATTCTGATACAAGATACTATATCCCCAGGCGGTCCGCCATCTCCATGACGCTGACCATAGTACTCTGGTCTGTGACCAACGTATCCAGATACCTTCCGTTCAGATATCCTTGTAAGCAGTTTACCTTCCCACTTTGATATGCGAAAATATTATCATTTTGATACTATAAAAGTCAATCGGAATTTTGAACATACCGCAATTAAATTTTTACTTTCTTTTCTTCTGCTATTAGTCTGACATATTCCTTCCGTTCCGGCTCCGGAATTTTCAAGACTTCCATCACCTGCCCGGCTGTTAGGCCTAATGAATCCATCATATTTCCAATAACTCTTATTCTTTCTTCTTTCACACCTTCTTTGCGCCCTTCCGCCTTTGCATCGGCAATAATCTCCCGTTCTCTCGTCTCTGCTTTCATGTATGCGGCCTCCATTTCTGAATTTCGTCGTATTGATTCGATCACTTCATGCAAACGCTGCAGACGGGCATCTGCCTGCGCAGAAATCTGTCTCTCTGTACTGTCGGACACATAATGCAGGAACTCTATAAGCCCTGGCTCTATGTCTGTGCTGTCTGTTCCCTTGGTATTCAAGATCACTCTGACGCTCTCATCGCCAAGCTCAAGTCCCCGGATCTCTTGGCACTGATTTCGGAACGTATATCGATATTTGCCATGTCCATACAGATCAAAGTCACAGATTACCACAATGTAGGACGGATTCAGATGATCAAAAGATTCTTCTCCGCTCTTTAATAACGGTGCGTCGATCAGGCTCTGGTAAAAACGTGTCCGCTTGGGAATATTTCCTCTGTTATACTTCTGCATCTCCACGTCATACAGCGTTCCTTCCTCGTCCTCAACATAAAAATCCAGCCGTATCCCCCGCTTCCCCGGAAGGTTATGTACTACCTTCTGATTCTCTCTCCAGCGGATATTCCGAATCCGGATCCCCAGGGATAATTCCAGAATGATCTGACAGCATTCCAAATGGTTGGTAGCCACGTTAAACATAAAATCATCTGCCAGATTCAGACTTTGGAACGGCTTGATCTCTGCCTGCAGCGGTTTTTCATATTCTTTTTTCTTCTTCAAACAGTTTCTCCTTTCATTATACTATAGTTTCACAAAGGATTCAATAAGCCTGGCAAAAATCCCAGACGTTCTTACTCTGGATTCACTGCAGATACTGCATGAACGTAGAGAATATTACTGATTCAGATGAATTCCGAATCAAGATTACATATATTTTATCAAATAGCACAGACTATGTCAACTTGTTTATTGTATTTTCCCATTCGGTTCAAGCTGCCCTCATGGTGCTAACACTTTTATAGCAGGAACTCTCTATCTATAACAAATGCCGGCTGTAGAAAACACTGGATTGAAACAAGAGCCTATAGCGAAACAGGCGGAGCATCATTACGATGAACTACCAATTTACAAAAACGAAGACTCTCTTAAGTGCCTTAGTCTCTGTTAATTGGTAGTTCATCGGAAGTCTGATCTGTTTGGTTGCTATATACTCTTTCCTTATTCCGCGTCCGCTAAATCTTGACGGACAAAGTCCGCCAGTCCCGCAGGGGCATGTATTACGGGATATCCTTTGGGTATAAATTCACGCGCGAACTTAAATTTTCTCATCAGTTCCTTTTTTCATCCACATTCCTTACAAATCCAACATAGGTGACCGCAAAATACACCACATATATTCCGAAAAACAGCATAATGCTCTTGGCAAAAAATGAACCGGGATTTATCGGAACCCCTGTCATTACCACAAAGCTTTTACTCATAGACAGTATCATTTTCCCACTGATAACAATGGCAAACACCGCCGGGCACAGATAGTATGCTCCCAGCTGCTTTCGTATCAAGCCATGGATCTCTCCCCGCTCCAGCCCAAGCTTCGCCAGCACATCGTAGCGGAATTTATACTTGGCGGAATCAGAAAGCTGCTGTATGGACAGCACTGTCACTGCTACACACACAAATACCAGTCCGATATAGAACAGCGGAATGATCAGGGCCGCCAGCATAAATTTCACTTCCGGAATCAGATTATCCCTCACCATATTGACTGCGGCAAAGGAAATAATATTGTCTGAGCCGCTGCAGCTATTGCCCTCCAGCTCCGGCATCGTATGGTCGCCAAAGTCATGCTCCTCCTCATCCGTCAGTTCGTCCAGCTTCTGGTTCAGGTCATGCGGCGCCTCTCCCTTAATATCTGCCGCCAGCTCAGAATAATAGGGCTTCATCCGGTTTAACACCTGATCCGGCACCACAACCACATAGTCGCCGCCATTATGTCCGTCCTGAGAAAAGGATTCCCCGTAAACCCCGGCGCAGGAAAGATACCCATTTCCCGATGCATCTGCAATCTTTAAATCTTTTCCAATTCCCCGTACCTCCTCATAGAGCCTCGGCTTAATATGCACCAGATATTCCCCGTCACCTAAAGCTACCCTGTCATATCCAAGCATTTCCCGCAGATAATTGTAATCCGTAAGGCCCATATAGGTATCGCAGGCACAGTAGACCCCTTCCTCTGCCTGCATTTTTTCGATCTTATCCATATCCGGGCTGCCGTCCTCCTTCTGATACATGGTCCCCCATGCCATCAAGTTGGTCAGCATCCAGGTATTCACCTGATTATCCTGATCCGTATAGATACGGTAGGTATAAAGCTTTAAAACTTCCGTATTTTCCCGGAGCACTTCTATTTCATCTGCAAAATCATCCCCGGGTCAGTACTGTTTACCTGCACGTCGAAGGGGAACTTCTCCTCCAGCACCGTATTCTCATAACCGCTGAACATCAGCGCAATGGACGCTCCCATAAGGGCAAGGGTGAACAGGGCTGTCAGCGTTCCCATGGTAAACTGCATCGTCCTTACCTTGGACGAGAACTGCCGCAGCAAAAACAGATTCTGTCCCTGATAAATTCTGCTTCCCTTCTTCCTGACATAACAGATGATCCACGCGGAAAGCCCGATATAAAAAAGATAAATGGAAAGCACCAGCCCGATCAGAAACAGTGCGATCTCTCCGGCATTGGAAAGCATGGAAAACATACCCCAAAAAGCAAGGATAAACAGAATCGATACCGGCAGAAGGAACCGCTTTAGCCCCTCTCCCTTTTCCCTGATCTCCTCATTTCTCCGCTTGGCATCCATCAGGTCATGGATATTCATCTTCTTAAATTTCCGTTTACACCGAAATAGCGCAAGCAGATAACACCCCGCGTAGCAGAGCACCGTCATAAGTATGGTCCATTTATGAAAAGAAATATGGAAATGATATTCCATCCGTATCATGGAAAACATAACCGCTAGAAGCACCTGCCTGAGAAGGATTCCAAAGAGAATACCGATCAGGAAGGAAATGCCGCCCAGCAGAAGATTTTCCCTCATATATATTCTGGATATCATTTTCTTCTTCATGCCCAGAAGCAGATAGATTCCAAATTCACTGCTTCTCTTTTCCAGCATAAACCGGACCATATAATTGATCAGCCATGCAACGATCAGCACGATAAAAAAGGTTGCAAGCCCGATCATCATCTCCATCATGGCCTCCAGCTCAAAATACTGGTTCATGTCATTTTGAAAAATCAGGCTGTTAAATGCATGCATACATCAGCGCGGTTACCACCGTCATGGTAAGCATATAGACCAAATAATCCTTTGCGGAACGCTTCATGTTCCGAAACGCAAGCTTACTGAGCATCGGAAAGCTCACCTCCCGTCAGGGACAATACATCCAGGATTTCCTGTAAGAATACCTTTCTGGGTTTTTCCCCTCTCACAAGTTCATGGAAAATCTTTCCGTCCTTCAGAAACAAGATCCGGCTGCAGTAGCTTGAGGAGAACGCATCGTGGGTCACCATCAGGATCGTAGCGCCCATGGTCCGGTTCAGATTTGTAAATGTCTCCAGCAGGATCTGAGCCGAACGGGAGTCTAACGCCCCGGTGGGTTCGTCTGCCAGAAGGAGCCTTGGATGGTTCACCATCGCCCTTGCACAGGCGCACCGCTGCTTCTGCCCGCCGGATACCTGATAGGGAAATTTCTCCCTGATATCAGCAATCCCAAGAAGCCGTAACATCTGTCCGCACTCTTCCTGAATCTGCCGTTTCTTTCCTCCCTGCAGAGTCAGCGCCAGAATAATATTTTCCTCAATGGTCAGCGTATCCAGAAGATTATACTCCTGAAATACAAAGCCCAGGTTCCTTTTGCGAAACTCCGATAACGCATCCTCCTTAAGCTCCGTAATATCCGTATCTTCATAATAAATATGCCCGGCAGTCACCCGGTCAATGGTAGCAAGCATATTAAGAAGTGTCGTTTTTCCAGAACCAGAAGCGCCCATCACGCCCACAAACTCCCCCTTCTCCACGGTAAAGCTTACCCGGTCCACCGCTTTCGTCACATTCGATCTGTTCCCGTAGTATTTTTCCACATCGCACACGCGGATATAATCCTTCATCAAAATCACTCCTAACTTATGAATTGTAATGATTATACCCTTTCCGCTCTGTTCTTTGTATATAAATAGATTGAAGTTTTCTTACATTTTCTTAAGAAAACCCCAATCCATTAATGCGCTGGTGCAATATTGCATACTCGGAAGTTTGCATTAGTGGA
The DNA here is from genome assembly GCA_964529215.1 of uncultured Mordavella sp. Lineage (GTDB taxonomy): Bacteria > Bacillota > Clostridia > Lachnospirales > Lachnospiraceae > Claveliimonas. The sequence continues at coordinate 659 of CAZGVY010000027.1, read as the reverse complement.
CGCCGCCATCCGTAACAAATAAATGCCACAGGGTGGGGCAATGCTGCGGCGAACTAACTGCTAACTGCACCTAAGACGCTCAGGAATGCCTTCGCGCCTAAGGTTCCGTAAGCAGTGGATTTTACCTTCGCTAAAAACGCCCCCGATACCCCTGTGGAATTTATTTGTTACGGGTGGCAGCTGTTTCATGATGCAACTAAATGCCAATAGTTTACAGAATAATTCGCTGTCTTTTCACCAGGCTGGAAAATAGCCAAATGGCATGATGCCGGTTTGTAGGGCAGCCGGGAAACAGCCAAGTGATATAGCATCAAGCCGCAGAGAGGTAAACAGCGTATGAAAACAGAAAACACCCTCTAAGCAGACAATTCAGAAGCGTTTTTAATGAAGATGAAAAAACAGCTTACGGAATCTTAGCCACGAAGGCATTCCTGAGTGGCTTAGTATCCGTTAGCTGGTAGTTCATCGTAATGTTGCTTCGTCTGCTTAGAGGGTGTTTTCTGTTTCCATACGCGTACGGCTATGCATACTTAACGGCTGATATACCTGCTGACCGGGAACTCCAGAATAAGCTTCGTTCCTTTTCCGTATTCCGACTCTGCCCGGATGCCGATCCCAAGCTTCTCACACAGCTTCCGGCACAGATACAGCCCCATTCC
>CAZGVY010000026.1:0-17011 GCA_964529215.1 uncultured Mordavella sp. | reverse complement strand
TATGGAGGCGATATTTCCCGGAAGAAGAAGCTGCTGGAGAAGCAGAAGGAGGGAAAGAAACGTATGCGCCAGATAGGGAACGTAGAGATCCCGCAGCAGGCATTTATGAGCGTACTTAAGCTGGATGATAAATAGTATGAAAAAACTGGAATTATATATCCACATACCATTTTGTATAAAAAAATGTAATTATTGTGATTTTATATCTGCTCCGGCGGGTGAAAAGGAACGGCAGGTGTACGTAGAGGAGCTTTGCAGGAAGATCAGGTCTTATGAAAACTCTATGAAGGATTACAGTGTCGTGAGTATATTTGCCGGAGGAGGTACGCCGTCGGTTCTGGAAATTTGTCAGATCAGGATGATTTTTGGAGCTGTATATGATACTTTTCAGATAGAGGAGGATGCGGAGATCACGATAGAGATGAATCCGGGAACTGTTACGGAGGATAAGCTTCTTGAGTACCGGCGGCTTGGGATCAACCGGCTGAGTATCGGCCTGCAGTCATCCGTCAATGCAGAACTAAAGATCCTTGGGCGGATCCATAGCTGTGAGGACTTTTTATCTTCTTATCAGATGGCGCGTAAGACGGGATTTAAAAATATTAATATTGATCTGATGTCAGGGATTCCCGGCCAGACGCTTGAAAGTTATCAGAGGAGCCTCCGATTTGCAGCCGGGCTTGAACCAGAGCATATTTCAGCGTACAGTCTGATCATTGAGGGGGGAACGCCGTTTTATGACCGGTATGGCGGGGGAGATCATCTGGAAGAACTTCCTGATGAGGATACGGAACGGGAAATGTATGCCTGCACAAAGAGGATTCTGGAGCTGTATGGTTATCACAGATATGAGATATCCAATTATGCAAAGAAAGGGTTTGCGTGCAGGCATAATCTTGGATACTGGAACCGGACAGAATATCTTGGGATCGGCAGAGGAGCAGCGTCATTCGTGGATCACAGAAGATGGACGGAGGGAGAGGCTCCGGTGAGATTGTCCAGGCAGGAAGAGATGGAGGAATTTATGTTTCTGGGCCTGCGGAAGATGGAAGGGATATCAAGGGCAGAGTTTAGAGAGATTTTTGGAGAACCAGTGGAGGATTTTTACAGAGATGTGATCGTGAAGCTGAAGGAACAGAAGCTTCTGGCAGAGGAAAAGGGCAGGCTATATCTGACAGAGCGGGGGATCGATGTGAGTAATTATGTGATGAGTGAATTCCTGTTCTGAAAGCCGGCAGTTCTGCCGGTGGAAGACCTGGTGAGTGATCTGGCAATTAAAGACAGGGAGGCTGCGGCTCGGAATGAGACGCTGCCTCCCTGCTGTCTTCCTGCAAAAGCAGCAGCCGGAGATCCGGTTATTACAAAATCGTTACACTAGTTTTCTGTTTCTTCTGCAAAAGCAGGCTTCTTCTCGTATCTTGCCTCGAAGGTTGCCTGGATAGAGAGTTTTTTAAACTGCATGATGTCTACGGAGCTGACCATGACAGAAGTATGAGCCTGGCAGCCTTTTAATTTGGGAAGCTGGTCGAGGGCAAGCTGTGCATATCTGTCCGTGGCGGCGCTGACCGAGAGCGCGATCAGTACTTCGTCGGTATGGAGCCTTGGGTTTTTGCTGCCCAGATACTTGACTTTCAGCTTCTGGATCGGCTCGATGGCCTCCGGGGAAATTACCTTTCTTTTGTGGTCAATGTGTGCAAGCGCCTTCAGGGCATTCAGAAGAAGTGCGGCAGAGGCGCCCAGAAGATGAGAAGTTTTGCCGGTCACGATCTGCCCGTCTGGAAGTTCTAAGGCGGCGGCAGGTGCGGCAGTAGCTTCTGCCCTGGCAAGGGCGGCGTCTACGACAGGACGGTCATGTACCGTGACGCCTGCCTGGTTCATCAGCATCTCGATCTTAAAGACTTCATTATCTGTGCATGCGCCAATGAGCTGTCTCCGGAGGGATTCGTAGTACCGGCGGAGGATTTCCTGACGGGAGGCCTCGCTGCATACATCGTCGTCACATATACAGCAGCCAGCCATGTTGACACCCATATCCGTGGGGGATTTGTATGGGCTTTCGCCGTAAATGCGTTCAAAGGTTGCAGAAAGTACCGGGAAAATCTCCACATCCCGGTTATAGTTTACTGTCGTCTCGCCATATGCCTCCAGGTGGAAGGGGTCGATCATGTTTACGTCGTCCAGGTCTGCGGTGGCGGCCTCATATGCCAGATTTACCGGGTGTTTCAGCGGGATATTCCAGATGGGAAACGTCTCAAATTTGGCATATCCTGCCCGCACACCGCGCTTATGCTCATGGTAAAGCTGGGAAAGGCAGGTTGCCATCTTGCCGCTTCCAGGTCCCGGAGCTGTGACGACTACAAGGGGTTTTGAAGTTTCGATATAATCATTTTTTCCATAGCCTTCGTCGCTGACGATCAGTGGTACATTGGCCGGGTATCCTGGTATCAGATAATGAATGTATACTTTGATCCCAAGACGTTCCAGCCTGTTTTTGAACAGATTGGCGGCGGACTGTCCGGCATACTGGGTGATGACAACGCTTCCCACATACAGGCCGGAATTGATATAGGCATCCCGCAGGCGGAGGACGTCTGAATCGTATGTGATCCCGAGGTCGCCCCGGATTTTGTTTTTCTCGATATCATTTGCACTGATGGCGATAATGATTTCTGCCTGGTCGGCAAGCTCTTTCAGCATCCGCAGCTTACTGTCCGGCTGAAATCCCGGAAGGACTCTGGAAGCGTGGTAATCGTCAAATAATTTGCCGCCAAATTCCAGATATAATTTATTGTCAAACTGGCTGATGCGCTCCCGGATATGGGCAGACTGCATCGTAAGATATTTGTCGTTGTCAAATCCAATTTTCATTTGTGTATCCCTCGTTCTCTGATTATGATTGCCTGTAAAAACAGGGAATATGGACTTTCCGTGAAAAAATGTACATATCCCCGGAGAATTTCTGCAAAATAAAAACATTATATTTAGTATACTACAGAATAGAACCTGTTTACAATCTTTTCATAATGTTTTTGTTGATTTTAAATGTAGGGGTAACTATAATAAGAACTGATAGATACGGGAGGACTGTTATGGATAACCAGAACAATAGAAACAATCAAAATAGAAATAACCAGAATGATAACAGGAATAATAGGAACAATAAAAATAACCGGCAGGGAATGGCGTTTGTTCTTTTTGTTGCTTTGCTTACAGCATTTCTGGTATTATTCCTGAATCAGTTTCAGAAAGCATCGACAGCGGAGGAGATCTCGTATGACAAATTCTTAAAGATGGTTGAACAGCATAAAGTAAAAGAAGTTACGATTTCTAATGACCGTATTTCGATTACGGCAAAGAAAAGGGATGGAGAGAGGGCTGGAAAAGAGTATTATACGGGAGTTGTAGAGGACGATACCCTTGCTGAGCGCCTCTATGCGTCGGGTGTTAAGTATGAGCAGGAGATTCCGGATACAACTTCTGCGATCGTATTGAATATGCTGATTAATTTTGTGCCTATATTATTGATCATAGGGATGTTTTACTGGGTGTTTAAGAACATTTCCAAAGGCGGCGGCATGATGGGAGTCGGCAAGAGCAATGCGAAGGTTTATGTAGAGAAGGAGACCGGAGTTACCTTTAAGGATGTTGCAGGTCAGGATGAAGCGAAGGAATCTCTGCAGGAGGTTGTGGATTTCCTGCATAATCCGGGGAAATATACCGGCGTAGGTGCAAAGCTTCCCAAGGGAGCTCTGCTGGTAGGGCCTCCGGGAACTGGTAAGACGCTTCTTGCCAAGGCGGTTGCGGGAGAGGCAAAGGTTCCCTTTTTTTCACTGTCAGGTTCGGCTTTTGTAGAGATGTATGTGGGGGTTGGAGCCTCCAGAGTCAGGGATCTGTTTAAGGAGGCGCAGAAACTGGCGCCATGTATTATCTTTATTGACGAGATCGATGCAATCGGCAAGAGCCGGGATAACCAGCTGGGCGGCAATGATGAACGGGAGCAGACGCTGAATCAGCTGCTGGCAGAGATGGATGGATTTGATACCAATAAAGGGCTGCTGATCCTGGCAGCTACGAACCGGCCGGAGATATTGGATCCGGCGCTGTTAAGGCCGGGCCGTTTTGACCGGAGGATCATAGTGGAAAGACCGGATCTGAAAGGGCGGGTGGACGTGCTGAAAGTTCATTCTAAGGATGTCCGCATGGATGAAACCGTGGATCTGGAGGCGATCGCACTTGCAACATCCGGTGCGGTTGGCTCAGATCTGGCTAATATGATCAATGAAGCTGCGATTACGGCAGTTAAGCACGGAAGGAATGCGGTGTCTCAGAGCGATTTGTTTGAAGCAGTCGAGGTGGTGCTTGTAGGGAAAGAGAAGAAAGACCGCATCATGAGCCAGGAAGAACGGAGGATCGTGTCTTACCATGAAGTGGGACATGCACTGGTAAGCGCTCTTCAGAAGGATGCGGAACCAGTACAGAAGATTACCATTGTGCCAAGGACGATGGGTGCGCTGGGCTATGTCATGCAGACACCCGAGGAAGAAAAGTTCCTGAATACGAAGAAGGAGCTGGAGGCTATGCTGGTAAGTACGCTGGGCGGCCGGGCGGCAGAAGAGATCGTATTCGATACGGTTACTACGGGAGCGTCTAATGATATTGAGAAGGCTACCAAGACGGCAAGGGCTATGATAACCCAGTATGGTATGAGCGAGAAGTTCGGATTGATCGGGCTGGAGTCCATCCAGAACAAATACCTGGACGGAAGAGCTATGAAAAACTGCGGCGAGGCTACAGCGGCAGAGATCGATCAGGAAGTTATGGATATGCTGAAGAAAGCATATGAAGAAGCAAAACGGCTTCTGAGCGAGCATCGGAAGTCCCTGGATAAGATCGCTTCGTTCCTGATCGAGAAGGAGACGATCACCGGCAAGGAATTTATGGAAATATTCTATGAATCGGAGGGGATTGACCCGGATGCACCGAGGAAGACAGAGGAGAGGATCTCCATGAGCCCGGTTCCGGAAGAAATAGCAGAAATGTCATAACAGGCAGGGAGAAAGCGGATGCTTTCTCCCTTTTCATGAGGATGGGAGTTTGCTATAATGAATGACAGAGGAGAGGGATGCTTATGTTTGATATACAGGAGGAGCTTAAGAAGCTTCCGGCAAAGCCCGGCGTCTATCTGATGCATGATGAGAAGGATGAGATTATCTATGTGGGAAAGGCAATCAGCCTGAAGAACCGGGTCAGGCAGTATTTTCAGAGCAGCAGGAATAAGGGGCCAAAGATTGAGCAAATGGTTACTCACATTGCCAGATTTGAATATATTATTACCGATTCGGAGCTGGAAGCTCTGGTGCTGGAGTGTAATCTGATCAAGGAACACCGTCCGAAGTATAATACTATGCTGATGGATGATAAAAGCTATCCATTTGTTAAGGTTACGGTAAATGAACCGTTTCCCCGGGTGATGCTGGCCAGGCAGATGCATAAGGATAAGGCGAAATATTTTGGGCCTTATACCAGCGCAGGCGCAGTGAAGGATACGATAGAACTGATCCGGAAGCTGTATAAGATACGGACCTGTAACCGGAAACTTCCCAGAGATACCGGATTAGAGCGGCCGTGCCTGAATTATCATATTCACCAATGTGACGCTCCCTGCCAGGGATATATCAGCCAGGAGGATTACGGGAAGTCCGTCTCGCAGGTACTGCATTTTCTAAATGGAAGCTATGAACCGATTACCAGAGAACTGGAACAGCGGATGCAGGAGGCGTCGGAAGCGCTGGAATTTGAAAAGGCAGTGGAATACCGGGACCTGCTTGAAAGTGTGAAAAAGACGGCCCAGAAGCAGAAGATAACGGATACCGCGGGAGAGGAAAGAGACATACTTGCGATGGCGTCCGGGAATGGGGATGCGGTAGTCCAGGTGTTTTTTGTCCGGGGCGGCAGGCTGATTGGACGTGATCATTTCTATCTGAAGCTGACAGGGGATGAAACAAAGGGGGAGATACTTTCCAGTTTTATCAAACAGTTTTATTCAGGGACGCCGTATATTCCCGGCGAGCTGATGCTTCAGGAGGAGATCCAGGACGCGGCTCTGCTGGAGGAATGGCTGACACAAAAAAGAGGGCGCAGAGTTCATTTCCGTGTACCGAAGAAGGGGACAAAGGAGAAATTAGTAGAATTAGCCATGCGGAATGCGGAACTGGTATTATCCAGGGATAAGGAGCGGCTGAAGCGTGAGGAAGGAAGAACCATTGGAGCCGTGAAGGAATTGGAAAAACTTCTGGGATTACAGGATATTGTGAGGATGGAGGCATATGATATTTCAAATATCAGCGGATATGCGTCAGTAGGATCGATGGTGGTGTATGAGCGTGGAAAGCCGAAGAGAAATGATTACCGGAAATTCCGTATCAGGAGCGTTCAGGGGGCAGACGATTATGCAAGTATGGAAGAAGTGCTGACCCGGAGATTCGAGCATGGGAAGAGAGAACTGGAGACGGGAAAGGAGAAAGACAGCTTTACCCGTTTCCCGGATCTTCTGATGATGGATGGAGGAAGAGGGCAGGTCAATACCGCTTTGGAAGTGCTTGGCAAACTGCATCTGGATATTCCGGTCTGCGGAATGGTAAAGGATGATAATCACCGGACCCGCGGCCTGTATTTTAATAATACGGAGCTTCCTATTGACAGAGATTCAGAAGGATTCAGGCTGATAACCCGGATACAGGACGAGGCGCACCGGTTTGCAATTGAATATCACAGGAAGCTGAGAAGCCAGGGGCAGGTGCATTCTGTACTGGATGATATTCCGGGCATCGGTCCTGCAAGACGGAAAGACCTGATGCGTTCCTTTGCCAGCCTGGAGGATGTGCGGCAGGCCAAAGTAGAGGAATTAAAAGCGCTTCCCTCTATGAACGGGGCGGCGGCAGAGGCCGTGTACAATTTTTTTCATCCACAACAATAAAAGTATGATACAATGAACATATAGCGACGAACGCAAATTTACCGGACGGGACATGGGCTGCCTGCAGTCCAATGGACCGGAAGGAAGCGTAAAAAGTAGTTGGAGGATTTTTGCTTATGCCGAAACTAGAGATGTCAAGACTTGTAGAAAAGATGGATCTTAAGAATTTAACGCCGGATGTTACGCTGTCGGATAAATATCTGACAGATTCGGATGTAAACCGTCCTGCGCTGCAGCTGACCGGATATTTTGAGCATTTTGATAATGAACGGGTTCAGATCATTGGATATGTGGAGTATACGTTCCTGGAGAAGATGGATGTGGATAAAAAGGCGGAAATATATGATAAACTCCTTGCATGCCAGATACCGTGCCTGATCTTCTGCCGCAGCCTGCAGCCGGAGCCGATGCTTCTGGAAAAGGCGACAGCGGCGCAGATCCCGGTATTTCTGACAGAACAGAAGACGTCGGCGTTTTCCGCAGAATTGATACGCTGGCTAAACGTGCAGTTTGCACCCTGTATTTCTATTCATGGGGTACTGGTAGATGTGTACGGAGTCGGCGTTTTGATCACAGGAGAGAGCGGCATCGGAAAGAGTGAGTCTGCGCTGGAACTGATCAAAAGAGGACACCGCCTGGTCAGCGACGATGTGGTTGAGATCCATAAGGTCAGTAATGAGACGCTGGTCGGGATGGCGCCGGATATTACCAGGCATTTTATCGAACTCCGGGGTATAGGGATCATGGATGTAAAGATGCTGTTTGGTGTATTAAGCGTCAGGGAGACGCAGAATATTGATCTGGTTATACGGCTGGAGGACTGGAGCAGGGAGAAGGCTTATGAAAGGCTGGGCCTGGAAGAAGAGTATACCGAATTCCTTGGCAATAAGGTGGTATGCCATCAGCTCCCGATCAGGGCAGGCCGTAATCTGGCAATTATTGTTGAGACAGCGGCGATCAATTACCGGCAGAAGAAGATGGGATATAATGCGGCGCAGGAATTGTACAAACGTGTACAGGAGAATCTCACAAAGAACACATCAGAATTAGAACGATAGCAGATTTCTGCAGAGGAGGGATGGATATGGCGTATTGCTTTGGCGTAGATATTGGCGGGACTACAGTGAAAATGGGTCTTTTTACAACAGAAGGAAAGCTTTTGGATAAATGGGAGATTGTAACCCGGACAGAAAATGAAGGAGAGATGATCCTGCCTGACGTGGCAGATTCCGTTCTCCAGAAATGTGAGGAGAGAGGGCTTGCAGACGGGGAGGTCCAGGGAGTAGGCGTAGGGATCCCTGCGCCGGTAGATGCAGAAGGGACAGTGCAAAGTACGGCGAATCTTGGCTGGGGATATAAGGCGGTTAAGGCGGAACTCCAATCCCTCCTTGGAGGAATAAAAGTGAGAGTGGGAAATGACGCCAATGTGGCAGCTATGGGAGAAATGTGGCTGGGAGCCGGCAAGGGAGAAAAGAATGTGGTTATGGTGACTCTTGGAACCGGCGTAGGCGGAGGTGTTGTGATAGATGGCCGGATGCTGGTGGGAGAAACGGGCGCCGGCGGAGAGATCGGGCATATGTTTGTCAGACACGGCGAGGAGGAGGCCTGTGGCTGCGGCCTGCACGGATGCCTGGAACAGTATGCGTCTGCAACAGGCATTGCAAGGCTTGCCAGAAGAAGGCTTGCGGAAAATGACGATGAAACAGTACTTCGCGGAGGGGAAATCAGCGCAAAGACAGTGTTTGATGCAGTGAAAGCTCAGGATGCGGTCGCGATTCAGATCGCAGAGGAATTTGGAAGGTATCTTGGAGAGGCTATGGCAGTTCTTGCAGCAATTGTAAATCCGGCGGTCATTGTGATCGGCGGGGGAGTGTCCAAAGCGGGGGAAGTCATTCTTCCTTATATCGAGAAACCCTTTCAGGAGAGGGCTTTTTTTGCAGATAAGAAAACAAGATTTGTACTGGCAGCGCTGGGGAATGATGCAGGGATCTGCGGCGCAGCCAGAATGATCCTGGAATAAAACAAGGATAATTTTCAGAATGTTTAGATATTTATTTTCCTTGTATAAACAACAGCGGGACAAAAGAAGCAAACTGCTGAAAAACGATATGATTTTATTGACAGTTTTAACAGAACATGTTAATATGAACTTAATCACATTAAATAAATTGTACATATAATGAAGAATTACGTAACCTCTCTTTGTGCTATTTGTAATATGATATCATAAATGTATAAGGATTTAGAACAATTTTAGATCCGCAGGCATTCAGGATATTTTCGTTACAGGCAGATGTGTGTGCCATCTGTTACGGCATGATGCGATAAGGGCTGGCGGATGTGGATGTCTTTGTATGTACGATGTTTTCAGAAGGAGGAAAAGTATGAAAAGGAGATTTATCAGCGTATTCGTATGCGCAGTAATGGTAATGACCATGCTTGCCGGCTGTGGCGGCGGCGGTTCTGCAGAGGACGGCGGATCATCAGACGGGGTTAAGCTTGACATTATCATTTCCCAGTATGGCAACTACACACAGGATTGGTGGACGGAGTTTGAGAAGACCTTTGAGGAAGCGAATGAAGGCATTGATCTTAATATTGAGATCGTTTCCTGGAATGATATTTACAGTGTTGTTAATACACGTATCTCTAGTAACGAGCAGCCGGACATCCTGAATATCAGCGGTTTTGCTGATTATGTGGCAGATGACCTGCTGATGCCGGCAGAGGACTATGTATCTGACGAATTGAAGGATAATTTTATCCCAAGTTTCTGGGAATCAAATGAGATGGACGGAACCGTATGGGCTATTCCGATTCTTGCATCCTGCCGTTCCCTTTTCTGCAATATGGATCTGCTGAACGAGGCTGGAATTGAGAATCCGCCGGCAACATGGGACGAGGTTCTTACCGCATGCCAGGCAGTAAAGGATACATTCGGCAGCGATATCGTTCCCTGGGGACTTGATATTTCCACAGACGAAGGCCAGGCAGCATTTTCTTATTATACATGGAACTTCGGCGGCGGTTTTGTTGACGACAACGGCGACTGGGCTCTTAACAGTGCAGAGAATGTAGAGGCAGTTGAATACATTAAGACGCTTATTGATTCTGGCTACTGCAATTCTGCTCCGTTTACCGATACACGTTATCCATTACAGGATGCGTTTAGCGCAGGAACGCTTGCTATGATGATCGGGCCGATGAATATGGTTGCTGCTGATTCAGAAGTGAATTATGTGGCTGCAGACCTTCCGGGCGAGAAGACAGCTCTTGGCGTTTGCGATCAGCTGATGGCTTTCAAGGATGACGATGCCGACGAGGCACGTACAGAAGCAATCACAAAGTTCTTCGACGCATTCTATGAGTGTGAGACATATTCTGACTATATGGTATACGAAGGATTCCTGCCGGCTACTCAGGATGCATCTGATAATCTTGCAGCTAATGCAGAGAACTACAAGGTTGGCGGATCTGACGATGCAACAGGCAGCAGCGAGTATTTTGCAACATTTTGCGCAGTACTTCCGAACTGTAAGTTCTATCCAATGCAGAAGCCTGAGTGGATGGACGTAAGAAACGGCGTTATCGATGTTGAGCAGCAGGTATGTGAGGGAACATCCAGTGCGCAGGAGGCACTTGATAAACTTCAGGAATCTGTTACAAAATAATTAGATTTCAATAGGTATTGCCGAGAGGGGCCGAGTTATGTCGGCCCTCTATTTTTATCAGCCGGCATGCTGGAGCAGGTTTTACGCAGCAGTTTTGACAGATCTGCGAAGATAGCGCAGGCTGGGAGCAGAAGGATTTTGTTATCTAAGGAGGCGTGGCAATGAAGAAAAAGACGCTAATGACGGGTCAGCCATATTTCTGGTTACTGCCGAGTGTTGTACTTATGGTATGTATGATCTTGATACCGATTATTTCTGTGTTTAAGATCTCATTTTCCGAAGTCGGCCGAAGCGGTCTTGTGCGGGGACTGAACGGCGTCCAGAATTATCTGGACATTTTTGAGGAACCGGTTTTCTGGCATACTCTGCAGAATACGGTTGTTTGGACGGTAGTGGTGGTCGGAGTATCTACTGTTTTTGGTTTTATTCTGGCTATGGTTCTGAATCAGGACTTTTTTGGGCGTAAGATCGTCCGTGCGGTTGTTATTTTCCCGTGGGCGACAGCTCTTGTTATCCAGTCCGTGATCTGGAAATATATCATCAATGCGGATTATGGTTCATTGAATATTCTTTTAAAAAAGATTGGACTGATCGACGGTTTTGTGAACTGGACAAAGACTGCCAGTTCCATGTTTGGATGGGAATGCTGGGTAGGTATTTTTGTTACATTCCCATTCGTTACATTTTGTGTACTTTCAGGTTTGCAGAGTATTGATACTTCATTATATGAATCAGCAGCAGTTGACGGCGCCAGCTTCTGGCAGAAGCATTTTAAGATCACATTACCATTGGTAGCGCCGAGCCTGACGGTATCGACGGTGCTGAATATAATTTATGTATTTAATTCTTTTCCAATCGTATGGACGATCTCTAAGGGCGCTCCGGCCGACCAGACACATACGCTTGTTACATATCTGTATCAGCTGTCATTTACGGATGGAAAAGGCGGCCACGCTGCGGCCGTATCTGTGATCGGCTTTGTTGTTTTAGCGGTTTGTGCCAGCATTTATATGATCCTGTCACTTCGCGGAGAGGAGGAGAGTTAGATGGCATCAAAAAGAAAAACATGGCAGACGATACTTTTGTATCTATTTGTTATAATCCTTTGTATTGTTATTCTGTATCCGTATTTTGTTATGTTTATTACAGCGCTAAAAGATAATAAGGAGATGTATGCGATAGACCATATTTTGCCGGAAGTGTGGCGATGGTCGAACTTTGCGGATATATGGAAGGCGGCGCCGGTCTTTAATTATTTGATCAATTCCCTGACGATTGCGGGAGGAGCTACACTGCTTGCTATTCTGTGTGGGATTCCGGCTGCTTACGCTCTTGCACGTATGAGGTTCAAAGGAAAAGGAATCTTTATGGGAGCGGTAATCATGAGCCAGATGTTCTCGCCAGTGGTTCTTTTGGTCGGAATTTACAGGATGATGGTCAATATTCATTTGAATAATACAATACTGGGGCTTATTCTTTTGAATGCAGCATTCAACCAGGCCTTTGCGATCTGGCTTCTGCGCGGTACATTTATGGGGATTTCACCGGAGATGGAGCAGGCGGCTAAGATTGACGGCTGTGGGACTGTGAAAGCGCTGATCAAGGTACTGCTTCCGATGGCAGCGCCAGGTATTATTACGACGCTGATCTTTGTATTTATCAATGCATGGAATGAATATACGATTGCACTTACATTGATCTCCACGGATATTTTCAAACCAATGACGGTTGGTATCAATGTATTTTATGGATTTAATTTTATCCAGTGGCAGTATTTGTTTGCAACGTCCCTGTTTGCAACACTTCCTGTTGTTGTTCTGTTCCTGCTGATTGAGAAACATCTGGTTGCAGGACTGACATCCGGCGGTGTAAAGGGATAAATCGAAATTGAAAAAACAGAGGTTTAAAGTTTTTAAAGAAATGAAGGGCGCCCTATATCAATTGGTATAGGGCGCCGCCTGTTTGATAAATCTGTAAAAACAGTATCTAGCATTTTATTTTTGTTTTATCCGGTACCTTCGGTTCCAGGATCGGGATCAACGGGCTGCGGCGGATCGGGATCAACGGGCTGCGGCGGATCGGGATCAACGGGCTGCGGCGGATCGGGATTAACGGTTCCCGGATCGGGGTTATCTCCCCCGGTATTGCCGTCGGTACCGGTACCATCGCCGGTTTCACTGCTTCCTCCTGTTCCGTCATCATAGTCTCCGTGACCAGGGCATACTTCATCCGGAACGCTGCCGGATGCAAAGTATTCTGTAACTGCCGGACATGCGCCTGGGCGGGCAAGGTAGCCGGTGAGGGAACAGACGGTTTTCTGCTCTATGGAAGCAGGCATGGTGAAGTCCCTGTACTCCAGGTTTGCATGGATCCTGCTCATGATGCCTTTCCATAACCGGAAACGGAACTGGGTATCAATACCTGTCAGGGATTTATTCTCGTCATACCCTCCCCAGACAGCACAGGTATAGTAAGGGGTATATGCGCAGAACCAAAGATCCTGGTTGAAGTCGGTGGTTCCGGTCTTTCCGGCCGCAGGCATATTATCAAGCTGGGCGCCTTTTCCGGTACCCTGTGTGACAACATCCTGCATCGCGCTGGTGAGAAGCGCTGCCGTAGAATCCTTGATAACGGTTCTGGTTTCTTTATTGCCTTCCAGAAGTACATTCCCGTCATGGTCGAGTATCTTGGTATACATGGTCGGGCTGTTATAAACTCCGCCGTTTGCAATTGCTGCAAAGGCAGCGCATAGCTGGTAATTATATACGCCCTGTGTTAAGCCTCCCAGTGCAATTGACTCGTACATATCAGAATCCTGCAGTGTGGTAATACCAAAGTTCTGTGCGTATTGATATCCCAAAGCAGGCGTTACCTCATTGATCATCTTAACCGCGCATACGTTTGGCGATTGTTCAATTGCCTTGCGCATGGTAATATCACCCAGATAGCCGCCGGTTGCGTTCTTGAAAGGCGTGCCATTGGAATAATGCCAGGGTTCGTCGCGGATGACAGTTGCCAGCGTTTTTCCGCAGGCATCCAGCGCGGGGGCGTAAGTGGAAAGAATCTTAAAGCAGGAGCCCGGCTGCCTGGGTGAACCCTTATAGGCACGGTTCAGGCTCTGGCTTGCAGTTTTAGAACCGCGTCCGCCTACCATGGCTTTGATCTGGCCGTTAGTCTGATCCATGAGCGTTACAGATGCCTGGGGCTGCGGAGTCAGAGTGAGATTCTCAATGTAGGTATCTCCTTCTCTGGCAATTGTGGATTTCCACTCTTCTACAAAGGCTCTTGCTTCATCTTCTGTGGAATAAAGCAGTCCCTGATCGTCCCCATGGGCTTCCAGTGCATACTGCCTCAGGTTGCTTGAACTGTAATTCTCTACGGTTCCGTCTGCGCGGGTAACCGTAAGTGCATAGGCGATGCCCACTTCTGTCAGCCATGGATAATTTTCCGGGTTGTTCATTTCCTCATCGCAAATCTGCTGCATAGCCAGGTTCTGAGTGGTATAGATGCTCAGCCCGCCGCTGTATAGGGCGTTATAGGCCTGGGATTCCGAGTAGCCAAGGCGGGATTTCAGATCTTCGATCACCTGGTCTGATAAGGCATCTACAAAGTATGTGTAAGGGGAATCTTCCCCAACTTCGTTATTAACATTCTGGATCCTTGAATATACATCGTCTGCCATTGCCTCGTCATAAGCAGCCTGGTCGATATATCCCTGTGCCAGCATGTCCCCAAGAACCTTAGAGCGCCGTTTGGCGTTTTCTTCAGGGTAGGTTATTGGATTATAAAGGGATGGATTCTGAGTGATTCCCGCAATTACAGCGCTTTCAGAGAGAGTAAGGTCAATTACTTCCTTATTAAAATAGCGTTTTGCGGCAGCCTGTACACCAAGAGTGTTCTGACCCAGGTTAATGGTGTTCATATAGCTTTCCAGTATCTCATCCTTTGTCATCTGTTTTTCAATATCCAGGGCAAGGAACTGTTCCTGCAGCTTACGTTCCACCTTCTCTGCAAAGGTGTTTTCAGAAACGAAGTTCGGGAATACATTGTTCTTGATCAGCTGCTGGGTAATGGTACTCGCACCTTCTGTGAAGTGTCCGCCATGGGATATGCCGACAATAGCGGCACGCAGGATACCCTGGGGGTCGATTCCCTTATGTTCATAGAAACGCTCGTCCTCAATTGCAACAAAAGCATGCTGCAGATGTTCTGGTATTTCATTGATGGACTTGTATACACGATTGGAACCAGACGCTACAAATCGTTCAATCTCAGTACCGTCGTCAGCATATACAAAAGTAGTATATCCGCTTGGACGGACATCGGAAGGAGCAATATCTGGCGAATCGTCTATGATCTTTTTTACAAAGATTATGCCGCCTACTGCAACAGTACCGCAGGCAACGATAATCAGCAGCAAAAAGGCTTTGAAGAGCCTGACGCCAACGCGCTTACCCTGCATGGCGCCTTTAGACGTGATCTCCTGCTGCCTTTTTGCAGCTTTCCTTTTTCCATAATTCATAAGTTACTTCCTCCTTCATATCAATGTATTATATCAAACTTAACAGTTTAAATAAAGGAAAAAATGAAAACTTCATATTTATGTAGGAAAATATTAAGAAATGCCTTATTTCTGGGATATTGCCGGTTTCAGAATACGCGGTGGACAGGCTGCTTTGCGTTGCAGGAATAGCCGGAGCATGGTATGATTTAAGAAAAAACAGCCGGGGCAGATACAGAGTGGTTTTGGCGGAAGACGGATCTTAGGCAGATGCGGAGCCGGAGAAGGATGGAGGAAAAAGTTATGTTATCGGGATATAAAATTGTATATCAGGGCGGGCAGGGAGAGCTGATAGAAAAAAAATCCAGATTTATCGCCGCTGTACAGCCGGTATCCTGCGAAGAGGAAGCACAGAGATTTATTGAGGCTGAACGTAAGAAATACTGGGATGCAAGGCATCACTGTTTTGCTTATGTCATTGGGGAACACTATGAACTGTCAAGATTTAGCGACGACGGTGAACCAGGCGGAACTGCGGGGAAGCCAATGCTGGACGTACTTCTGGGAGAAGAGCTTCATGACACGGCGGTGGTGGTGACCCGCTATTTCGGTGGGACGCTGCTTGGGACAGGAGGCCTTGTAAGAGCATACTCCGGAGCGGTAAAAGCAGGACTTGCAGAGTCGGTGATCGTAAGAAAGACGAAGGGAGTTCAGCTAAGAATCTGTACAGATTATAACGGGCTTGGGAAAATACAGTATATTTTAGGAGAAAACGGTATTATGCTCATGGATTCTGTGTATACGGACCAGGTAGAGCTTGTATGCCTTGTGCCGGCGGATCAGATCACAGTAATAAAAGAAAAGCTGACGGAAGGGACAAATGGAAGGGCTGTGCTGACAGAAGGAGATAGATGCAGCTTTGTAAAGGTAGGTGGAGAGATAAAAATTCTGGAGGGCTGAATCTTCCGGGCATACCTTGCCGGACATATTAAAATTGGGTCTGGACGCTGCCAACCGTGACAGATAAATGCCACCTGGGCGGGGCAGCGCTACAGCGAACTAACTGCTAACTGCACTTAAGACGCTCAGGAATGCCTTCGCGTCAAAGTATCCGTAAGCAGTGGATTCCGCTTCCGTTAAAAACGCCCCTTAAATACCCATGCAGCATTTATCTGCCACGGTTGGCAGCTGTTTACCGGCTGCTTTATAATCCGCCATTATGTTACTTGGCTGTCCGGCGGCCTGCCGAAGGGAGATTCGTTCACAACACAGATTAGATAAGACAGCAGACAGCGGACGGACATCATATCGCTGACTGTCCGGCGGGTTTAGCGACGGAGACTGGTCATAAAACAGTTAGAAGACAGCGGAATGAAGAAGGAGTAGATAGCGGATCAGACAATTTAGGAGCGTTCTTAATGGAGATGAAATAACGGCTTACAGAGACTTGGGCACGAAGGCATTCCTGAGTGCCTTAGTCTCTGTTAACCGGTAGTTCATCGTAATGCTGCTCCGTCTGATTGCTATCTACTCCTTCTTCATTCCGCGTCCGTCAAGATGTACTTAACGCAGTTCTGCAAGACATACTTAACGGAATTCTGGCTCGATCAGGCCAAAAGTTCCATTTTTCCTTTTATATACAACATTAACCTCATCTGTCTCGGCATTGGAGAACACAAAGAAATCATGTCCCAGAAGTTCCATCTGTACGCAGGCGTCTTCCGGGAACATAGGTTTGATCCCAAACCGTTTGGTGCGCACGATCTGAATCTCATTATCTCCTTCATATGTATCATCTTCTTCGAAAAATTCGTGATTAAAGGAACTGCCCTCCTGGTATTTTGCGATCAGTTTGTTTTTATA